>JBBDSY010000091.1:0-22512 GCA_040904705.1 Nitrospirales bacterium | reverse complement strand
ACTTGGAGCTCTACCCGAACCAGAAGTCACCCACAGATTCTGCTGAAGAGCCACATTTCATTACCCTTGTTGAATGGTTTAGAAGCGGCCCGCCAAATAAAAAAGTGTGAACCTCAGACCAAACTCATTTTTCTCACGATGCATACCGAAGAGAGTTTTGTCCGTGATGCTTTCAAATCCGGAGGATCAGGCTATGTGGTGAAACAATCGGCGGCTAAAGAATTAATCTTTGCTATTCAGGAGGTGTCTCAGGGGCGAACCTATGTTTCTCCATCGGTTGCTGCTGGAATCGTGGATCAGGCTCTCCATCCGACGAATAGCTCAATGCCCATGTCTGGCCCCGATCCGGATATCCTGACTCAAAGGCAGATGGAAATTCTCCAACTGGTGGCTGAGGGGAAATCTAATAAGGATGTGGCGGTTATATTAGATGTGGCTGTCAAAACAGTTGAATTTCATAAGACACGAATTATGCAGGCTCTTGGGCTCAAAACGGCCCCGGAACTCACAAAATATGCGATCTCACACGGCATTATATCGGCCTAATCCTGGCCAATGATTGTTCCTTCCGGATTGTATCCTTGCGATTCTCCTCGATAGACTTTTCTCATGCCGTCACTGCGGAAGGGTATTCATAGAGCGTCCTGCAATCGAATCTCTCGGAATTTCCCTTCACCTTCGATTGGTGTGGTGTGCGCAAAAGCTATTGCGTCGTAGAAATCCCCTTCTGGACGGCATATTTCGTGAGGTCCGCCTTGGTTTTGAGACCCAAGGCCTGCATAATCTGCGTTTTATGAAAGGCGACGGTACTTTCAGAAATACCTAATGTTTCAGCCATGTCTTTGGCTGAAAATCCCTGTGCCACTAACTTTAAAATTTCGGTCTGTCTGGTGGTTAACTTACCCGAAAGTTCATTTCCCGGAATTCCTTGCATTTGATCGAAGATGGATTGTTTCACGTTTTCAGGCACAATCGGAGAAATGTACAGCTTATTCCGATGGACCTGGTCAATAGCGGCCATGAGTTCTTTGGCGGCGGTTTGTTTAGGCACATATCCGTCGCCACCTGCACGAAACGCTTCCATGATGAAGGTGGGCTCCAGATGCATGGACACAAAAATGACTTTTAAGGACGGGTAAAGTGCCTTGAGTTTGCGTGTTATCTCGTATCCGTTTTGACCGGGCAGGGTGACATCCATAAGAAGGATATCGGGCTTCAGCTGCTTGACTTGCTCAATTAAATTATCAGCTCCTTGAGCATCTCCGACAATATGATAATGCGGTTCGAGTAGTTTTTTTAATCCCTCTAAGACGAGGGTGTGATCGTCAACAAGAAATAAACGTGCCGGTTGAGTTAAGTCGTTCATTGTGACTATTCCGATTTTAGATCGTTTTCCTTCGACTCATTCTCTCTCATTATCTCATCACAGAAGGGTGGCGAAAAACGGCAAAAAATTATGGATCCACGATCTGACAGCTCTTTTCCCAGGCGCGCGCACTCTACGTGAGAAAACCTTCCACGCCAACTGGGAAAAACTCTTGCGATGATTGATGGTCGACCGTGGGGGCGACATGTAGATGGTTTTCCATGTTCATGTGAAGATAGATCTCAGAGTAACATGTGAATGCTCTTCATTCATCTTTCAACGGTAGGGCTTCTTCATTTCGCTTGCCTCATATCTTTTCGGTTAAATGGCGTGCCACCTGCCGATCGATCTCTTCCTGATGTTCTTCAAAGTCCGCATCGGCATGGAGCGTAAACAGTGTGTCCAGCGCTAACTGTTTTGTGATTTGCGCATCAAGGTCAGGAAGTTTTCCGCGGCGAAGCTCTTTCCATTCCTTGGAAGTCGGGGTGTAGAAAAAATCTTTGAATCCTGCCTCCTCAAAACGTCTCACGAGCGCATCGGGCTTCTCAAGGTTCCGATACTCGGTTGTCTGTCGATACTCGAGAAGAAATTCCACAAATTCAGACTCGACGTGGTAGAGCCTCGCAATGCGTTCAGCTCCCATCTTGGCCATCGTCTCGTCAGAAATGTCGAGACCATCTTCGTATGAAGTGTCAAGCTGACTTGTAATCGAATCCAGCGATACTTCCCGTTGTTCAAGATACGCCCGCAGGACTTTACATGGCGCGGTATACACGTCGCAGCCGGCCGTGAGAATAAAGCTTTGCCAGTTGCGCATACTTGCCACGATGAGTTGCGTTTTACTGCCCGCGCTTTTTCGCAGCTTCTTCAACATCCGCTGGGCTTCTAAGGCAACATGAGCGCCGACCCGTCCTGCCTGGAGGCCTTGATCAAGTCTTCCCATAAATATATTGGTTCGGGTGACGTTTCCCAACAACGCTGCTGCGACGGCCTGACGTGCAGAGAAGGTTGAAGTGAAATTGACAGGAATGCTTTCTTTCTCAAAATCCCGTGCCATGAGAAAACATTCAGGCTCATGAGGGGTCAAAGGGACTTTAACCAGTACACCCGGAACGAAGCGATGCAGCCAACGTCCGAGTTCCTTTGCTGTTTTGAGGTCGGAGATGACCCTCATATGGAGTTGTAGACTAATGTCCCATTCGCGACCACTGGCAAATGCGTGGACTATGTCCTGCCCTATCTTTCCCAACAGCCAACTATAGAGCGTTGGAAGGAGCTCCCGAGACCCTGACTTGTCCTTGCCTTCAACTTCCATCCATGTTGGCAGGTTTTCGTTCAGATACCGTTTGAGGACTGGGGTCACGAGCGGTTGATTGATGGTGTTTCCGTCAATTTCTTCCAGAAGGGCCCCGCGTTCAACTTCCAATAGTTCTCGTAATTCTTCACTGTCGGCGGTATCGGCATAAATATGAGATGTTCCTGCATTCTTGAGTGCGGCGAGAAGAGGGACACTCAGAAGCATGGGGTGACCTGTTTTTCCTTGAGTTGTTTCGGAGAGGCTGGCGGTATCTGTGTCTTTTTCTTTCCCAGGGTGCGTGATCATCTTGCAACTCCTTTTATGAGCGTTCTTACGTCAAACGACCTCCCTTTGTGACAAAAAACATGGGTCTTTACTACCATGAAAAAAGCCCTGGGTGAACTAGGGATAACCCTGGTTTGGCTGAGAGACCATTGCGAAAGAGAAAATAGGTCAAAAAACCCCTGCATCTTCAGTCTATTATGCGGTCTAGCCGGAATTGTCTTCTAGAGATTTTTTATTTTCGCGAGAGGGAGAGAGGTCTGTATCCAGCTTGTTCGAACTTGCTCGAGGCGAAGAACCCCGGCACGGTGCGCGCGACGAGTTCTCTCATTCTGATTTTCCAAGATGGATGACGATACCCTGTCGTTCCAGCTCCTGTTTCAAGAGGACAATAAAAGGAATCGTCAGAAGCGTAAATGTCAGGCTGATATACACAAACACTTGCAAAATAAGTGTGCGTGTATCAGGTACCACCGCGATGTCCATCCATGATCCCTGAAAGGCGGACAGCATCCAACCCATGCCCGGATGAGAAAAGAGTTGAAACAGTCCTGCTCCCACGATTCCTTCGAAGAGAGTGGTGACATTAGAGAGAGCCATGAGAAACGCATATCCCATCCCCGCATGTTGTAATTTGACTGTCTCTCCGGCCAGAGTTAACGGAATGATAAAAGCGGGAATAGTGGCAAATCCAAGGATCGTTTCCGTGACCAACCGAAACCATTCGTACCTGTTCCACTCAGGAAAGGGGTTCAGAGAGACCGGCCAATGGCGGAGGAATTCGAAGAGATTCCACCAAGGATGATCGGGGGGAAGATAGAGATAGAAACTTAACGGAAAGGAGATGATGCCCAAACCGACCATGGCAAACAGATAGTGGTTCCAGGCCACACCCCGATAATGATTGACCACCCAGCGATACGCCAAAATGGAGAGAAGAAATGTGATGCCTCCAATGGACAAGATCGTTCCAAAGGAGGAAGGTTGGAAATGGCGAACGTCGATCAGGTAACTCCGCTCGATAAAACCTATCGATGGGCTGAATTTCCAAAAAAAGATAAACAGAACAAGGAGCCAGGTCACTCGATTGCTTCGTCGGAAATGCGAGAACTGTGAAGGGAGCGTGGTTATGAACTGGCGGACACGACTCCAGTTCGTTTTGGACGACCTCTGCGAAGAAGGTGCTTCCACGGGGGTTTCGTCAATATTGCGCCATCCGACGACAGCCGTCGCGAGAGAGGGAATGCCGGCGGTGACAAACACCATCCAGTATTCCAGGTGCCCGGATTGAATTTGTTGTTGAAACCACCCACCGAGATAAATGGCTCCGGCATTGGCGAGACTCAACACCGTCCATTGAAAGTTTATGAAAGAGCTCACTTTGTTGAGCCGGCGTCCCTTTTCTACCATCAGCGCATCGCAGACGACATCCACGAATGCATAAGTGGAAAAAGCTAAATTGAAGATGAACAAATACGCAAGAGGAAGACGAATCCCGGCTAACAAAAAGATGGCACTGATGGACCAGAATACCAAGGTCAGGCAGGCCATGAGGATGTACCAGGACTTCCGTCGATAGTGAAAGAGGGGGATTCGGTCGGAAATGTACCCCCATAAGGGTTTAATGAGCCAACCGATACTCCTTAACGAATCGAATAATTGCCCTCCCGCATCTCCCATGGCCAGAAAATTTTTGATGAAATACAGAAGAGGAACTTCTGTCAGATAGCTGCTGCCTTGAACAAAATAGGGAATACCAATGACCCATTTAAACTGTCTTACTTGGCGTTGTTGAGAGGCAGGTGTCATGGAGAAGTGAGAAAATTCAGAAAAGGAAGTATGAACCCAGCACCGAAGTAACTCCGACTTTTGTGAGATTTCTTTTTGGCAGTGTACCTATTCGTCAAATGTTTGTCAGGCAGCTTCTTATCCGCACGTATTTCTCCTCTTGCCGGCTCGGGACGGCAGGTCCGACAAATTGATGACGAAACCCGGAAGACTTGATGAGAGAAAACGAAATCCTGGCCTGAGCCAACCTTTTTTTACAGCCAAACGGTTCATACCAGGATCGTATGATGGTGGAATGGGCATGGCGCGTTCAGATCAATGAGAAATTTATGTCTGTCATAAGGGTTTTTGATAGTTCCCCCACGGAAGCAGACCTGATACAAGAGATGTGGTCGTGACGTTGTCACCACGTTACGGAGAAGGAGGATGGGTTCCTGAGAAGGCCGGATGAGCGGAAAGTCTATTTCCATGAACATCGTGCCCTGTAGGTAGATGCCCCTCGTTGAACAATAAGAAAGGGCGTGCGGTTTGTTGAAACGAGAGGAGAAGACGAGTCTCAGTCCAGTACGGTTCAAATCGTCAATCAACCGTGTGTTCGAGCCGGAAAATTCTAAAAACTCTGTGATAATTGGTGGATCGAAAAGAGGTGGAGCATGAGGCGTTCGAGTCAACCATATGATTCTTTTTTCATGTTGTTGGGACGGATCATGCTGGGAGCGCTTTTTCTTCTTTCAGGAATGCACAAGATTGCCAATCCTGAGGCCACCCAACAATACATGGCTTCGATGGGGATGCCCGCGACGGAGATTTTTCTTATCGGGGCTATCCTGGTTGAGATCGGTGCCGGATTATCTCTGTTATTGGGATTCTGGACTCATGTGGGATCGACGATCCTGTTTCTCTTCATGATTCCGACGACCCTTATTTTCCATACGGATTTTTCGAACCAAACCCAGTTCATCATGTTTTTAAAGAACATCGCAATGATGGGAGGATTACTTTATGTGTCTGTCTGGGGCCCGGGACGATTCAGCCTGGATATGTACCTAGGCCCGACATCGGAAAGGATAAAAGCGCAGATGGAAAAAATATCTTTGATCGATCATATGTGGAGGTAACGGGTTTCAATTGAGGAGGGTGTTATGCGGGAAATTATCTCCGAAAAACAACATTATTCGACGCATAAATCGGATCTTCGCGAAGTGAAGGAAGACAAAAATATGCGCTCTTGTATCCGATTGACGGGTCCCATACCCTCAATCGTTGGCGGCGGTTTGTTAACGTGGATCGGATTAAAAGGAGGCTTCTTCGGACGGCTGATTCTTGCGGGAATAGGGACAGGGTTGCTTGTTCAGGGTCTCCAAGGTCTCCAGACGTCCCCCACATCCGGAATAGGTCGGAGAAAAATTAAACCAGCTCAGGCTGTAAAAATTGAGGCCGCGGTCATGGTTCACCGACGGCCTGACGAATTATTTCGTTTTTGGCGACAATTCGAAAATCTCCCCAGGTTTATGGAGGAGATACAAACCGTTGAGATCCTCTCTCCAACCCGTTCGCGATGGATCATGACGGTTCCCGCTATTGAGCATGTCAGTCGTGACGCTACTATTGAATGGGAAGCCGAGATTATCAATGAAAAAGAACACGAACTCATCGGGTGGCGGTCGGTAGGCCATTCCGATGTGGAACATGCCGGATCGGTTCAATTTAAACCCATCGACGAAGGAAACTCTACGGAAGTCCGAGTCACCCTCCAATATGCTCCAATAGGAGGTCATATCGGTGTCGGCATCCTGAGAATGTTCGGAGAGGATCCTCAACTGAAAATTCAACAGAATCTCATGAAATTCAAGGAACTCATGGAAGCCGGGTCTGATACCTGAAGACGGAAGCCTTTGTCCGTGACCAAATTTGGTTGCGAGCAACTCTTGATGGGAAAGGGTGGATAGAAGCGTTGTCCGGCCTATGAATTTCAGAGGGCCGAAATAATCACAGAGCGCTTTTTCCCATAAGGATGAACGTAGTTTGGAACATTTGACCTTAGCTGTCATAGTTGGAATCTGACCTGATAGACAGTGTCAGATATTTCTTCAAAAATGGAACGTTCAGGGCCTGTAAGTCTCCTTCCGATTTCGCTGCTAGAGCCCGTTCCTCGTTCCGTTGAAGAGTTGGCTGCCGCGCCTGAATGGAATTCGGTTAGGGCTTTATTTCCCCACTTGAAAGAGGACGGGGAAGTCTGACTGTGCTTCTGGCGGGCGGGTCGTGGGATCATCTTTGTTTAAGAAGAGTGTCTATTTCCCGGAACTGTCGCTAGCTATTTATTTGGCAATCCCTCCTTAATCATCTCGGCCAAGGATTTTGATTCAACCTATTCAGATTGACTGCGACCAAGAAGTCCCTCGGACGATAAATGCGATTTACCCCCTAAATACAGGTTGCGCTACGCGAGTTGGTCGGCGTGCATCTGTTCTTCATAGGCATGTTGAAGAAATTCGTCAGCCGCGCTTATAGCGTTGATACCCGAAGTGTATCTCTGCGGTGTCGTGAATGATGTATTCGAAAAGTCCCTGTCCGAAGATCTTGCAGTAAGGGTTCCTGGAGCATCAGGCGTCAAAAACCATCTGACCGTCAATGCATCTGGGACAAGAAGGAAGATTGAGGGATCAAGCAGGGTATTCAAGATGAACGGTGGAGTTATCTCGGCTTTAGGAAAGATGGCGAGATAGTAGAGCCAAAGGTTTCTCCCATAGATCCCGGGCCATTGGTGATCCGAATGAAGAAAGGGGCTTGGTCCGGATTTCGATATGAGGCTGCTCATGAGAGAAGCCTCTTTTCTTAACCTGTTGATGGGCCTAATGCCTGAATGATCTCCCGACAAAATGCGCCAAGGTCTTCTGGTTGCCGGGAGGAGATCAGCAGGCCGTCACGCACCACCTCCGCATCTTCATACAGAGCGCCGGCATTAATCAGATCATCTTTAATGGAAGCAAAGCAGGTCATGCGCTTTCCTTTGACAATCCCGGCCGAGATGGGAATCCAGGCTGCATGACAAATGGCCGCTACAACTTTTTCACTCTTGTACATATCTTGAATGAGAGAAAGAACTTCAGGATACCGCCGAAGACGGTCAGGAGCATAGCCCCCTGGAATCACCACAGCATGGAAATCTTTTCCTGTTATGGAATTGATATGGCTGTCGACCGTGACCGGATACCCGTGCTTTCCTTGATATGTTTTCTTTCCCGTTCCGGCAAGAACCACTTGGGCTCCTTCTTCCCGAAACCGAAGAACGGGGTACCAGAGTTCCAGATCTTCATAAAGATCTTCCACTAATACCAAAATTCTTTGATTGGCGAGTAAATGGTTTCGTTTCAGATCCATGTAGGGGTTATAAGAGGAAACCCAAGGCACAGAAAAGAGACAAATTTCTTTGTATCTGGAAAATTTGTCTACTGTTTCTGATTGGCCGGTTTTTCGGGAGCGGGGAATAGCGCCTGTTTTTTAAGAACGCGAAAGAAATGGCACAAGGATGGAAAGAACAGGAAGAAGTCAACAATCAGGAACACAAAGATCAGCGTGCGGGTGACTTCTGAGCCGGGGCATCAAAGAGCGTCAGAGCCGGTTCCACCAAAAATAGGGATTGCGCCAACGCCCAAGAGAGTTGGCTGCGTTTCCGATTGACAGAGCTCTAACTCGAAATCTTCTCGAGCGCCCGGTTATACCGTTCCATTAAATTTTCCAAATCTTGTTCACTGTTCCTTTTCATTTCTTTCCACGTTTCTTCCGTTGCGATACTGAGTTTGTGGAGTTGGGTTTTCATTTCTTCCTTTTGTGTTCGTAAATTCTCAATCACCTCTTGCATCTCAGCTTGAATCTCTTTTTCAGTTTCCATGGCTTTTTGCTCCAGTTCCTTTTGTTTGCGATCAAGGTCTTGGAGCTGAACCTTAATCCTACGTTGATAGTCTGCCATTTTTTCTTTTGTGTAGCTTTTCACTGCCTCGGTCGCTTCGCGAACCTCTTCCTTCATTTCATTCTCAGAGATCCCGTCTTGAGAAATTGGCGGCGTGTGTTGATCTTCACACGCGGAAAAAATAAGCACCAATCCGATTGCGAGGGGCATCATGCCTATTCGGAACATGATATTATTTGCCTTCACCCCATTCATGGCCCAGCCTTCGGGTACAACAGAAATGTAGATTTTGCCAAGTATGTGGCTCCTTATCGATATTGTTTGGATCGTTCATCATAATCCTCAGAAGATGCGGGATCGAGTTCCCACCGGTCCGTATCCCGGTCATAGACCTTTTCTCCACGAAGCTGTTCCGAATCTTCAAAGGTGAGACCCGTCGCTTTTCCCAACTCATCCACATTGTTTTGATCCGGGGTGGGATTGGACCCGCCTACGGTTTCCTCTCCGGAACTTCCCGTATCCCGAGTGGCATCAAGGTCGCCGGCGGAAAGAACGGTTTCTTTTTTTTTGATACGTTGTCCCATAAGGTGTTCCCCTTGATCATGACCGGACACCCTCTCCGTTTCGGAAAATTCCTCTTGGATGTATTCATGAGTAGGTTCTTGATTTTCAATGTATTGCCGTATGGTTGTGTCCGCAGATTGTGATTGCCTGGATTGTTTCTTTTTTGGCATGGCTATCCGCCTCTCATGGATGTTCTCAAATGGTGTTCTTTCACGATTTGTGGGATACTAGAAATCATACAGATTCTTCTCATACCGTTTCTCAAGATATTGGATGATTTGTTGATCGTCACCGGCAACGATAGTATTGGTATCGGAATCGATCAACGTCGGCACGCTGTCCTAGGCGGAAAGACTTTTTAATCGGTTTCGCGTGGCGTTGTCTTCCGGGACGTTCCGGAGAATATAATCAATTTCCATTTCCGACAGTTTCTTCCTGACTTTCGTGCTATACGGACATTCCTCAAATTGATAGAGTTCCAGCATACAACACCTCCTCCCGTATGTTTCCCCTGTTTCCTTTCCGCAGGCCACAGGCCTTGCTTCTCGATTCTTCCATGGTTTTCCATTCGGGACAGAACCTGAAGAAAATTAAAAATTCATCTATTATTTTTTCTTGGCTCCTTGTTCGAGCATGATCCAGTGCGGCCTCTTTAGGGCCAAAGCCTTGAGTGTCGTACCGCTGTTCGCGGGCCACGTCCATGATAAGAAGATCTCGCGTCCATATCCTACAATGTTTGTATGGCACTCATATCGATGGCGTGCCATCTTGATTCAGGTACACCTGTAGGCGCCATTGATCTCGGTCTTTACCTCTTGTCATGATTCCCTCCTGAAAGGTTGATGAGCTCCTGATGAAGACCGTTGACGATATTCTGGTGCGGCCGATTGTCATTTCCTGTGTTCTTGAGTGTGTGAATCGACAGTGGTCTCCCAACCTCAATGGAAATGCTGCCGGATCGCGGAAACCGATGGTGAGGAGGCCAGGCGGCATAGGTACCCGTGATCCACATAGGGATGACCGGTACGGGGTGCTGCTCCAGGATCAAGCCGATTCCAGTTTGAAATGGCTGTAATCGGCCATTCCGCGATCTTTCTCCCTCCGGAAACCAAACGAGATTGTGGCCGTCTTCCAGACAGGCTAACCCCACGGCCAAATTTGAGAGGGCGCCTCTTTGAGGATCAATGGGAAGGACACGTGCGAGTCGACTGACTCCACGCATGAGAACATTCCGAAACATGACTTCCGTCCAGCCTCCCCAATAGATCTCACGTAAACGGTGTTCCGAGAGCACCGCGTCAATGGCAAGTGGGTCCAATAGGCTGACGTGGTTGGCAATCAGAATGAATTGCTCCTCTCTGGGAAGATGCTCAAGCCCGACGGCCTTCACGTGATAGGCGGTGTGCATCAACCAACGATTGAAGGCCGACAGGCGATGGGAAAGAAACTGTTCGAAAGGTGTGAGGGGTGTCAGCCAGGCACGTTGGGATTCGTTCAACAAGGAACGAGGATCCTGAAGGTGCCGGGTGAGGCCGCTACCGGTATCGGCGTCCTCGGCCTCCGAAATAACTTGTAAAAAATCCCGGACGGTTTCGATGCGACCGATCGTATCCTGGTCCACCTCAACCCCGATGGTCTCTTGAATTTCTAGAGAGAGGTTCACCCATTCCAACGAATCCACTCCGAGGTCCATTTGAATGGTAGAATCCGGGGTCAACCGAATCTCGTGAAACCGTGAACTGAGCCAATCCCAGGCCTGTCTGGCTTGCGGGTCCGACAAGAGTTGCTGGTCTTCTCCGGACATGTGGTCGATCGGCATAGCCCCTTTTTCTCCTGAATCGCCCACTCCTTTCCCTTGTTTAGCCTGCTCATACAACTTGGACAGTTTATGACGCCGAAGTTTTCCCAGACGCGTCCGGGGAAGCGGGTCGAAGCTGATGGCGAAATTTGCCAGCCGGTGATGAGACGGGAGCTGACGCATGGCTTCATGAATATCCTGTTCGACCTGCTGAGTTATTTCCTCCCGCGACATATTCGAGAGGCGGCTTGTTGGAACAATTAATGCTACTAACCTGTCATCTCGTTCGAGGACGCTGCTTTCTTGAATGGTGCGTCCTTGATCCAATATCTCTTCAATCGTGTCGGGGCGGATATTTTCTCCACCGGAAAGCACAATCATGGATGAGGATCGGCCTACCAGCTTGAGATGATTCCCCTGCCATTCTCCCAAATCTCCTGTGCGAAAATACCCGTCTTCCGTAAAAGCCTTTTTCGTTTTTTCCGGTAAATTCCGATATCCCAAAAACACATTTGGCCCTTTTGCGAGAACTTCTCCGTGCTGATCCTGAGAGCGCGGTTCTGCAATTTTCACCTCGACGCCGGGAAGTGCCTGCCCGGCCGTCTCCAAATGCCCTTCACCCGGTTTATTGAGGGTTAGAATGGGGGACGTCTCGGTCAGACCATATCCTGTGCCTATCCGCCATCCCAGCCCTTCGAGCTTCCAGGCTACTTCGGGATGTAAGGCCGATCCTCCGGATACCAGAATCTGCAGGAGGGGGGCCATTTCCCGATGTATGGCTGAAAAGAGTGTACGCCCAATTCGCATCCGCAATCGACGGCGTAAGAAGGTAGACAGCCCTAAGGCGATACGGAACCCTGCTGCAACGAGCGATCCCCGTTGCGCCACTTTTTTTTCAATGCCGGCATACAAGGCTTCATATATACGGGGGATTCCCAGCATGACCGTCGGTCTGCCTTCCCGAAGAGCTCTGAGCAACTGGGGGCCCGTCAGTGAATGGGGAAGAATGAGAGGAATTTTTGTGGCGAAGGAAAGCAGCAGTCCAATGGTAAACGGGTAGACATGATGGAATGGCAGCGGCACAAAGAGACGATCATTCTTATGAATAAGGTTGAGAGCTAATAGCGCTTGCAGGTTGGAAATCAGATTTCCATGGGTTAACGGCACACCTTTGGGTCGCCCCGATGTGCCGGATGTGTAAAACAACATGGCCTGGTCTTTGGAGGAAATAGGTGGGTCCGCTGTTTCTGGATCCGCGATAAAATGTTCCCAGCTTTGTTGATGGCGGGCGGCGACATCCAGCAGAACGATATTCCGATTTTTGTCGAGTCCTTGTTCCTGAAGCATGGAAAGAATAGTTGAAGTGGTGAAGATCCATTTTCCTTCCGAATCCGCCAGGACATGCGTGAGATCTTCCTTTCCCATTTGGGGATCGATCGGGACGGGAATCACTCCTGCGCAGATCAACCCACACGCCACCGTAATCCATTCCGGCCGATTGGGGGCTAGGAGAATCGCATGAGAGCCGGGGGACAGATCGGCTTTACGAAATCCTCTGGCTAATTGCTGACTCGTTTCTGCGAGTTGCTTGAAGCTCCAGGTTCGGTTCCCGCCTTTTGTCAGAGAGATGATGGCAGGCGAATCTCCACCTTCCTGGAGAGATTTAATGAGATCGACCAGGGTGTCCATAACTATAGAAAGGATACAATCGCCGGTAACAATAACATGTGTGTTGTAAATTTACCTGAGGAATAGCGAGAGAGGACCTGGCAGGAACCCTGGCCAAATGAAAATAGTGTTTTGATCCAGCGTTTGAAAAGAGCGTAAGGAGTTATCGGAAAAGGTTCGACAAATGAAATGCCAGGGATTTCATGAGTTCATCTTCCTAAGAATATGGATTATAGTATGTCAGGAGCTATAAACGTTGCTGCGATGAGGTTATCCGAAAATAATTTTTGGTCAAAGAGTTAATGAAGATCACCATTCCGGCACTCGCACCCTCTATTCTTTCGGCTGACTTTGGTCGGTTACGGGAAGAAGTGGCTGAAGTTGAGGCGAATGGGGCAGATCTTATTCATGTGGATATCATGGATGGACATTTCGTTCCGAATTTAACAGCGGGACCTGCTCTTGTCCGTGCCCTCCGGAAAGGGACAAATTTGAATGTGCACATGATGGTGACCGATCCCGATTGCTTTATCGATGAATTTGCGGATGCGGGCGCTAATGGGATGACGGTTCATGCCGAGACCTGCTCCCATCTTCATCGTACGATTCACGCCGTTCAGGAAGCCGGGATGAAGACGGGTGTCGCGCTGAATCCAGCCACTCCGATCAATATGGTTGAGGAGGTTTTGCCCTTCGTCGACCTGTTACTCATCATGTCCGTGAATCCCGGCTTTGGTGGTCAAGCCTTTATTGCTTCCAGTCTCGATAAAATTCGTCGAGCCAGCAGAGCTATTAAGGAATTGCACAGCGAGGCTCTTCTGGAAGTGGATGGAGGGCTGAAAATTGAGAATACCCATGCCGTGGTTCAAGCGGGCGCCGATAGTATCGTGGCTGGTTCAGCGATTTTTTCAAGTCAGGATTATCAAAAAACGATTGGGGATTTCCATAAGAAGATGGGCAGGGAATAACCAATGAATTTTTCATAAGTGGATGCCGAGAAACCGTCCTGTTTTCATGCGTCATTTTTTTAATTGGGATGGTATTGAGACGAAGTTCGGCAGTTATTACACAAGACGAGGGTTTTAGGGTGTTGGCATGTCGAGGTCATGAGGGACCATGATTCAGGTGAAGAAAATTTTTGAACGACCCCCTCAACACCCAGAGCCGACACATCCCCTGAGATTCTTAAGCCTATGTTTTCATTGTCCTGACGACATACGATCCTGGCATTATTACACTTGGCTTTTTTTAAAGACGTTAAACAGATAGAGGAGGGACGGCAAAACGACGATCATTCCCGCCCCCAAGACGAACAGAAGTAATTCCAATGTCTGGGAGGGAGCCGCGGAATTATATATGGTCAAGTCCGGTTTGATCAGGTACGGATAGTGAGATAATCCCCACCCCCAAATAATTGCTGTGACATACCCGATGGCTGCGGCGCGAGCCAGATGATACCGGTTGATCCATAGTCCGACTACACAGATTATCATCCCCAAGAGTGCCATGCTCATTATTATTCTGCCACTCCAACGGTGTAATAAATCTTGACGGATGTCGGGCGCCTCATTGTGAGCAAGGAAAAACACCAGGAGAGCCATACAACCCGTTGCCGCCATCGTCCATAAGGCTCTTCTCCGAAACAGTTCTCTCAGAGCGGGAATGGACGTTTCATGAATTAAATAGATCGCTGCCAGCAATGCAAAAAGAGTCACAGTCCAGATGCCCACTGCCAGGGGAAAAGGTTGTATCCATGCCTGCACAAAGACTTCGAAGAATCCCCCTTGATGGTATTGGAGATTGCTTGAGGCCACGGTGCCGAGAGTAATTCCTAAAAACATTGCCGTGATCACACTCGAAAGACCAAAGATCATTCCCCAAAAGCGATGCAGAGGAGACTGCCGGACGTCATAACTTCGGAAGGCGAAAGCGGATCCTCGAAGGACGATCCCGATGAGGAGCAACGTTAAGGGTATATGAAGTACTGTCGACATTCTGGCATACGCAGCGGGAAAAGCGGAAAAGAGAAGCGTGACAACCAGAATCAGCCAGACGTGGTTCGCCTCCCAAATTGGCCCGATGGCCGTCGCAATCAGTTGACGTTGGGCATGTCCCTCACGTCCTCTCGCCAACAGGTACCAGATGCCGGCTCCATAGTCTGCTCCACCCAACAGGCCATAGAGGGTGAGCGACATTAAAATGAAACCGCCGAGAATTTCCTCAAGGCCCGGCATGAGTTGCCCTTGTAGATGGATCATCCGGTTCCACCGATCGTGGAAAGACGGTAAGATGACGATGTAAGAGCCATAGGACGATGACCGCCAATCCCACATACAGCAAAGTGAAAAAGATAAGTGGGACGGTCAGACCGGGCATGGGTGTGACAGCGTCGGTGGTGCGCATGATATCTTTAATAATCCAGGGTTGTCGCCCGACTTCCGTCACCACCCAACCGGATTCGATCGCAATAATCCCCAATGGAGCGCAAGCCACAAGGCACCATAGAAATCCACGGGATTCCCATAGGCACTTCCGCCTCCAGAGCCTCCAGAATCCCCACACACTCATACCCATGAGAATAAACCCTGACGCGATCATGATTTGAAATGCGAGATGAACCACAGCCACAGGAGGCCAGTCCTGGCGGGGAAAATCCAATAAGCCAGGGACAGGAGCCATGGGATCTCCATGAAGTAAGAGGCTAAGCCCATAGGGAATTTCAATGCCATAGGGGACGGTGGCGGTAGAAATATCGGGAATGCCCCCAATCCAAAATGAAGCGCCCGACGTCGTGTGAAAATGCCCTTCCAGAGCCGCCAATTTAATCGGGCTGTAGGTTGCGACGGTGCGGGCAAGCAAGTCCCCACTCAGAGGTTGAACGATGGCCGCCAATCCCCCTGTGATCAAGGCAATGCGGAGAGCCTGTTGGTGAAAGGGATTGTCTGGTTGCCGAAGTAATAAAAAGGCATGAATGCCTGCGACAAGAAACCCAATCCCGACGAAGGCTGCAAGAATCATATGATGCGATTCATGAAGTCCCACGGGATTGGTAAACGTCGCGAGCGGCGTAATCTGGATGGGTTGCCCATTGCGTAGCTGAAACCCGACAGGGTGATTCATCCAACCATTGGCCAACACCACAAAAAAGGCGGAAAGGATACCGCTCATCGCCACGATCACTCCGGACATCAGATGCAGATAGGGAGAAATTTTATCCCAGGCATAGAGATAGACTCCCAAGAAAATAGCTTCGGTGAAGAACGCAAATCCTTCTAACGAAAACAACAGTCCGATAATTGGCCCGGACCACGCCATAAATTTCGGCCATAACAATCCCAATTCAAATGACAGCACAGTGCCGGATACGGCGCCGATGGCAAAAAGAATGGCCGTGCCTTTTGCCCAGCGTTTGGCCAATTCACGGAAGATGTTATTTCCGGTACGGATATATCGCCATTCGGCTATGACCATCAGGAGTGGCATGGCCATGCCGGCGACGGCAAAAATGATATGAAACCCAAGTGAAATCGCCATTTGGAGACGCGCAGCCAGCAGGTTTTCAATCATCACAGGTGCTCATTCATGGGCATGGCTCTGAGTCGTCTTTCCAACTGTATTCTGGTCAACGTTGATCTCAAGAGATAATGTCCGAACGATTCCAGAGCCAGTCAGGTGAGAGATTGTTCTGAACACTCACTTCGAAGGTAGCGATGGGTTTTGACCTGTTTGAGCGCATGGGCATGCCATTCCGGTTCTTGAATACACCCTTGGACTGTCTGATGTCATGAGGGGTCAGTGGGCACACGAGCGTGTTAATCGGTGGCGGACACCTTTTAAAAGAGCTCAAAGAATGGACGTGTGAGTGTATCAAGAGCATAGGCATATTTTAAATGTGGATGTTGTACGGAGGGCTCGTCATTTTTGGGTTTGTAAGGTGGCGACCGTTGATGACGTGTGGGGGATGCGTATTTTGCCTCTTCTCAAATCCCCTTAGCGCATCCTCACACGCAGCGGCGACGAAATCCGGGAATAACGAGATAGTCAATGGTAGGTTATTGGCTTGGCACCTCACTTTGACCGTTTCTCAGGCTCAGAGCCTTCCAAGGCATTTTCCCGTATGGTCTTGGGATCGGCACGGTAAGGAAGCACTCGAAGAAAGTAAATCCGGGGAGGCATGAATTTCCCCTTCTCCGACCGCATCAGGGATTCACCCGCTCTCGACCCAGCAGATTCGGAAAATTCCCCAAAAATGCAGATTCGTTTTAGTGGCTCATCGGGAAGACCATGAATCTGAGCCATCCCCATGAGCCACGGGCCAATGTTCTGTGAACGTATCGCTCCATCATCTATCTGTTGAATTATCGGGTGCAGGACTGTGTATCTTTGCCTTTTTTCTGATTCCTGGCAGCCCAAAAAAGACCAAAGGAATTAATCCTTTTCAATCTTGACAACATCACCGGATTGAGCGTCCACGTAAATTTCCCTGGTGGTCCCGGTTTCATCAATGATCTTCACCTCGTACACCGTTTTGCCATGTTCCTTTTCCAATTCAGCATGAACGGCTTTGCCCTGAATACTCGTCGTTGCTTTTTCTACGGCTTCTACGAGTGTGATTTTAGTGTCCTGTAACAATTCGGCCTTATCCTCTCCAAATAGTGCGAAGGCCGGGCTTACCCCCCAAGTCAATCCCATCAACGTCAGGCCAACAATAAGCGAATTTTTCATCGTGAACTCCTTTGTCGGTTAGTAAATTTGCCAATGAATGGCGTTGTCTTGTCACTATGTATTATGACTGAATGGCAGACTGTTGGTGCATCAGACAAAAAATGGTCAGACATGCCCATGTTGTCCACCCGGGGAGGATCGGACGAGCAACTGATGCACCCCAATGGCTGTGCCTGATGTGGGGCATGCTTCAATATCTGCCGATCCTGATCCTTTTCGGCAATGGCCGCTGGAGAAATTTTGGCTCAGGTGGACATGTTGTATTGACCGTTATCAATTTTGTCCATTTCTCATTTTTTGACGGCCATGGTATACATCTGAGAGACTTACAATCCGCGCCCTGTTTTAAGTGAACCTCAAGCAAGGAACCTTTCGATGAGTGAATTAATCGTCGTGGCTTTCGACACTGAAACCCAAGCCGAGGAAACGCGCAAGCTATTGTTTGAATTGCAGGACCAGTATCTTGTGGAGCTTGAGGATGCGGTCACCGTGATAAAAAATCATGAAGGCAAAATTTCCATAAACCAAATTTATAATCTGCCTCTTTCCGGAGCTGCGGGGGGGACGGTTTATGGTGGAATATGGGGCTTGCTCATCGGAGTGCTCTTTTTTAACCCGATTCTCGGGTGGGCGGTGGGAAGCTTTTCAGGCGCCACAATTGGAGGCGTATCGGGTTGGTTGACCGATATCGGCATTGATGATGATTTTATTAAACAATTAGGTGAGACTATCAAACCGAAGAGTTCGGCCCTCTTCCTGTTGTTACGAAAAGTCACTCAGGATAAGGTGCTCCAAGTTCTTCGACAACATCAAATCAAGGGTACGGTTCTGAGAACCTCACTCTCGACGGACGACGAGAATGTTCTCCAAGAAATCCTGAATGCTAAAATACATCCCACTTCCGATAAGGAAGGGGCCTCGTAAGTACCTTCGCAGGGGTGTGAAAAGCTGACGAATTCTCCCAATTCTGGATTTCTCCTTTTGGATTTTTCCGTATTTGTCCATTCACTTCATTCCAACTTTTTGATACAAGCTACTAGGATAGACGTTGGAAGAAGGTTAAACGGGATACTGAAGTTCAGCAGTAAAAATGAGTGTTGATCGAGACTAATTCATTTAACCAAGGAATAACCATGAGCCGCTATGAATCTGATGCGCCAACCGGAACAATCATTGGAGTTTTTTTGACGGGTATCGCGTTGGGAACGATCGCGACATTTTTGCTTTCGCCTCAATCGGGGCGGGAGTCACGTGACCAACTGCGTGATTATGTCCGACGAAGAGGAGAGGACCTGAGCGATCTTCAAGACAAAACGCTTGAAACCTATCACGATATGTCTTCAGGAACCCGTCAGGGATTGCAGGATATCCAAACGACCATCAAAGATGCTCTTCAGGCTGGACTCGAAGAATTTCGAAAAGAATGGAAACAGACCAGGTAAACGTCGGCATAATATCGGTGTCTACGAATAATGGTTGTGGCGCCGGATACTGCCCAACAGTAGAAGTGACAGAGGAAACAATCTGCAAAGATCTTCCCGGCGACGAAGGGTAAGGTGATCTGCGGATTCAGATTTTTTCAGTATCCGATTCATTTTTCGAAGTTCTTCAATGCGGCGGCACATTCATCACGAGACATTCGCATTCTGCATTGACTGATCCCTCAGGACAATTCAATCTATCAGGCGCTCCCACCCGTACAAGTCATCGCACTCCCTCATTTCCGTTCTACGGTCCTACTCCGCAGTCGCAACCAGAATTTTTGATGAACACTTTTCCTGTGGGTTCCAAAAATCTTGTGCCCCCATCGTCATCGTCGTAGGTCAGTTTGAGTAATTTCCGTAGATCATATTGCTAGACTGATTGAATGAGGCATGAACGAATGTGCGTTCGTTCAGGAATTCTCAATCTTTAAAAAAACCCGATTTGGTTTCAACCAGTATTGGCGGGAAATTCAAGGAGATGGCAAAGGCCAATGAAGGTATTCAGTCGAATGAAAACGGCAGCAGATGTGCTCGTTGACCAGCTCCGGAAACGGGATCCTTTTCCGGCCCTATGCCCGCTAGGTGTTGGTAAAAGGATGCCGCGAAATTTGCGGAATCGTTGGCACGCGGTGAACCCACTCGCCTGAAAATCGCCATGACTGCTTCACCGACAAAGTGCGGGAGTTAATTTAGCAAGGACACTGTGCTGCTAAACTAAAGGACAGGTTCTCACTATCGTGGGTCTCCTTTATTTTCTTGTCCAAAAATGAGGACGGATTTTTGTGAATGGTTTCCCAACTCAGCTTGCACTAGAGCCTGTGAAGGGGGGTTAATCTTCTAACGTGAATCCCAGGTCCAGGGTCACCTGCCAATGTGCAACCCTATTGTGATCAATATCTCCCCGAGTTTCAGTTACCTTAAACCATCGCAAATTCTGAACCGTCTTGGAGGCTTTGTCTATTGCTCGATTGATGGCATCCTCCATCGATTGAGTAGAAGTGCCGGTGAGTGTAATGATTTTGTATACGTGTTCCACCACCCGTGCTCCTTGTTAGAGGGTTGCGTCCATTGATCACTCTTGAGATTCAGTATGGCGTGAGTGTATGTGGAAGGGCACTGTCGAAAACCCTAGGTTCGGATGGCATTTGACTGTGAATGATGAGCAGTTGTGAGGAAAAGTCAACAATATGCTCCTTCCCCTTGAGAACGTAAACATTCCCGTTTCACACGTTTATGAAATGGAGGGTCGGTGCGCGATATAGGGGGGGAATTCTAGGATGCGTGATCGGGATCTGATGAGACAATTATTCACACTAGGTTCACTCATGCATTGAAGCAGCATTTTCGGGCTATTTCTCAGGACCAGAAGGTGGTGACATGGGAGCCGTTTGAGGACCGCGGAGAAATTTTATTTTTGAGATGGAGCGTCTTTCTTTTTCGATTCGCTCGTCAACGCTTTCATAAATTCTACTAGATCGTCTAACTCTTGATTATGTAAATTTAATGGTGTCATGCGACTGTCTAAATAAGAATTTTCATGCCCACCAATATTATAAAATTCCATCACTTCTCGCAGAGTCTTTAGACTTCCGTCATGCATGTAGGGCGCTGTTAAATCCACGTCACGAAGTGGGGAGGTTTTAAATGCTCCCAAGTGTTTTTTGCTGACGAGTAAGGAGAAATCGCCCTAACTCGGAAGCTTGTTCGTCGGCGAGAGCCAAGGTGTCAATCTGTTCTTGGGTTAAAGCGTTGATTCCCGCGATTTTCTTTATTCGGCCGGCCAGTTCATCAAATTCCTTTAATCTCTTAGCTCCTATTCCAATATTATGAAATTGGAAATCGCTAAAAAACGGTGAAGTTTCTGGCACGTACGTATGACAGATTTGACATCTGGCTTTGCCAACATACAAGTCCCAACCGAGCTGAGCACTGGGGCTCATGGCACTGGTGTCTCCTGCAAAGAACCGGTCAAAGGGGGAGTTTCCTGAAAGTTGTGTTCTCTCGAAGGCTGCGATGGCCTTTGCCAGCCGATCCATCGTGGCTGGACCTCCGAATACTTCTTCAAATTTTCCGGCATAATCCGGAAGGGAGAGAACTTTGGTAATGACCGCCTCGTTAGAGGGCATACCCATTTCTATTGGATTCGTAATGGGAAGTTGTGCTTGATCTTCAAGGCTCTTGGCCCGTCCATCCCAAAACTGCAAAGGACTGAACATGGCATTGAGGACGGTTGGAGCACTTCGGGTACCTTTTTGACCACCAATTCCTTCAGACACAGGCTTTCCGTCGGTCAAGGCTTGATCGGGATCGTGACATGAGGCTCAGCTGATTGAATCGTCGCGAAAAAGACGGGAGTCGAAGTACAATTTTTACCGAGTGCAATTTTTGACGCACTCATGGGGTTCGTTTGAGGAACGTGTTTGGTCCACAGTTTTTCAGAAATAGCCATTGGAAACGAAAGCGAAAAATTTTCAGTGGGTTTCTCTGCATGTTGTGTCTCTGCTATCGAACTTCCATAGCGGCCTTCAAACTCCAACAGAAGAAAAAAATCCCGATGAAGATGGTTCGTTCATAAAATGCATGCTACCCTCATGTATGGATGGAAATATAAGACAAGGGTTAACCTTTTTACGTTAGGGGCAGGAGATCGAACTTCGATAGCAGTATGGTTGTGCTGAAGGAAGGATCCAAACCGGAAAAATTCTATCATCGCAATGGTGGGTGATTCTACTCTGCCGCTCAGACGGGATGTGTCAGTCTGGCTGAATTTCTGGAATATTTTACGATGACGAAAGCAGAAAGGGGACGAGAAGTCACTGCCTTCTCGTCCCCTTTGTAGAGGGAGTGTTGAGGCCGAAGCGTGCGGCCTTCAACGCCACCTCACATTAAGAGAGATCTGAATCAACCCACAATCGGCTTTCGACCCGTTTTGCGCCAGCTTCGTAGGCATTTTCCACAGCATCGGCAATTTCACCTTTATTTTCGACTCCTCCGTAGAGGGTGGCCACGCCGTTTCGCACGCTCACACTGATCTGATCAGAATTCACAAACGGACTGTATGCCAACTCCTCTTGAATTTCTTGTTTTAATTCGGAGTCACGCATATCGGCCCACGGTCGAGCATCGATATTGCGTTGACGGAGTTTGTTACGAACTTTCCAGGCTCCCGCATCGTAGGCGATCTCTACGGCATCGACCATTGCACTCCGATCATCGACACTCCCGGATAGTGTGGCCACACCGTTCTCGACCGAGACGCGGAGGCTCTCCTTATCGACAAATGGACTCATTGCGATATCCAGGCGGATCCGAGCACGAAGCTCGGCATCAGTGAGCACCCCATCGTCGTAGTCATCATCGTAATAGCCATAGGGATCATATCCGTACCCATATCCATCATAATAGTACGGATCGTAATAACGATCGTTATAGGGACCCAAGCCATCGTAGTAGCCCACTTGGCTTTGTGCTATCCCTGGCGCACCAACCATCCACAGAGCACAGATTAAAACCATTGATGTTGATCTCCATGAACTGAATATTTTCATCATCATTGATCCTCCTTATGGAAATTGAGGCTCTTCAGCAGAATCTGTGGGTGACTTCTGGTTCGGGTAGAGCTCCAAGTGT
>JBBDSY010000090.1:0-22843 GCA_040904705.1 Nitrospirales bacterium | reverse complement strand
GAGCTCTACCCGAACCAGAAGTCACCCACAGATTCTGCTGAAGAGCCAATTTTTTGAAGTCTTCTTTGAGCGGAATTTGTAGGTTTCCCTGGTGGAGGGCTGCGGCGGGATGCAGCAGTGGAAAGACCACGAACTGTTCTAATTGAATGACTTGTCCGCGAACTTTGGTGATGCCGACTTTTCTTTCTAACAGGGTTTGGGTGGCAAAGTTTCCCAGGGTGCAGACCAGCTTCGGTTGAATGAGTGCAATTTGTTGCAAAAGAAATGGTTTGCAGGTGTCGATTTCATCAGGTAACGGATCTCGATTGTTAGGAGGTCGGCATTTGATGACATTGGCGATATAAATGTCAGATCGTTCGAGTCCGATTGATTGCAGAAGCTCTGTGAGTAATTTGCCTGCTGCTCCCACAAATGGGAGGCCTTCCCTATCTTCATAAAACCCTGGAGCCTCTCCCACAAACATGACCGAGGCTTGGGGGTTTCCGATCCCAAACACCACGTGGGTTCGACTGGCAGAGAGCTCACAGCGTTGACAATTCTGAAGAGACGCACTGAGTTGCGGCAAGTCCATAGTCGAGGATCTTAAGTTTGAGGGGGGACGATGTCAATCCAAGGTTCCATACAGGGCCGTGGCTATGGCTGCGGCACAGGCATTGGCGCTTTGAATGGTGCTTTCCAGTGAAGCTGGAAGACTGGTGGCCGTCCAGGGTCCAGCGAGAAAAAGATTGGGGAGGGGGGTCTGAGGAAGAGGCCGATGGGTTCTCGCTCCTCGGAGGCAGGGGAAAAACGGGTCAACCGGCCGAATGATCTGCGGTTCACAGGACTCTTGAGTTTGTGCCGGTGAAGGGGTGAACAGAGGCTGAAGGCAACTCCAGGCGCTGTCGATAATCCATTCCTCTGTGTGGTTCTGCCTCATCGATTCACGCAGTGTGACGCAGGTGACAATGGTTTCTGGCGAATGGGATGGTGCACTTGGCAGACAGATGATCCAATCAAACGGATCTTCATGAAGAATGAGTCGTGGACAAAGACGCGTACCCTTCAAGGTGAATTGAACGGCGAGGCCATAGACGGCCGGTATCTGAGCTAACGATGAGAAATAGGCGTTGCGGGCCAATGCCCGCTCAGGGAGCAATGCAAGAAGAGTCTGTGGAGCCAAGGCGGAGACATAGACGTGAGCCTGTAGATGGTCGTCCCCCCATTCAACGGCTTGAATTCCCTCGGCATCAGTATGGAAAGATATTTTCGCATCGGGGGCATGGATAGTGACTCCCTTGTTGATTAAGCGTTGGCGTAGCTCCGTTTCCAATTTTCCTAACGTCTCGGGAGGTGCGAGGAAGGTCGCGGCATCTGTTGGTTTGCCAAACCAGTATCGAGAGAGGACCTCTATGAACACACCGAGGGAAGCCTCTGGTAGATCACAATTCAAAAAGAGCCGGCACAATGGATTCCAAAAATGAGTACGGCTCTGTGCAGACTGCTTGGCAGAAATCAACCAGGTTTCAACGCTCTGAATATCAGGATGGTGCTGAGGGAGGCGATGTTCTTCCCATTGGTTTTCGAGAAAATTAATGACATGCCAACGGTCTACCAAAGAGAGCCCTTTAAAAAAGGGCAATCGGGTCAGGGGATGAAGCCATGACGACCGTGAGGGGTGAGGGAGTGCAATCGGCTTTTGCCCTTCTACATAAAACTCTAGGCCTACCGATTGCGAAGTGTGTGGAGGCCATTCAAATGACAATTCTTGGAAGAAGGACCATGTTGCATGGTAAAAGCCATGGAGAACGAGAGGAATCGTATGGCCTTTGACTGGGGTCGAGGCGAGAAGCGGTGTGATCCGTTCAATTGTTTCGTGAGGTCCCCTCAAGTGATCCGTTGCTTGAATGCGCTGATGGGTGTCGGCAATGCTGATATGAAAGCCATAGTGGAGGAGCCGATATGCGGTAACTAATCCCGTGAGATTATTTCCGAGTATGAGTGCGTGGCGTGTCACATGGATGGCGCGGCATGGCGAGTGAAAAAAGACCGGAACCAAATGCCGGAAGCAATGCCCAGACGTTGCAAGGACGAAACACGGGTTCGTGGACCAAAGACGGGGTAATTCTGCGACTCTATCTTGTGGAGAATCGTACTATACACGCCCCGCATAATTTCTGCGACCACCAGCGCTTTTTGATCTGACGCGGGAAGCGTCTGGAGAATGTCATGGGCATGCTGGTAGTACGCGCGGGCTCGGGCGC
Organism: Nitrospirales bacterium; assembly: GCA_040904705.1. GTDB lineage: Bacteria > Nitrospirota > Nitrospiria > Nitrospirales > UBA8639 > Nitrospira_E. The sequence goes on along the minus strand of JBBDSY010000090.1, from coordinate 20,603 downwards.
ATTCGAATTTCATGAAATCCATAAGGGCCGGAGTCGATTGCTTGTTGAGCAATGACTCCACGGAGTAGCCAAACCGCTGAAAATCTTCTTGGGGAAGATACACGCGATTTTCTTTGGCATCGCAATACAAATCGCGAAGCATATTGGTTAATTGAAAGGCCAGGCCTAAATTCACCGCATACTGTTCGGCTTTGGGCGATTGGGTTTGGAAAATTTTGAGACAAATGAGTCCGACTACCGAGGCTACCCGATAACAGTAGGGATACAAGTCCGAAAATGTGGCATAACGATTAATGGTTAAATCCATTTCAACGCCGGTGATCAATTCTTGGATTAATTGTTCCGGAATATCGAACTTTTGCAGATGCGCGACTAGGCTGATGGTCACGGGAAGGGTAGGGTGCCCTTGGTAGGCGGCCGAGACTTCTTGTCTCCATGTGGCTAAGACCTCCAATGGCTTGCTGTCTGCCGGGGGATCGTCGACCGCGCTATCTACCATTCGACAGAGGGCATAAATCGTATACATGGCCTCTCGCCGGAATCGAGGAAGAAAGAGAAAGGAATAATAAAAATTACTCCCGCTTTTTTTTGTGTAGGCGGTACAGATTTCTTGAGCTTCGATTGACGAAGGAGGTGACATTGATTCTTGTAGTAAAACAGGGATTATCGTTGCGTTGGTCTCAGGAACCGTGCTGAAAGGTTCACCCTAGCAAGGATAGTCTCGCTGGTTCAATTGCTGGGAAGTCCGGGCCGGGAAGAGCGAAAAAAGAGGGTGGCCGATGACCTGTGGGGAAGGGGAGCCGCGTGTATGCCTATCTCCTCCTCATCTTCAGGTAAGGAGAATGAGCGCAAGGCCGTGGAAATCGTATGATCATTTTTTGAGTTTTTCCTCGGAAACCCATCCAGTTTTTCCCGATGCGGTTTTGACCAGATAGACCCATCCATGTGGTTGTGGGAGGCCATCGAGAATGGTGAGGCGCTCACGAGCTTGTACCATAGGCCCAGGCTGGGAATTCGTCGGATCTCCCATGAGCATTAATTCTCCAGGTTCCCCGGCAATCGTGACGGTTTGATTCTCACTATAAAGAGGGGGAAGTATGGTCGATATATCCTCTGCTTGTGGGGCAGAGTCGGACTCCTTCATGGTTTCCATGCCCGGAGTTCTTGACAAGGGGAGTGACTGATTATTGATGAACCAATAGGCTGCGGCACCGACTACAACGAGGAGGAGGAGCCATAAAAGAGGACGACGGGACGGCGGTTTCGATTGATGAAGTTCATCCTCTTCAAAACCCTCGTCAAAGTCCAGGTCCTTGTCAGGACTCTCTGCGAACAACATTGTCCAACGTGAAGGGCGTTTTAGGGAAAACATGGTGGCAATGGTAGCAGTCATAACCCCGGTCTCCTTTTCAAGGAAAGACGGCACATGCACGATCTCGCATGATGTGTCTGCGTATTGGAAATGGTTGAGGAATGGTTGGCGTCGAGCAATGTCTCAATAGTAAACTTAATTACCACCCCTTCTCGCTCATGTCAAATGTGTTGTGACTGAGTTTTTCAGTCAGGGTGGCAGACATTGAGACGATTTCAGCAGACTTGCCATGGCAGGAGAGGTGAGAGAAAATTGCATTTTGTTGGTTCTAAAGGGGGGCACGAATGAAATCCTTTCGAGAAGAATTATGGTTTCATACCAAAACACGACGTGAATATGTCAATATTACTTCCCACGTGGAACGTGTGGTTGTACAGAGTGGGGTTCAGGAAGGATTGGTGCTGGTCAATGCCATGCATATTACGGCCAGCGTGTATATCAATGATGATGAAGCGGGCTTGCTACAAGACTATGAACGATTTCTGGAGGGGCTGGTCCCTCATTCTGCTGCCTATGCGCATAATCTGACTGGCGAAGATAACGGCGATGCGCACATTAAGCGCCAAATCATGGGCCGGGAAGTTGTCGTGGCCATTACGAAGGGGGCCCTAGACTTCGGCCCGTGGGAACAAATCTTTTACGCGGAATTTGATGGGGGACGTCGTAAGCGAGTCTTAGTCAAAGTCATTGGAGAATAACATGTTGGCAAACAGGTTCGGGTAATGGGAAGATGATTTTGTGATTCCATGGCCGACCCTCAGGGGTCCTTACACATTCTGATTGTTAAAAAGGTAATTACTCCTCATGTCCAGTTGGTACCGTCCTGATCCTCTCACTCGTGATTTGATTCATCTTATCAATGCGCGCCGACATGAGCATGGTGACCCCAGTTTGGCTATCGAAGTCCTGCAAGCCTTGTTGGATCAGGATCGTGAGCATGAAGTCCTCACCGTTTTGGCTGCGTTAGATGAGAATATGGCGGAGTGGTTGTTTGACCTGCTCGCAGAAGCGGCGAGTTGTTGTGTGATGGACACCGAACACGAGGAGACGGAAACCTATGCCGTGCTCGCCTCCTTTGAATTGCCCCTTCAAGCCAATTTAGTCTATCCGTTGAATTTGAAAATCGATCCGGTGGAAACGGCGGATATACTGCGTCGGCATCTCCATATGCCCAAGGGCTCGGTTATCACTGTCGAGCCCAGGTTATTGACAGATACCACTCTGGACTACTTGAACCTGGAGAAGGTCCATGAACATATTTCCAACCTGGCTGAAGGACAACGTCGACATACGATTGCCGCCAGACTTCATCCACCTGTGGAAGCGACCGCCTTTTTGTTTTTTGAAATTCTGGGAGTGACAGATACCACATTGCCTGACACATTGTCCGAAACCGACTGTCAGGCCATTATGGATGGCTTGGTGGCGCAATGTCCTGAAGTGGCGAAGGCGCCGCAAATGTTGGAATCCCCCAACTACGCTGCCTACGCGTTGTTTGACGCTCAAAATGCCGTCCGTCTTCATCGTCTCGCCGATGAAACCGCTGCCGTCTGGCATGATTTGGAAGGGCCCGTTCGAAGCCGGACCGTGGTTCACTTACATACCCAATGCGGCAACGGAGTGTACATGCCTGTGTGGACCGATTTATTCGATCCGGATCTTCCAGAGGACCATGGGCCGATCTGGACCTCTCCCGATGTGTGGGTGTTTACGGCTGATTTGCCGATTGAATGGCCTGGAGAAATGCTGACGAATCGATTGCTGGCTGAAGGGTGCACTCGATTTGAAAATCATATTGTCGAAGCACCTGATAATTAATCTGTATCCCACCCCATTTGCTTGAACGTGTAGGACAGCAGGGCAGTCAGTTTTATTTCCCCGCCGCGATTCGCAACTGCTCCACCACCTTTGACGGAACGTGCAAGGAGCCTCGTCCTTTCCCCAGGGCAATATCCGGTTTCAAGGTCCCGTGAAAATCACTCCCTCCCGTCATCAGTAAATCGAATCGTCGCGCTAATCCCAAATTAAAAGAGATGTGTCGCGCCGAAAAGGTGCCATAAAACACTTCGAGTCCCTGTAGGCCTTGTTCCACCAACGTGTGGCAGGCGGTCGCGCTGTCTGCTTTATTGAACCCTTCCCAGTAGGGGTGAGCGAGGATAGGGATTCCTCCCGCGTCGGTAATCCACTCGATGATTTCATGTGCTTCGGGGACGATCCGTTGGACGTACGCTTGTCCTCGTGAACCCAGAAATTTTTCAAAGGCGTCCTTCATGGTCTTGATATAGCCTTTGGCGATGAGAACCTGCGCAATGTGGGGTCGGCCAATGGTTCCGGTTCCCGAGGCCAGTTCGACTTCTTCAAGAGAAATATCCACCCCCAACGATTGCAGGCGATCCAGAATATGAACAATACGTCCGATTCGTGTTGATCGATGAGCTTCCAATCTGGCTTGAAAACGGGAATCAGTCGGATTAATAAAGTAGCCTAAGATATGCATTTCCCGGTTCTGAAACTGTGCGCTTAATTCAATACCCGGAATCAATTCCAAGGAAAGGCTTTTGGTGGCTTCTAGCGCTTCAGGTAAGCCTTCGGTGGTGTCATGATCTGTGATAGCCAGAATATCCACGCCTTGTTTGATGGCAAGGTCTACCAACTCGGTTGGTGAAAAACTGCCATCCGAAAACGTCGTATGCGTATGAAGATCGATGCGGCTCATGTGTTGTGACGGTAGTCAGGATTTGCGAGCTAAGATCCGCGCAGTAAAGGCACGATCGGCTTCTGAGATGCCTCGATGATCGCCTTCATCGTAATGAAGAACCTGAATATCACGAAGGAGGGTAAGCAATTCATTCGGTTCCAGGCAAAATTCTTTTCGACGGGGATGTTGTCGATGTACATGGTTTTCCAGAAGAAACGTTTCGTACAGAATGACGCCTCCAGGTTTCAGTGCTTTTATCAATTGAGGGAAAAGCGGTCGATACAGGTAGAAGAATACCAGGATCACGTCGTACATTTCCGTCCCCAAGTCCGGAGGGTTTCGATCGTCAGTCTCTAAATCGATATATTCCGTGGTAATGGGAAGCCCCTCAGCCTCTCGGGCCTGAGCATCAAGGATGGCTAGTGCTTCCCGATTGCGGTCAATCCCGTGAACGGAAAATCCCTGGGTGGCCAGGAAATGCGCATGGCGGCCGCGTCCCGTGGCGACATCCAATGCTTTGCCATGAGGCAGGCGTGAGAGGTGGGTGATGAGAAAGGGAGAGGGATGCCCATGACTGGCTTGAATAATGTCCCGACGTGATCGAATCAATCGAATCCCAACGGAGCCTGAAAAGTCTTGTATGGGGGCACGAACTTTTCTTGTCCAAATTTTCAGGTGCGTCAGCGGGAAATGTTGAAAGAGTGTTTGACAGATGTGCTCAGTCAGTGCCTCGAGAAGAGCGAATACGTGAGATTCGCCGGCGTTTCTTACGCATTGCGTGATGGCCGCATAATCAACCGTGTCGGTGAGCTGATCGCTTTTGAAGGCGGGCTCATTGGAACATCGCAGGGTGAGATCGATCAAAATCGGTTGGGGTTGCGATCGTTCAATGTTCGTGACGCCACAGTGCGCATTGAGTTGGAGGTCTGTGATCACAATAGATGAAGCCATGAACGCCTACGAAAGAAAAATGAGGTGCGAGAACCTGCTGGGCCGTCGGACCTTCGCAACTGATGGGCAAAGGGCGAGGAAGTGATCAGATTCGCTGGCCAATACATGGCCAGCGAATGCACGAGAATCAAGGATTAATTATTGTCCGGGGACAGCAAGAATTGGGTTGCGGGTATTCGCATCCCGTTGGCACGTCCGCTCAGCGAGCATACGTTGTCCTGATGTCGCATCACTTGGAATGCGATCCATGCAAGCCTCCAGGGAGTCACCCTGTGTGCCTTGGGCCACTCGGTTCGGTCCTGTTGTCACGGCAGTGGTGTTCGCACTTGTTGCTGAAGGAGTGGTTGATTTTCCTCCTGCAGTTGAACCGCCCTTCATTTCAGCGCACCCCATGGTCAAGGTCGACAGGCTGATGAAGGTCCAAACGAATAAATGAGCAAATGGTTTCATTGGTTGCGCCCCTCCTCAATGAATAAACAGCGGAACAAATATACTTGAGTGTAGTCATAAAAAACAAGATGGAGACATTCTCTGTCCATTTTTTTGTGGCATAAGTGATGAAGCGGTAACTCATAGGGACAATCTTGACTGGTCTGAGGGTTGTTGCTAGGGTCAAAAACTTGGGTAGATTCTCGTTGTTGAAAGAAATATTGTGATGGTCAAGATGGTTCATTGCCGAATTTTGACGCCTTCTTAGCCAAAAGTTGAGCGTTGTGACCTTTCAAGAGATTATCCTTTCCCTCCATCAGTTTTGGGAGTCACACGACTGCATCCTGACACAGTCGTATGATACGGAAAAAGGTGCAGGAACATTTAATCCTGCCACGTTCTTGCGTGCCATAGGACCGGAGCCATGGAGGGCTGCCTATATTGAGCCCTGTCGAAGACCAACCGATGGCCGGTATGGAGACAATCCCAATCGGTTACAGCATTACTTTCAGTATCAGGTGGTGCTGAAGCCCGCTCCCGCCGATTCTCAAGATCTCTACCTTCAAAGTCTTGCCCACTTGGGGTTAGATCCCTATCAACACGATATTCAATTTCTGCAAGATGATTGGGAGTCTCCGACATTAGGCGCCTGGGGCTTGGGTTGGGAAGTGCGTTTAGATGGCATGGAAATTACCCAATTCACCTATTTCCAAGAAGTGGGGAGCCTGGAAATGAATCCCGTGACAGTCGAACTCACTTATGGACTCGAGCGGATCGCGATGTATTTGCAGGAAGTTGATAATGTCTATGATTTACTGTGGTCAGAGGGCATTCGATATGGCGAGCTGTATCATGAGTCAGAAGTACAATGGTCAATCTATAATTTTGAAACTGCCGACGTCAGTTTGCTTCAAGCCTCGTTTGATCGTTATGAACAAGAATGTCAGCAGTTATTGGAGCACCCGCGAGGCTTAGTGCTGCCAGCTTATGATTGTTGTATGAAATGTTCGCACTATTTTAACGTGTTAGATGCCAGAGGCGCGATCAGTGTGGCTCAACGGACCGGGTATATCGGCCGTGTACGAAACTTGGCCCGAAAATGTGCCCAGGCTTTTTACGATCAACGGGAGCGTATGGGCTTTCCATTGTTAAACCAAAAAGTGCCAGCGATCGCTCCAAGAATTCGAAAAAAGCGTTAAGTGGTATCTTCTGAAGTTGCGCTTGTCTCAGTTTCTCCTGATATGGCACCACCTAAAAAATCGCGGACAAAAGTTCAGAGCTCTTCCTCTCGTAAGCCGAGTGTGAGCCGGTTGCCGTTTTTGTTAGAAATTGGCACCGAAGAAATACCGACAAAATTTCTTCCTCAGGCTCTTCAGGATCTAGCGGATCTTGGCCAACAGCTCTTGAGTGAATGCCGGTTGGACTATCAGCACATCCGAACGGTCGGAACCGCCAGGCGCCTGGCCTTACTGATTGACGGTGTGCAAACTCAGCAATCATCGCTCACGCAAGAGATTGTAGGACCTCCGAAGTCTGCTGCTTTTGATGCCTCGGGTTCCCCGACCAAAGCCGCACAAGGATTTGCCAATTCTCAAGGCGTCGCGATCGACCAACTCACCATCAAGGATACACCCAAAGGCTTGTATCTGGCCGTTCAGAAGCATGAACGCGGCCAATCCGCTAAGAAGGTGTTGGCTCTGACGCTTCCTGGCTATTTGGGAAAATTAACCTTTCCTAAAGCCATGCGCTGGAATTCCTCTCAGGCCAAATTTTCGCGTCCTATCCGGTGGATGGTGGCGTTATTAGGCCTTCAGTCTCTACAAGTAGATTTTGCGGGGATTCGTTCAGGTGGAGTGACATGGGGTCATCGCTATTGTCGCAACAAGAGGATAAAGGCTGGTATGGGTGTGCCACTGACGAATGCGGCCACGTATGTTGCGACCCTGAAAAAAATAGGGGTGTTGGTCGATCCGGATGAACGGCGAGCAGAGATTATTCGGCAGCTCGCTGGATTGACCAAAGGCGCGAAGGGTCAGGTGGAGGCTGACCATCGTCATGAGCTGATTGAAGAAGCTGTTTGGGGGGTCGAATATCCTCATGCCATTATTGGAAAATTTTCGGATGAATTTTTAGCGTTGCCTAAGCCTGTGTTAATTTCCTCGATGAAAGAACATCAAGGGTTTTTTTCTCTCGTTGGGAAAGACGACAAGCTGTTGTCAAAGTTTATGGCCGTGACCAATACGCCTTGGGGGAATACTCCATTAATAACCAGGGGGAATGAGCGTGTGCTTTCCGCTCGCCTTAAGGATGCCCAATATTTCTTTCAAGAAGATGTGAAGCTGCCACTCCATGAGCGAGTCACCGCATTAGAGGGCGTCACGTTTCATAAGAAATTGGGAACCATGCGTCAGAAGGTGGAGCGGGTACGGGATTTGGCGGGGTGGTTGTCGACCACCCTAAATCGCGACGAAATTAAAGACGTTTGCGAGCGAGCGGCGTTACTGTCCAAGGCGGATCTGACGACCGGAATGGTTGGTGAGTTTCCTGCCTTACAAGGTGTCATGGGGGAGGAATATGCCCGTCACGATGGTGAATCACGAGATGTCTGCCAGGCGATCGGCGAACAATATCTTCCTCGATTTCCTGATGATCAATTGCCGGTGAGTCTGCCAGGTATATTAGTAGCCTGTGCCGATCGATGTGATTCTATCGCGTCATTTTTCTCTGTGGGGATGGCCCCATCCGGTTCGGAAGATCCCCTAGGGTTGCGGCGTGCAGCGTATGGCTTAGTCCGAATCGTGAATGAAACTTCCCTCCGGCTGAATTTAGTCGAGGTGTTCGCCTATATGCTCCAGATTCTCACCAAGCAGGGTGTAGGGGAAGGCACACCAAAGACGGCTACGGAAATTATCGCATTTATCATTGACCGCCTGCGGTTTTATGGCCGGACCACGTTAGGATTACGAGAAGATGTGATGGAGGCGGTAGCTCGTACGCGCGCCCACACCACCGCTGATCTGGCCGATCTTGTCACTCGAATGAAGGCGTTGCAAGGGATTGTCAGTCAACCGGACTTTGAAACCTTGATGATTGGATTTAAGCGAGCACATCGAATTGTCGAAAAAGAAGCTTGGAATCGCACTGATGTGAGTCCTGAACGATTGAGCCATGATTCAGAACAACGGCTGTTTCAGGTCCTTTCCCGGTCTCAACAAGCTGTGGCCGATTTGACTGCCAAGCAGGAGTATCGTGAGGCCCTTGAGGTCCTGCTGGCTTTTAAGTCCCCGATCGACGAATTTTTCGCCGGAGTGCTGGTCAACGATCCTGATCCAGGCATTCGAGAAAATCGGCTTTCTTTGCTGACAGCCATTGATCGTCTTTTCCTGACTCTTGCCGATTTTTCATGTATTCACACGACCGGAGCTGAGGTGGGATAGCGTCTCGGAACGGGGCAGCTGGGATATCATCTCAAGGCAAAGGACCCAAAGCCCGATGAGTACCGAACGGTCTATTCATGAAAATGCTGAGGAATCTCGACGCCTCCAACGCTTCACGCATGTGGTGACCATAGGATTGATTGTCAGCTGTAATGCTTTGCTATTGCTAGGGTTATGGGTGAGTGGAATAGACCTTGAGGCGACACTGGCCAAACCCGAACTGTATGATCCGGCAAACGGGCATTGTATCGGGGTGCAGTGGGCAAAGGTGACAGGCGCTGACGGGTTAGTCAAAGTCTGTACAGAATGGATAGATTTCTCCGACCTGTCGGGCCAAACCCATTCGTTGCCTCAAGGCCGGACGTTGGCCCTGGGTGCGGATGGCAATCTATATTTTTCTGGCCAATCCGATGAAAATTATCGATTGATTGCCCTGATGATTTTTGCGATAGTGGTCATGGCATCCGGAATATGGATTAAGCGTCGATTAATTGCTCATTATCACGTTCGTCTTCAATCTATTTACCATCGTTCGACATGAGTATCGAGGCTACTCGTCAGCTGTGATACCGCCACACCTCGTTCCAACTCAATCCGGGCATTCATCAAGACTATTCAGGCAATGGACGAGCCAGTCCGGCCTAATTGCGCCAGTGAGGTCTTCCTGGTGGCCATCTTTTTCTTGTCAATGGGGCTTGCTCCCTCATTCCTTCTCGTTGTCGATTGTTCATTCTTCTCATTTCTATCTAAGGGTCCTTGCCGGGTAAAGGAGAGCGATACATGCGGCAGAAAAAATACGTCTATTTCTTCGGTGGCGGTAAAGCTGAAGGATCGGGAAATATGAAAGAACTCTTGGGTGGCAAGGGGTCGGGGTTGGCTGAGATGACCAACTTAAAGATTTCCGTGCCCTCCGGATTCACGATTACCACCGAGGCCTGTGTAGAATATTTTCATTCCAAAAAGCGATACCCAGGTGGCATGTGGGATCAGGCGCTTCATGGACTTCATAAAGTGGAGCAGACCATGAAGGCGCGATTGGGCGATCTCGATCATCCTTTATTGGTGTCTGTTCGATCCGGGGCAAGGGCGTCCATGCCTGGCATGATGGACACGGTGTTGAATCTTGGCCTGAACCAACAAACCGTTCAAGGACTTGCGAAGAAAACGAATAATCCCAGGTTCGCCGTCGATGCCTACCGGCGGTTCATCAATATGTTTGGCAGTGTCGTGATGGGCATCCCTCGTGAGAAGTTCGAACAGACTCTGGTGGCGATGAAAAAGGCTCAGGGGGTGAAACACGATACCGAGTTGCCTGAACAGGCATTGGGGCAGTTAGTGGACCAGTATCTGGAATTGGTAAAAACGGAGACCGGACGGGAATTCCCCCAGGATCCGTTCGACCAGCTTCGCATGGCGATTGATGCCGTTTTCGATTCCTGGTTTGGCGATCGTGCGGTCACGTATCGCCGGCTCTACAATATTCCCGACGAATGGGGAACGGCGGTGAATGTGCAATCCATGGTTTTTGGGAATATGGGGAATACGAGTGGCACCGGAGTGGCCTTTACTCGCAATCCAGCAAACGGCATGTCGACCTTTTTTGGAGAATGCCTATTGAATGCCCAAGGAGAAGATGTCGTCGCCGGGATTCGGACGCCCTTGCCCGTGGGATCGTTACACGAAAGTCTGCCCGCTGCCTACAAAGACCTGATCAAAACCCAGCGTATTCTGGAAAAACACTACAAGGACATGCTCGATCTGGAATTCACGATTCAAGAAGGCAAATTGTATATGTTGCAGACCCGTGTCGGGAAACGGACCGGGATTGCCGCTGTCCGGATTGCCGTGGATATGGTTCGTCAGGGGCTGATCGACCGGAAAGAAGCGGTGAAACGGGTGGCTCCGGAACAACTCTCCCAATATCTGTACCCCATTTTTGAAAGCCGTGATGAAGCAAAATTTCAGTCGGTCGGCAAAGGGCTTCCGGCGGGTCCTGGAGCGGCGGCGGGACGCATTGCTCTCACTCCCGATCGGGCGGTGGAACTCAAGGCAAAGGGGGAGCGCGCCATACTGGTCCGTCATGAAACGAGCCCGGACGATATTCAGGGGATGCATGCGGCCGAAGGCTTTTTAACGGCCAAGGGCGGGATGACTTCGCATGCCGCGGTTGTGGCCCGGCAGATGGGAAAAGTCTGTATTGCCGGCTGCGATGCGGTGGAGGTGTTGCCAGAGGGAAAGGTGCAGTTCGGGACCCTGATCCTGGGCGAAGGCGACTATCTCTCCTTGAATGGCTTTACCGGACAGGTGTATGCCGGTGATATTCCGGTGGTTGATTCCGAAGTCATTCAGGTGATTCAAGGGAAAATGGATCCTAAAGATTCCGAAAAGTATCAGTATTTCTCCACGATTCTGAAATGGGCCGATGCCTTCAGAAGTCTCAGAATCCGGTCCAATGCGGATATTCCCGAGCAGGCACATATCGCGCGGGGGTTCGGGGCCGAAGGCATCGGGCTGTGCCGGACCGAGCACATGTTTTTTGCCGAAGACCGCGTGCCCATCATGCAGCAAATGATCCTGGCCTCCTCACGGGAGGAACGGGAGTTATATTTGGAGCAACTTCTGCCCCTGCAACGCCAGGATTTCATTGGACTCTATCGGGAAATGAAGGGATTCCCCGTCACGATTCGCTTGCTCGATCCGCCTCTCCACGAGTTTCTACCAAAACGCGAACAACTCCTGGTGGAAGTCGCGAAGCTGGAAGTGACCAATGGAGATCCGCAAGTCATTCAGGAGAAGCAGCGGATTTTGGATCGAGTCGAAGAGTTGCACGAGTTTAATCCCATGCTGGGTCTGCGTGGATGTCGACTGGGGATCACCATGCCGGAAATTACGCGGATGCAGGTACAGGCGATTTTTGAAGCGGCGTGTGAAGTCGTCCGGGAAGGCAAGAAGATCGTGCCCGAGATCATGATTCCGCTAGTGGGAATGGCGTCGGAAATGAAAGCCCAGAAGGAACTCATTCAAGAAGTGGCGCAACAGACGATGGCGCAATACAACATGAAGTTAACGTATTTAATCGGCACGATGATTGAGTTGCCTCGCGCCGCGGTCACCGCGGGGCGCATCGCCGAATATGCGGAGTTCTTTTCCTTCGGGACCAACGACCTGACGCAAACCACGTTCGGATTTTCCCGCGATGACGCCGGACCCTATATTGGTTTTTACCTGGATCGCCAGGACCGGTGCCCGGTCTGTCAACGGACCAACGTGGATTGGAAAAAAATGGTGTGCCGGATGTGTAAGGCGGTCATTGCGAAGAAAGCCGAAAATATTTTAGAAGAGGATCCCTTTGCCGTGTTGGATCAAGAAGGGGTGGGCGCCCTGATGAAATGGGCCATACAGGAAGGGCGGAAGACTCGCCCCTCTATCAAGCTGGGAATCTGCGGGGAGCACGGTGGTGAGCCGAGTTCCGTGGCTTTTTGTCATGAATTGGGTTTGAATTATGTGAGCTGTTCGCCGTACCGTGTGCCGATCGCAAGACTTGCCGCGGCTCAAGCCGCGGTGGCGGTGCTTGAACGAGGGGAGAGGCAGCGTCCGGCAAAGAAAGCAAAGAAAGTGAACAAGACCAAACAGACGGCGACCGTCAAATCGCGTCAGCCGGTTGCAAAAAAGAAAGCCACGACAAAAAAAACAGCTACCAAAAAAGTTGTCGCCAAAAAGCCGAAAGTGAAAAAGAAGTCCGTCGCGCAATCACCGTCTCGTAGGAAATCTTCAACCTCCTCAAAATGACGGTGTCCACCGTCCCATCTGATCATCTGTACATGAAGCGTGCTCTTTCCCTGGCTGCTCGGGGGAAAGGGAAGACCAGCCCCAATCCCATGGTGGGTGCCGTCATCGTCAATCAGGGGCAGGTCGTCGGCGAAGCCTATCATCAACAGGCTGGAAAACCCCATGCAGAAATTTTAGCGCTTCACCGAGCTGGACCACGTGCGAGGGGCGGCGTCCTTTATGTCACCTTGGAGCCCTGTTGCCATAGTCGCAAGCGTACCCCGCCTTGCGTGCCACTCCTGATACAGTCCGGCCTTTCGCGAGTCTGTGTCGCGATGGTCGATCCCAATCCGCAGGTCAGTGGCCAAGGCATTCACATGCTCAAACGTGCCCGGCTTTCAGTAGAGGTGGGTCTGTTGGAAGAGGAAGTCCGAAAATTAAATGCGGTGTATTATCAGTGGATGACGACGGGAAGGCCATTTGTCATCTTAAAAGGGGCGATGACCTTGGATGGAAAAATTGCTACTGCAACCGGTGAATCAAAGTGGATTACCGGGGAACCGGCACGACGAGACGTCCATCGCCTTCGAAGCCAAGTCGATGCGGTGATAGTGGGCATTGGCACGGTACTGGCTGACAATCCCAATCTATCAGCGAGAGGACCCAAGAATGCCTCTCAGTTACGAATGGGGCGACAACCTGTACGAGTTGTGTTGGATAGCCGATTGCATATTCCCTTGCAGGCCCACGTCTTAGAATGTGTCCATGAACAACCCACCATTGTTTGTACGACGGTCCAGGCCTCTCCGAAAAAAATTAAGACCTTACGAGAACAGGGCGTACAGGTATGGGTTCTGCCTCAGAAACGGGAAAGGGTTTCGTTAACATCCGCATTAAGGAAACTAGGCAAGGCCGGGATATCCTCTGTCCTGTTAGAGGGTGGGAGCACGCTCAATGCCTCAGCTCTTCACGAGGGGTTGGTGAATGAGGTACGATTATATATCGCTCCCTTTTTAATGGGAGGTCAAGATGCCAAGGGAATAATCGGTGGGGCCTCACCCAGGACGCTAGAGCAGAGCTGGCGTCTGGTGAGTCCGGAGCTCAAAAAAATTGGGCAGGACTGGCTAGTGACGGCCCAGATTACCTCCCGAATGAAAACAAAAATCTTTTAATCTTCTTGGGGAGACTTCCCCTTCCTTGGCGCAAGAAGAATTCAATATGAGAAGAAGGTGCCATGAATGAAAACAGATGTGAGGGCCAACCCATGACAAGCCTCAAGCCTGCGGACCACCAAGATTTAGCGCGAGCGGTGGATCTCCTCGAAAATCCTTCCTTTGCGGCGAAAGTCACCAATCTCATCGGTGCGCCGGTTGAAAAAGCTATCACGATGCTGCCGGATGGCATGTCTGAAAAGCTAATGGGAACCACGCAAAAAGCCTTGTCCAAAGCGATGGATTTAGCCGTGTCCACAATCGATGAACGCTATCGAGGCGAATCCGCCGATGGCGCACATCGATTTCTGACGACGGTGAGCGGAGCGGTGGGCGGGGCGTTCGGTTTGTTGGCTCTGACAGTGGAGTTGCCCATCTCGACGACCCTGATGTTGCGGTCCATTGCGGATATTGCCAGAAGTGAAGGTGCACCGCTTTCTGAAGCGGGGACGAAGTTGGCCTGCTTGCAAGTTTTTGCCCTGGGCGGCGCCAAAGACGAAGATGATGGGGTGGATACCGGATATTTTGCGGTGCGGGCAGCTTTGGCAGGGGCCATGACTGAAGCGGCGCGGTATCTAGCCCAACAAGGGTTAGCCAATTCCGGGGCACCAGTCTTGGTGGGTTTCTTGTCGAAAATTGCGTCTCGCTACAGTATTCAGGTATCCGAAAAGGCAGCAGCTCAGGCCATTCCGTTAGTGGGGGCAGCTGGTGGTGCCACGATTAATTTGCTCTTTATGGACCACTTTCAAAATATGGCACGTGGGCATTTTATCGTGCGCCGGTTGGAACGAACCTATGGCGTCGAGCCGGTTCGTGAGCGTTATCGTCAGTTAGCTGCCCCATCATAGTGGTCCCTTCGCATGCTTGTCAGGGGGCCGTTACCTGTGTGGAAGTAGCCAATAGGACGCTCCACTCCCTTCATTTTCTACTGCAATCCATGCTCCTGTTGGCGATTCGAGAAGGATCGCCGAAGCCTTCGGTCCCCCTTACCAGACTTTCGTGTTCCCATCGACACCAGATGGGGGTCTGTTGAAAAAAGCCGTCAGCGGCGTTCTCGCCATTTTTCTGTGCTCACGTATTATCCATACGCTCCGCGCCAAAAATTGGATGCGGCCTTCCCTTCGAGCGGCCTCAGGGCAGGACTGAACGAACCCTTCGAAAAGCTCAGGACATGCTTTTTTGAACCGACCCCTCGGGATGAGTGACCGGGGGAATGTTGGGGAAATATGGCTTTCGATATCCTCATTATTCAACAGTCCAGATGGTCGTGTCAGCCATGACACGAAGAGGCGGAGAAAATATGGCAGGGTTATCCCTACCTTTGTGGCAACAAGGGTCTGTGCGACCACAGCTTGGAGGAATATTTAGTGGCGGCACGAACGGTCGTTGTGGTGGGCGATTCTTCGTATTGATTACATGTCGATATCTCGCTGTCCGGTTTTTCGAAAAAATAAAACGTATAGTTGTATGTGGGCTTCGTACTATAACTGGATGTCCCAAACGGGGGAAAAATAAACGGGGTGAAGGGGCGGAGACTTGGGATCTCTTTGTTCGAGAAGGCTAAAAACTTAGGACCCTCTTCTCTGCCTAACATGAATGTTCCGCCGGGCCGCAAGCAGGTATAACAACTGGAAAATGCCTGCTGAATTTGTATCGGGGTATTCAGGCCATAGCCCAATACGCCATTGCAGAAAATGACGTCAAAGTAGTCCTTGGGAAAATAATCGTTCAGCCGTTCGAGAGTGCCGACGATATGGTGTTTGGCCCCATATCGTTTTTTGGTGCGGTCCGGATCGATGGTACAATACTCGGCTTGCTTAAAGTACGTGCGGTAATGCTTGGTGTACCAATCGCATCCGACGAATAAGACTTTAGAGCCTTCATGGGAAGGTGAAAAGTATGGGAGGATCGTACTCTCCAAAATCGTTCGTGCGGGACTATTGTAGCGGACCGGTATGCCCAACCTGGTCTTCACGTCAATTTCAAAAGATCTGATTTTTGGGGACTGACGAATCTTTTTCATGAGACGGGCTAGAGTTGGGGGGACTCCAATGCGACTCATATTCGTTCTCCTTAACGTAGTGGAGATTTTATAAAACGCCATCAGCGTAACTCATTCCTTAGAATTGTAAAATAAGCAATATCTGTACTCAACCCCTCCTTTCGATGAATTTCCCTAAGCCCTGGGGAAGAGGAAAGGGAATTGTAAAAGATTTCTTGAAACAAAAAAAACGGTTCATGGAAACAAGAAAATACATACGTAAACAGTATCATCCCGTCTCATCTATGTGGAATGATTGTTCATCGGAAATAGAAAGAAAGGACATTTTGTTTGAATCCTGGGAGCATTTTCATTGAATTACACAAATGTGGGTTCGAGTTGCAATGGTCGAAATAGAATCAATAAGCCGCGAACCCGGACTATCCGAAATGTAGGATTGAGGAATGAACGTGTTTGACGGCAGACCTGATAACCAATTTGGATAAGAAGACCCTGTCCTCTCAAGGAGTATCGGTAAAAAGATTTTTTCTTATGAGATTTGAACTCTTTGTGCTGAGTGATGGGAAACAACTCTGCTCGTTAACTGATCGCCATTGGCCGGAGACCCCTAGGATGATCCAGAGATATTTGAGAGAATATTAAAAGCCCTCTCCCCTGAACAGTCCGACATCTCCTCGTTTATCCCTATTCTTGGAAAGGGAAATTGTATGATCAACCGTTATGTATTCCTGGGTTTACTGCTTCCATGCGTATTGGCTCTTGTTGCTGAAAACGGTCTGGCCAATCTCCCTTTCCCCATTAAAGGGGGTGAGGCCCAGCGTTCGCCAAATTCCTCGACCCGAAGCCTTCCGGCGTTGGTCATAGAATATATCCAGACCACATCTACCGAGTCCGCCCAAGCCTTCTTGGCCGACATTCAACGCATGCCAGAAGCCAATGTGGAATCCATTACTCATCTTCTTCGGGAGAAACCTCAATATGAATCGCAACCGGTTGGCGCGCAACCCAGCCGTTCCGTAACCGTCCGGGGATTGGAACAGCCCTATGCGCTCTATGTGCCCAAGTCGTATGACCCCGACCGGGCCTACCCCCTGATCCTGTGTTTGCATGGAGCGGGCTTTACGGGTGAAGCCTATTTGGACCGATGGGTGCCGCGTTTAGAGGATCGATATATTTTGGCCTGTCCGACCATGGCGATGGGAGCCTGGTGGACGCGGTTGGGTGAAGATCTCGCACTGGCCGTCTTGACCAGTGTTGCGAAGGAATATCACGTCGATCCGGATCGAATCTTTTTAACCGGTATGTCGAATGGTGGAATAGGCACGTGGATCATTGGGATGCATTATGCCGATCTCTTTGCGGGTATTGCGCCGATGGCCAGCGGCATTGACGATGTCTTGTTTCCATTTGTCGAGAATTTGAGGCATACGCCGGTCTACGTGATCCATGGGGCCGAAGATCAGGTGATGCCGGTACAGCTCAGTCGGGATCTCGTGCAAGAAATGAAACGTCTTGGGATTCCCCATCTTTATCGCGAACATCAATGGACGCACCCTCATGCCGGGGGACATTTCTTTCCTCGACAAGAATTACCGGCGTTGATTGCCTGGTTTGATCAGCAGCATCGAGCGCCATTGCCTCGACAACTTTCGGTGGTGAGAGATGCGACGCATCTGACGCCGTTATTCTGGGTACGCATTGATTCGACCGAACAGATTGCCGCTTTCACCGAGAATTTGATTGATAGTCGTGATGAATTGCTTACGGGGGGGATTTTCGCCAAGCTTCATGCGGAGATTACTGCTTCCAACGCAATTGTGGTGACTGCCAATCGAATCAGGCGTTATACGATCTTTCTCAATCAGGATCTGGTGGATTTCTCCAAACCGGTGATTGTAAAAACGAATGGAAAGATTTCATTCGAAGGGATGGTAGAACCCAGCATCGAGACCCTCCTTGAAGAAGTGCGTCACCGCTCGGATGTCCGCATGCTCTTTCCCGCCAAACTCACCATTGATGTTCCATCGTCAGATACGGTGAATGAAAACCCCATTCCGTGAATGAGAAGTCGTGGCCTTTCAGGATAGGGCGGCGTTGTCTTGTCTTGTTGGGGTAAGAATGCCATGCTATAGTTTAATCTGGTTAAACTGAAGGAGGTGAACGTCTATGGCCCGCAAGACCACGGTGCTTGGGTTTTCCGTCAGTCCGGAAATGGCGGAGGAATACGAAAAATTAGCGGAACAGGAAAAAACGACGAAAAGCCAACTCTTTCGTCGTATGATTGAGTGTTATAAAGCCGATCGTGGAGAGGAAGAGTTTTTTAAGCTCCAGCGGAAGATGTCCAGGAAGTCCGGGAAGGATCGTATGCTCAGCGAGAAAGAGGTCGAACGGATCGTGTTCGAAGATCGTTGATGCGGGTGGTCTTCGACACCAATGTGTATGTCTCGGCTTTTCTCGTGCCGGGTGGTCAGGGGGAAAAAGCGTTCGTGCATGCCCATCGGAAGCGTTGCGCGCTCTATACGTCAATCCCTATTCTGACCGAAACAGCCAACGTTCTCAGGAGCAAGTTCCATCAAGAGGAACGCGACATCAAAGCCGTCTTAACCATGATCGCCCGTGCGGCTCGGATTGTTCGTCCCTCGCCTACCATCTCCCTTCTTCAGGACACCGCCGACAACCGAATTCTGGAATGCGCCAAGGAAGCTGAAGCCGATATCATTGTCACCGGGGACCGGCATATCTTGAAATTACGTACCTTCGAAAGCACGGCGGTCATTCGGCTTGCGGATTTTCTGAGGATGTTTGCTGAGGGACGGTAAGGTCTTCCGCCGGTCACCTGTCCGGGGGGCTCAGTTCCCGGCCCTTTTATATGTTTACCAACGTCATATCCAACATTGGAGTGTTGAATAATAAAGATTTTCAAGGGCAAATTTGCCTAGAGTTAGATTACTCATCAAGGGCCCGGGTCGGTTCAAAAAAGCATGTCCTGAGCTTTTCGAAGGGTCCGTCCAGTCCTGCCCTGAGGCCGCTCGAAGGAAAGGCCGCAGCCCTTTTTACGCGCGGAGCATACGCTGAGTACGTAAGCACGGAAAAATGGCGAGAACGCCGCTGACGGCTTTTTTCAACAGACCTAACATTGGTCATCGGACATCCCTCCCTTTTCCATCTTCGTCATTCCTTCGGTCTGCGGCAGGAACTTGCCTCCGTCGTCATTTCCGATGTGCGTAATCGGGAATCCCTTCTCTTCTTTATTGGTCAAGGCGAGCGCTCATCGGTCAAGCCATGTCTCATTCCTGCTGCGCGATGAACCCATAGCGCAAGACCGAAAAGGTTCTTCAATTTGCACACAGATCTTTCGCCGAATGGCCAAGGATGACACCATAATGCGTCGAGCATTCATTGCCATCTGTCATTTTCGTAATGTTATTCTCCCTTTTAGCAAAGGGGGATGTAGGGGGATTTTGATCGAGGGAATGAGGCCAGTGGAATCGTCAGGCGGCAAAGGATGGAGTGAGTATTGGGGAGGCATCAAAGTCCAGGGGGCAAAGATCTGTTCTGACTCACTACCCCTCACGCCTGACGCCTCACCCCTGGCGTCTTCTCTTCCGTATGGATCCCCGCTACCCACCTGCGGGGATGACGAAAAAAACTTTCATGCCCGACAGTGGTCATCGGTCAACTTGCAAAACAAGTTGATGAGGATCATTTCGTCGAGGGAACCGGGAGCCGTGCCCGCAATGCGGGGGTCGGCAACCACGACGGCCAGACATTGGGCGCGGGAGATGGCCACGTTCACCCGGTTGCGGTCCAGAATAAACGCCAGTCCGCGGGACCCATATTCACCGTAACTGGAACAGAGGGAGAGAATGCAGACAGGAGCTTCCTGCCCTTGAAATTTGTCAACACTCCCGACGCGTGCGTTTGGGGGAAGGGCAGCCTGAAGCGCCCGGACTTGGGCGTTATAGGGGGCGATGAACAGAAAGTCCTCCAGCGCCAGGGGCCTGGTGATGTCATCTTTGTCGGTGTAAAGACGACCGCACAGCTCGTGGTAGATCGCCGTGACCCGCTCAACCTCCTCGTCACTCTGCTGGATGTTGCCATCGTGCTCCACGCCGCTGAAGACGATCCCGCTTTCTCTGGTGATGAGACCGTTGCCGCCCGGCGGGACCACGATCTTCTGCCGGGCACAGTCGGGATGTGAAGCAAGACGTCCCTCGTACATGCTCTCCGAAATAAAGCGGCAGACTGCCGGGTGCATCCGGCGGGACTCGCCGAGGAACAGCCCATAGTCCGCGGGCACCACGGCATGGAAGACGGGAGCATCGGACTGGCTGGCATCTACATTCTTGAGGGCGTATTGCAGAACGGATAGTCCGGCATCGCCGGGATGGGAGCCTTGGACGGGTTGTTCGAGCTGCATCTGGTCACCCAGGAGCACAAGGTTCTTCGCGCATCGAGCCATCGCAACGGCATTGGCCAGGGCAACCTGTCCGGCTTCATCGATAAACAGGAAATCCAGCGCGTCCTCCCACTCCGGCCTGGTGAAAAGCCAGGCCGTTCCCCCTATGACACCACCGGTGTAAGCCTGGGTCGCCTGACCGGTATCCGGAATGTATTGCACACCGGGATGGCACACAAACAAGGGATCATCCGCATCACCACCCATTTTTATCCCGTGGAATTGAACATCGTGTGCTTTGGCGGCGTCTCCGCAGGCGGTGAGCAGATTCATCAC
>JBBDSY010000089.1:0-22924 GCA_040904705.1 Nitrospirales bacterium | reverse complement strand
AACTCAACTCAACTCAACTCAACTCAACTCAACTCAACTCAACTCAACTCAACTCAACTCGTTTAATCTTTATAAAAAACTGATTCGCAGGTGGGGGCAGGACAGATTTGACGGGCAGTTGTTGTTGAATGAAGAAAGGTAATCTGAGCAGGCCTCCGATATGGATTTCTTCTGAATGGGAGCAAGATGATGAAGGAAAGCAACCTGACGGATGTCTTGAACGCCAAGGAAGCGGCTGGCTTTCTCAAGGCCCACGTGGAAACCATCCGGCGGATGGCCAGGATCGGGGAGATTCCGGCTTTTAAGCTGGGCAAGGACTGGCGGTTTCACAAGAAGGCTCTGCGCCGATGGATGAAAGGACAGCGCTTGGGTAAATCCGGGCGGCCACATGGGCTGTAAGGTTTTTAACCAATAGGGAAGCGAGATGTCCCGAAAAAAGAAATCTGTTCTGAAGCAGGAAATCAAGTCCCTCCCCAATGCGCCGGCGGGTGTGGCGCAATCTTCCGGTGAGGTCGAGCCAGTCCCCGTGGCCGCACCGGATGCCGGTACGCACGGGTCGAAAGCCAATTCGGAATCAAATTTTCCCATTGTGGGGATCGGCGCCTCCGCAGGGGGGCTGGCGGCCTTCGAGGCCTTCTTCTCCGGCATGCCGGCCGACATCGATCCGGGAATGGCTTTTGTCCTGGTGCAGCACCTGGCCCCGGACCACAAGAGCATTCTCGCCGATCTCGTTCAACGCTACACCCGCATGCAGGTCTTCGAAGTCGAGGACGGAATGGTTGTGCGCCCAAACTGCGCCTACATCATTCCGCCTAACCACGACTTGGCCTTTCTCAACGGCACCCTCCAACTGCTGGACCCCTCTTCCCCTCGTGGGCATCGTCTGCCCATCGACTTTTTCTTCCGGTCGCTGGCACAGGACCAGCGTGATCGGGCCATTGGCATCGTGCTTTCCGGCACCGGCAGCGACGGCACTCTGGGTCTGCGTGCTATTAAGGGCGAGGGCGGCCTGGTCATGGCGCAAGCCCCCGCCTCCACCGAGTTCGACGGCATGCCGCGCAGCGCCATCGCCACCGGCCTGGTGGACTATGAGCTGCCGCCGGTCGAGATGCCCGCCCAGCTCATCGCCTATGCGACCCATGCCTTTGGCAAGGTCCTTCACACCAAGACCGCCTCGACACCAAAAGCCGAGAATGCGATGAAGAAAATCTGCATCCTGTTGCGCACTCAGACCAGCCATGACTTTTCCCAGTACAAGCCAAGCACCATCCACCGTCGCATTGAGCGGCGTATGGCCGTCCACCAGATCGAAACGATGGACGAGTATCTCACCTATGCGCAGCGGACGCCGGCGGAGGTGCAAGCGCTTTTTCAAGACCTGTTGATCGGCGTGACCAGTTTTTTTCGCGATCCGGAGGCCTTCAAAGCGATCGAGGAACAGGTCATTCCCGGGTTGTTTGTCGGAAGGCCCGCGGGCAGCGTGATCCGCATCTGGGCGCCTGGCTGCGCCACAGGCGAAGAAGTCTATTCCCTCGTTATCCTGCTCGCCGAGCGTCAGGCGGTGCTAAAGCAGACGTACAAAGTGCAGGTCTTTGCCACCGACATTGACAGCCAGGCCATTGCCAAGGCCCGCGCCGGCCTCTATCCGGCCAATATCGCCGCCGATATCTCGCCAGAGCGGCTGTCACGCTTTTTTATGGCCGAACCCGACGGCACTGGTTACCGCATCCACAAACGTATTCGCGACTTGCTGGTCTTTTCCGAGCAGGATGTCATCAGAGACCCGCCCTTCTCCAAGCTCGATCTGATCAGTTGCCGCAACCTCCTGATTTATATGGGCGGAGATTTGCAAAAAAAGCTTTTGCCCCTGTTTCACTATGCGCTGAATCCGGGCGGTGTGCTCTTTCTTGGCACCTCCGAGACTGTGGGGGATTTTGGCCACTTTTTTAGCACGCTGGACCGCAAATGGAAGCTCTATCAGCGCAAAGCGACTTCTCCCGGCGCGTGGCGCGCGGCCCAGGTCGGCTTCCTCGCTCCATCTGCTCCACAGGATGCGGCGCTCCCGCAGACTGCCGGCAAGACGGCCGGTTCCGGGAAACGGTCGCCGCGCGAGTTGACCGAACAAACGCTCCTGCAGCAAGTCGTTCCGGCCGGCGCTCTCGTCAACGGCCATGGCGACATCCTCTACCTGCACGGACGTACCGGTTTGTACCTGGAGCCGGCCCAGGGCGAGACCGGCGTCAACAATATCCTGGAGATGGCCCGTGAAGGGTTGCGGCGCGACTTGACCACGGCCCTGCGCAACGTGGTGGTGCGGAAGGAGATCGTGCGCTGCCCGGGTTTGCGCGTCAAAACCAACGGGGACGTGACGATGGTGAATTTGACCATCTGTCCGGTGATCACAGGCCTGTCTGCCGTGGCACAGGCCCACCCCGCCACGGCGTCCGAGGCGCCCCTATTCCTGGTCATTTTGGAACAGACATCACCCTTCGACAATGAACCGGCACAGACTGGCGCCGTCCTGCCTGCCCGCGCAGGCACGGACGGCTCAGACACGTTGTCGGGGACGGGTGCAGGTATGGATGCCGACATGCGCATTGCTGCGCTTCAGCAGGAATTGCTGGCCAAAGATGAATACCTTCAGACTTCCAACGAAGAACTCAAATCTTCCAATGAGGAAATGCAGTCGGTCAACGAAGAATTGCAATCCACCAATGAGGAGTTGGAGACCTCCAAGGAGGAACTGCAATCGGTAAATGAGGAACTGGCCACGATCAACGCCGAACTGCAAACCAAGGTGACCGACCTGTCGCGAGTCAACAACGACATGAACAACCTGCTGGCCGGCACCGGCATCGGCACCGTCTTTGTGGATCACGGCCTGCGCATCTTGCGCTTCAGCCCCCCCGTCACCAACATCATCAACCTGATTCAGAGCGATACCGGCCGGCCCGTGAGCCACATCGTGTCCAACCTGGTGGGCTATACCGATCTGGTGGCGGATACTCAGGCGGTGCTGGACACCCTGACTCCGAAAGAGGTGGAGGTGCAGACCCGGTCCGGGACGTGGTACACGATGCGCATCCTTCCCTATCGCACGCTTGACAACGTGATCGAGGGCGCGGTGATCACCTTTGTGGACATCACCGTGCGCAAGGACCTGGAAACAGCACTGCGTGAAATGCACATCCGGCTGGCTGAGACGATTGCAGCCACCGTGCGCGAGCCGCTGCTGGTGCTTGACAGCGATTTGCGGGTGGTCTCGGCGAGCCCTGCATTCTTCCGCACCTTCCAGGTCACGCCAGACGCCTCCCTCGGGCGATTGGTGTACGATTTGGGCAATGGCCAATGGGGCATCCCGGCATTATATCAATTGCTGCAAGAGATTCTTTCCCACGATACCGTGATCTCAGATTTTGAAGTGACGCATGAATTTGAACAGATCGGGCGCCGCACCATGCGGCTCAATGCCCGCCGCATCTTCAGCGAGGCGGACCAGTCAGTGTTGATCCTGCTGGCTATTGAGGATCTCACCGACTGCGGGCCTTAAGATGCCGCGGACACGCGCGCGGAAGAAGCGTCCCCGAACCATTCAGGAGGTGCGCAATGACCAACAAGGATGATCAGGATGACCGATGCCAGGACCCGGCCGAACTGCGCAAGCGGGCCGAAGAGATGGCCCGGGAACATGCGACCGGGTCGCCGGAACACCTCGAGGCCCTGTCGTCCGAAGAAACCCGGCGGATGCTCCACGAGCTGCAAGTGCATCAGATTGAATTGGAGATGCAGAATGAGGAACTGCGCATGGCACAGACGGAATTAGATGCTGCGCGGGCGCGTTATTTCGACCTGTACAATCTGGCGCCGGTGGGCTATTGCACCCTCTCCGAACCGGGGCTGATCCTGGAGGCCAATCTCACCGCCGCCACCCTGCTTGGCGTGGCCAGGAGCGCGTTGGGCAAGCAGCCGATCACCCGGTTCATCTTCAGAGAGGATCAGGATATCTACTACCTCCACCGCAAACACCTGTTTGAAACCGGTGAGCCGCAGGTGTGTGAGTTGCGGATGGTCAAAAAGGACGGCGCACCATTCTGGGCGCGGCTGGAAGCGACCGTGGCCAAGGGTGCTGATGGCGCTCCGGTGGGCCGCATCGTGCTGAGTGACATCACGGAGCGCAAAGGAGTGGAGCAGGTGCTGCGGACGTTCAAGGCGATCTTTGACACCGCGAATTTCGGTGCGGCCATTGGCGATTTGAACGGTGTGCTGACCTACGTCAATGACTGCTTTGCCTCCGTCCACGGCTATGAGGCCCAGGAGCTGGCCGGCCACCCGTTGAGGTGGTCGCACAATGAGACGCAGCAGGAAGAGGTGGAACTTCTGCTGGGGCAATTGACCCGCGAAGGCAGCTTCAAGGCCCAGGAGGTCGGGCATTGCCACCGGGATGGAACGGAGTTTCCCATGTTGATGACCGGCCATGTGGTCAGAGATGAGCATGGCGAGCCGGAATGCTTCGCGGCCACCGCCATTGATCTGTCCGAGCAGAAGGCGCTCGAATCCCGGCTTCAGCAGGCCCAGAAGATGGAGTCCGTAGGGCGCTTGGCTGGTGGCGTGGCCCATGATTTCAACAATATGCTGGGGGTGATTCTCGGCCATACGGATCTGGCCTTAATGCGAGTGGATCCTGCCTCGCCGTTTCATGTCGACCTCATGGCCATCCGAAAAGCCGCCGAGCACTCCGCCGATCTGACCCGGCAACTGCTGGCCTTTGCCCGCAAACAGACTGTCGCCCCCAAGGTGCTCGACCTGAATGAGGCGGTGGAAGGAATGATCGAGATGCTACGGCGCCTCATCGGCGAGGACATCGATCTCGCGTGGCTGCCGGACAAGAATCTGTGGCCGGTGAAGGTCGACCCCTCCCAGATTGACCAGGTATTGGCCAATCTGTGCATCAATGCCAGGGATGCCATCACGGGAGTGGGCACGCTCACCATCGAAACGGGGAGCGCCGCCTTCGACGAAGCCTATTGCGCCGGACATCCAGGTTGTGTCCCCGGCGAGTATGTGCTGCTGGCGGTGAGTGACGACGGTTCCGGCATGGACAAGGAAACCCAGGAAAAACTCTTTGAGCCGTTTTACACCACCAAAGCCATGGGCAAGGGCACCGGCCTGGGTCTGGCGACCGTGTACGGTATCGTCAAGCAGAACAACGGGTTCATCAATGTGTATAGCGAACCCGGCCACGGGACCACGTTCAAGATTTATCTGCCATGGCATGTGGGCAAGGCTGAACAGCGCAAAAGTATAGATTCGCCACAAGCGATCAGTCACGGCCACGAAACCGTGCTGTTAGTTGAGGACGAGTCGCAGATCCTGACCATCACCACCACGATGCTCGAACACCATGGGTACACGGTGCTGGCCGCGTCTACCCCGAGCGGGGCCATCCGTCTGGCCTACGACCATCCCGGCGAGATCCACCTGCTCATCACCGACGTGGTCATGCCAGAAATGAACGGCCGGAAGTTGGCGGAGCGACTGATGCCGCTTCATTCGACGCTCAAACTCCTATTCATGTCCGGCTACACGGCCAATGTGATCGCCCATCAGGGAGTCCTGGACGAGGGGGTGCACTTCATTCAGAAGCCGTTCTCCATGAAGGACTTCGCCACCAAGGTACGCGAGGTGCTGGATCAGAAGTAGCCGTATCAATTCCTGAAGTCCCTTTGGAGAACTTTTACCGGGAGATGTTGTTCGGCTTCCTGGAGAAGGAGGCTCCCGTGATCGGCAAGATGTTGACCCACCTGGGCTACCCACCCGCGCCCCACCAAAAGCCCCGGCCCACATCGACGCATTCTTTCAAACCGCCTCATCTCCCCCCGGCTTCCGGTGCCGTTCCTGGAGCCCACCGATTCCCTGTGCCCAGGGCCCACCCTCCCCCGCCACACGGGAGCGACAGGCTGGCCCGATCCCAGAACCATGAGCCGGTCCGACCCTCCTCGCAAGATGAACGCCCGCAGGTCGGCCAGCGAAGTCCGGGGATTGATCCATTCACGAGTGCGTGGGTACGTTGCGATTCGCTCAAAAAGGCCTTTGAAATTTCCTATTCCCCCGGGCATGGAGCAATTCTACTGCCAAATGCCCAAGTGGGGAGGGTTTCTGGAACCCGTGTCATGGACGATGGTGATGGCGCTCGTGCCTGTTATCACTTTCATCGCCTTGGGCCTCCTCGGATTGGGAGCTTGAATGCCTTTGATGTCGGGATCAGAAGCAGGATTGTGATGCCGATCATGGCCGTGGTCGAAACTTTATCGGCGCAGGATCATGTTAGTCATCTGAAAATTGATGGGCACTCAGGAACCCTTCGAAGTGGCCTATCGTGCGTGGTCTTTGCCTCGGCAATTTATCCGTCAGCGCTTTCATCGGCATGTTTCCCTAGCTGGGATCAATCGCCGGCATGACGTGGGGCATGGATCTGCTGCTTGTCGCAACAAAGGACGTCCATCACCTGAATGAAAAAACGGCTTTCATGGTGTTTGGCATCATAGATTTCGTTCTCATTGCTTCCAATGTCACCAGCGAGATGGCGGCCCGCCGATGGCCAAGGAATTAAAAACATGGGCCTCGTCATGAAGAACATCGAACGGATGGAACCTGAAAAAACAGACAAAATGGTGGGAATGTCTCAAAGAGAGCCGGGCTTCTACATCGTTGACGATCGGACCGGGGAAAATACGTTTCACGGTGATTCAAAAATTAATCAACCATTTTCGTGCCCCCCCTCATCGCATCAGGGTTTTGCGCGAATGGCTTCAGCTTGTTGTTCAGTGATGTCGGCTTCCTTCTCTCGTTCGGTTTTTCTGTAGAGCCGCGCCAAACTTTCAAGGGTCGTGGCCACATGGGGATGATCCGGGCCCATGGACAGCCTCCAGATCGCTAGCGCCTTCGTATAAAGAGGCTCCGCCTCCTTGTATTGACCTTGAGCGTAATACAACAGCCCGAGGTTGTTCAGGCTCGTGGCCACAGCGGGAGAATTCGCGCCAAAGGCTTGTTCCCGAATCGTCCGTGCGCGTGTAAAAAGAGGTTCCGCCTCCGCATACCGGCCTTGAGCATGGTGTAACAGTCCGAGCTCATCCAGACTTTCAGCTACTGAGGGATGATCGAGGCCAAAAGCCATTTCCCTGATCCGCACAATCCGCTTATAGAGCGTTTCTGCCTGATCTAATTCGTTTTGAGCATGGTACAACCTTGCAAGGTTATGCAGACTCGTGGCTATCCGGGGATGGTCAGAGCCAAAGAGCGCCTCATCAATCTTCAGGGCACGCTTGGAGAGGGATGCGGCCTTCTCGAAATCCTCCTGGGCAGCATACAACGCCGCGAGATTATGCAGACTGGTGCTGACATCGGGATGATTGGGACCAAGAATTTTCTCATTCATGGCCAGCGCGCGTTGGTAGAGCGGCTCCGCCTCAGCGTATTGACCTTGGGCCTGGTACAACATCGCCAGATTGTTCAGGCTGGCGCCCACGGAGGGAGAATCCGCACCTGTCGTTTGTTCGGCAACCTGCAACGCCTGCTTCGCCACCTCAATGGCCCGATCATAGTTGCCCGCTTTGAACAACGTGACAACCTCAGCGTTCAGCTTCTCCCATTCGAGGCCTTGAGCATGGACGAGTCCCTCTGTTCCGAACGCCGTCAGGACAACCAGGAGCATGGGCAGCAATCTTGTCAAAATCATCATGGGTCCTTCCTCAAGTCTAACTCATGTTAACGGATAATCGCCGGGTATGAAAATGGCCATATAAAATACCAGCGCACAACAGAGACAGCAATTCTTTTTCACTCCAAGACAGAACCCGTTGAATGTTATCAGAGGAAAAATCTTTAAGGGACCGACAACAGACAAGAGCCGATCTTTCCCGGTGGTGTCCTGGACAGCCGAAAGATCCCCGCTTATTCCATGGAATACCGTTAAGTGCCCACAATGCAGGCATCCACGGTAAACCCTGTTATGTGTGGACATGGCAGGGCTCCCAAGAGTTCGACTTTTCCTGCAGAACATTCCACTGGCAGGGAGATATGCGAACAACGAACATGTCCTGGTAGAGAGGCCGGAGAATACAATTTCTATCTGCTGAATAGATTGCCCGGGTTCAATGGTATCGTGAAAAAATACCATGAAAATCTCGCCAAACGACAATCTGCCGAATCAATTGACGGATGCTATGCCTGGAGAGACCGTCTCCAGCAGCTGACGAGATCTTTGCATCCAGGGGGAATCGGATGTATTTTCACAGAAAGCTTGTCTGCGATTAACATGAGCCCCCGCAAATTTCCGAAGCAGGGGACCAGGAAGGGAAATTGGCATCCGGGGATGACTTCATCGGGCAATCTGATGACTCCTGTCATGAGTTCGGCAACAATATTCGATCTTGGTGGATTCTTCATTCCGCTACGCTACATTCAGTATGCGCCGTGTCGAACCAATGGTTTTTAGCTGACATCTCTCTCAATGCAATGGGTGGAGCCCGCCGTATTATCAAGTGTCCGGCTATGCTTCAGGATTTCAGGCAAAGAAAGACATACGGTAATATACAAATCAAACTGCATAAATGTCAGATCAGATTCAGATTTATACGCGCCAATTTTCTCAGTCCTCTAACCAACAGGCGCCAGTGACGGCAAATGACTGCCGATAAAATTCTTATTGACCCAATTAATTTATTTTACGTGCGTGTCGAGGTATTCGCGCCGGTGCTTGCGTTCAAGCGTCAGTCTTTGCTGGTTTTTGTCTACCAGCATGATGCCGATGCTCCGCAGTTTCTCGAAGCCGAGTAGAAACACAGCCATTAAGGCCAGCGCAATCCCAATCCCCAGTGAGCCCATGATCTCGGCCTGGGAATAACAGGTCCAGATAAACTGGCCCACACAGAGCACGGCGACGATCAGCAATGTGGGCTTGCGGCCTGTCAGCTCGACGATAAACACGCCGAGGGGCGCACCCAGGGCGACTACCGGCGCTGCCGCCAGCCAGTTTTCGTAAACGCCCGGCTGCCAACTGTCGCTCATGCTTTTAATAATGACGCCATATACCGAGTTAAATGCCATGATGACGACCGAACTGGGGATGGCGATTTTGAGATCGGCGCGGCACAACAACACCAGCGCCGCGTATAACACCATGTCCACACCGACCCCGGTAATACTCACCATCAATGCACTCGAAAACGCGCCGAGAGCAAAACCCACGCGATGATCCCAGCGCTCGTCAAAATCCGTCATGCCGCTGTGACGGGCAATCTCGTTCAGCCGATAAAGGTGAAGTATCCCGAAACTGCCCCAGATAACTGCGAAGGTTGCCTTGATCCACACGTCCGGAATCATCGGCGCCAGCAAAAAAATACCCAGCGGCGCGCCGACCAGAGAACCGGTGGCCGCACCTTTCAATATCGGCCAGGCCAGCGGCTGGTGCCGGGCCATAATAAAGATACTGGCACTGACCATCCCGATCGACTGAACGGCAAAACTGAAATCGCGGCCCAGGCTGGCGGGTAAATCAAAAAATAACACCAAAACAGGAAAACCGACGGTGCCGCCCCCCATAGGCGTGGAGCCTGCCACGTAACTGCCTAGCGCCATGGCCAGGGCGATGGGCCAATGGGCGACTGCTTCCGCCCACGCACCATCACGGGTTATCAGGAACAGCCAGCTCAGGTAAAACCCTGCAAGCCACAACAGCCAGATCCATAGCTTTTTTTTCGGGGGATTCAGTAGGGACATAAACCTGAGTCGACTCACTCTTTAAATAGAGAGTGATCTTTACAGAAGTCATTACCAATTATTGATAATGTTTTTAACCAGCAAACCGGACTCCGTTAAATCGTCATCGGTCCATTCTCAAGTGGACCCCATTATCAAGACCACGGAACTCCGTAAAAAAGTAAGCCTTTGAATCATATTGTTTAGGTCTCTCGGTGCGTTACCGAGAGTTATAGTTGAACATAGTGTGTGGGTGAGTTGAACAGACGCGGCGTCTCAGGTTGAAATAGGTGTTGCGAGACATCCTACGATCAAGCACCGAAATGAGAGACGCCACGATGCCAGAGAGTAGCAAAACACCATTAGAAGAACCAGTGAGGCGAGATACGTTAACCGAGTTGCTTCGCACCGGTGCCCGGCAACTATTGGCCTACGCCTTGAAGCGGAGCGAGCCGAATTGTGAGTGCAGTATGCCGATCAACAGGATGAGCAGGGTCGAGCAATTGTCGTCGGCAATGGGTATCAGCCTGAGCGGGCGATTCAAACGGGGTTTGGCCCAGTGTCGGTCCAAATCCCGAAGGCTCGTAGTCGTCAGGGGACACCGATCACGTTTCACTCAGCGTTAGTGCCACCGTATGTGCGGAAAACGGCCACCCCGGAAGCCGCGATTCCATGGCTCTATTTGAAAGGCATTTCAACAGGGGAAATGCAGACGGCCTTGGAGGCCTTAGTGGGCCCTGAAGCCCAAGGGCTCTCCGCCAGTACGGTAGCGCGACTCAAGCAGGCGTGGCGGGAAGAAGAGTCCCACACGTGGCGTCAACACCGACTCCATGAAGAAGATTGGGTGTATATCTGGGTGGATGGGATCTACCGTGGGCTTACGGGCCGATCAACGCCGACTCTATGCACTCGTGGTCATTGGGATCACGAGCAAAGGAGAGAAACAGCTCTTAGCCATCGAAGATGGGGTGCGCGAATCGACCCAGAGCTGGCGGGAAGTGCTGCTGTATTTGAAAGCCCGAGGCCTGAACGCGCCGGCCTTGCCTATTGGGGACGGTGCCCTGTGATTTTGGGGCGCATTGGAAGAAATCTATCCCACACCCCCGGCAGCAACGGTGTTGGGTGCACCAGACCCGCCATGTGCTCAATGCTTTGCCCAAGAGTGTCCAGTCTAAAGCGAAACAGGCGTTGCATGAGATTTGGCAAGCCCAAACCAAAGATGCAGCCACCCGAGCCTTCAACCTATTTCTGAAGACCTATGAGACGAAGTATCCCAAGGCCACGGCCTGTCTCGAGAAAGATCGGGAAGTATTACTGCCGTGCTCTACATTTCCAGCGGCACACCGGCAAAGTCTGCGAACGAGGAATCCCATTGAATCGACGTTTGGGACGATTCGACACCGAACAAAGCGAACCAAAGCTGTCTGACGCCGGATGGCATGTTACATATGATGTTCAAGCTGGGTCACTGCGCGGAGAAGACCTGGCGACGGCTTCGAGGGTTCAAGCCGTTCGCCCAAGTGAGCAAGGGCATTCAATTTATGGATGGGATAGAAGGACCCATGAAGGAACCTGTCGCCGCGTAACCAACAGCTCTGACACCAGATTTGACAATGTGCTCAATACTCGAAGACCGCAACCTTAAAGAAGCCCTCTCCCCATCGACAATCGAATTGCGTTTCCTCATGGATGAAGAAGAACTGTTGGGACAGACTGTTTGTGGATCCATTTCCCTTCGTCGTTCATGAAAGACTATTGTTCGTGTCGTTCTCTCAAGAAACATTCCGCCATTGGTTCAAAGAATGCCCAAGGCTAGTCTCAAAAAGTATGCACCAATACATAAAACTTTGCTTAACAATGAAGCCATGACTTGATCACTATACCGGCCAGCCGGTACAGTCACTTGCATGTCATTTTCAACACGCCAACTAATTATTGAAACTTCCCTAGACGTCTTAATGAAAGATGGCGTGAGTGCATTGACGTTAGAGCGAGTAGCTCGAGATGCTGGACTGAGCAAGGGAGGCTTACTCTACCATTTTGAGAGCAAGGAGCAATTACTTGAGGGTCTCATCGAATTGCTTATGCTTGATTGGGATCGTGAACAAATTGCGGCATTTCCCCCAGCACCCACATCTCTGGGCCAGCCTTCCTTACCTTCCTTGACCTCTCGCAATCCAGATACCGCCGTTGATGCCCAGCCTGACCCACAACCTCTTCAGGGACGCCAAATCGCATCCATTCTCATGGCAGCTCGGGCGATAAACCCGACCCTCCTTGATCCCGTTCAAAAACGATATACAAACTGGCAGGACACATTCCAGCACAACGGGATTGCCCCCCTCCGCCCTCTGATGTCACGCCTTTTGACTGTTGGGCTTTGGTTCACTGAAGCCCTGGGACTCGCGCCGCCAACTCGCGAGCAGCGAGCGGGTCTTGCCCAGGTCATGCAATCTCTCACGGAACAAGAAGGAGCAACAATCGAACCGTCCGCCACTTTGGTCTCCACGCCACCCGCAGATGCCACTTCCACAATGGAATCCTCTTCTGCCCTTTTATATGATTATGCCCGGCAGGCAGGCGATGCCATACAGCGGTCTGGGGAGGCACTCTTAAAAAAGCAAGATCTCGAGGGATTCTGGCAGGGAGATTTAACAGCCGACACCACACTGGAATCCGACTATATCCTGTTATTGTTGTGGCTGTATCCACCCGAAACCGGTCAATGGGATGCGGGCAGCCAAGCAAAAATCGACAAAGCTATGGCTACGATCCTTGCCCGGCAGCTTCCAGATGGCGGTTGGAATATCTACTTGGAAGGACCAGCCGAGGTGAATGCGACCACACGTGCCTATGTCGCCCTTCGTGTCGGAGGCTATACCCCTGAGCATGATATCATGCAGCGAGCACGTGAACGCATTCTTGCCCTTGGTGGCCTACAAGCCACCAATAGCTATACGAAAAATAACCTCAGTATGTTTGGCCTCTTTCCTCGCAAGTACACGCCAAGTGTTCCGCCAGAACTTGTCCTCATACCAGGCAACGTCTTATATGAAATTTCTTCGTGGAGCCGTGCCATTGTCGTCCCGCTCTCAATGATCCAAGCATCAGGGGTACAGCACCGCGTACCAGGGAATTGGACCATTGACGAACTCTTGCTGCCAAAACGAAAGCTCACTTTTCCCAAGAAAGACCCGTTCTCTATCATGTTTCACCAGGTGGATAAGGTCTTGAAGCTGTGGGAAAAGCGGGGATTCAAAGATATCCGGGCTAAGGCCGTCCGCGAAGCGGAAAAATGGATGCTCGATCACATGAGGTTCACGGATGGACTCGGCGCGATTTTTCCGGGAATGATGTATGCGCTTATGGCTATGGATGCTCTCGGGTATGAGCGTGACCATCCGGATTTTCTCGAGACACTTCACCAGCTGGATGGATTGATTCTTGAGCGAGACGACGTCCTGCAATTTCAGCCAAGCTTGTCGCCGGTGTGGGATACCGCGATTGCGATGTTCTCTTTAGGGGAACTGGGAATTGGTCAACCGGAAGCCATGCAGCGTGGCGCAGATTGGTTGCTCAGCAAAGAAGTACGCCGGCGAGGAGATTGGTCCGTCAAACGCCCAAAACTACAGCCAGGGGGGTGGCCCTTTCAGTTTGCGAACGAACTCTATCCGGACATCGACGATACGGCCATGGTACTTCTTGCCCTTCAACATGCGAAGGCCTCAGATCCAGACCGCCAGGCGCGAGTTGAAGATCGAGCGGTGACCTGGTTAATTGGTATGCAATCCTCTGATGGCGGTTGGGCAGCCTTTGATGTCGATAATAATTGGGCCTTACTCAACAAAGTTCCATTTGCCGATCATAATGCCATGCTAGATCCGAGCTGTCCGGACATTACCGGTCGCGTGGTAGAGGCACTCTGCCGTCGAGGGTACAATCACGAACATGAAGTCATCTCGAAAGCCGTTCAGTACCTTTTGACTCAGCAAGAGCCCAACGGAAGTTGGTATGGCCGTTGGGGAGTCAACTATACCTATGGCACTTTCCTCGCGCTCCGGGGGCTTCGCGCGAGTGGCTCACCGTCAGTTGCTGCTGCGATCCAGCGTGCGGTGACCTGGATTTGCTCTATCCAGAATCAAGACGGAGGTTGGGGGGAAAGCTGCGCGAGCTATGAACAGCATAAATTTGTGGCAGCCTCAAGCACGCCTTCACAAACAGCCTGGGCCCTGCTCACATTGGTGGCCGCGGGTGATTATTCGTCAAAATCTGTTCAACATGGAATTGACTGGCTACTCAAACATCAAAATCCAGATGGGTGGTGGAACGAAGACCTGATGACGGGGACAGGATTTCCCAATGTATTCTATTTGAAATACCATCTGTATGCGCACTACTTTCCGCTGCTGGCGCTTGGTACTTGGCGAACGGGAGTTGGAACTCTTTAGGCGCGGGGTCTACGGATAGGATTGGATCGTCTCATGTGGCCAAACTCATAAAGGCCCTTCCATGCCAAAAAGAAAGGGACGTTCATCTTTATTGAACGTCCCCTTTTTGTATTGGCTACGCCGGGCGATCAGTAACCGGCCAAACTGTCTCAATTGACTACCGATTCTTATGGAGAAGCGGTAATCCTGCCTTTAATTTCGTCAAACATAGCCTTGGGAATCACGTTTTTGGCGACCAGTTCTCCACGCAAGCGATACGGGCGGTTAGATACCAGTTCTTCTGCGACTTCCCGGCTTAATCCTAGCGTCAGAACGAGATCACTGACGGAAGCCTTATTGATATTCACCAGATCGCCCGCAATCGGTGGAATCTTCGGAACGGACACAATTTTCGGCGCTTGAGGTTTGATAGCCATAGGAACCGTGGAGGTTCCCGAGGACAAGAGATCCGACCTCGCAGCCGAGCCCTTGGAGCTCGTCGAGGTTGACGACCTCGCTCCTCCACTCACTCCTTCCATGGTGGGACCAGTGCCATCATGTGAATCTTTGAGTTCCTTTTTATACCGCAAGACCGTCTTTTTCAGCGTATCGTTTTGCGCCTTCACTTTTTGATATTGCGCCGCAATGACCCGCAATTTCGTACTCAGTTGGGCCTTATCCTGATCAAGTTCCCGCTCTCGGGTTTCTAGCAAAGTCTGTTCGTTCTTACGACCTTCCTTAATACGTTGAACTTCCGTAGTCATCATCTCGAGGTCGGTGGAAATCTTTTCGTTTAACCCTTTAAGGTTCCGAATTTGTTCCTCAAGCGCTTCTTGATGCATTCGGCCCTTTTCCAATTCGGCTTTGGCCGACTCCATATCAGATACGGCTGCCTCATATGCGCCTTTCGACACCATGCAACCTGAAATGCCCACAGTCAGTATTAATGCAATCACGACCCACCGTGTCATATCCACCTCCTCGTCCCTGCTAAAAAATATTCTTTCAGGACAACTCCTGCTGTCCTTCTTAGTATCCTACACTTATGCCCATAAGAAAAGGGCGTATGGCAACAGCAAGATGAAATCCCGCGAACACCTGCCATGAAGAACCAGACATAATGAACCACTCGCCCTTCTTTCTGCGCATTCCTCACTCCTTAATTCTAGCTTTTTACTGCTGTCCGTACCATTGAGGCTGTCGATCTTTGAGTAGATCATTGTAGGGATTAATGCGTTTGTCACGAGCTTGACTCACATCTATTTCACTCATGAATAATTCCGGATCTCTAGGCGACGCCCGATGGACGATTTTCCCATTCGGCGCGACAATTTCGCTTCGGCCGATAAACGACAATGCCGATGCGTTCTCTCGTTGCTCTCGACCAACCCGATTGGCGGTGATGGCAAAGACGTGATTTTCCAAGCATCGGGTCACCATGGCATCCGGACAATGAGGGAGGACCAAATTACTGGGGTGGCAGAGAATATCGGCCCCCTTCATGGCTAACGTCCTCGCCGCCTCGGGATAAAACCAATCAAAGCACACCAAGAGTCCGATTTTCGCCAAGCCAATATCCCATACTTGAAATCCCGTATTACCCGGTGTAAACCAGAGAGTCTCTTCGAAAAATAAGTGTGTCTTGCGATACGTTCCCACATACCCGTCCGGACCGATTAGGACAGCGGAATTATACACATGGCCATGGGCACGCTCAGCCAACCCCACCACAATATGGAGAGGCCGATCTCGAGTGACCTCCGCAAGGCGCCGACAGACGGCCCCCGTGGGAACCTCTTCTGCCAAGTCCCAGGTTTCTTCTTTGGAGAGAAATTGATACCCCGACAACGCCAATTCAGGAAAAACCAACAGGTCTCCATGGAAAGAATCGATCGCGTGAATGATCGATTCGAGATTCCGTGTGATTTCCCCAAATTGCGGGGAAAATTGAAAAAACCCGACCTTCATGGTTGTATCCTCTCCGTCTCTTTTTTAACCACAAAAAAAGCGGGTAGAGTTTCCCCCACCCGCTTTTTCAGAGAAGGTTGAATCGCAAAAATTAATGAACCTCTTTCATATGCATGACCGCACTCCTGGCATGCTTCGTCCCCACTTCTGCATGCCCTTGCTTGCCATGGTTCACGGCTTCCATGAGCTCATGAACACCTTCATCTAAATGAGGATTTTTCACTTCTTTTTGGGCAGCTTGAGCATGCGTTAACGCTTCTTGAGCATGCTCCACCAGCGCATCGGCATGACCCATGCCCCCATGTTCGACCGCGCCTTCCGCATGTGCAATGGCCTCAGCCACATGAGGGTTTCCACCCGCCACGGCCATTGATCCCCCTATCCCGATACTGAGTAAAGCCCCTAGGCTCATCAGGCCGATTGCTTTAACCACTGTTCCAATACTCATCCTTGTCCTCCTTTAGAATAAAGTAAAAATCTACGTACACGCTTCCATAGGCCCTTTTATCCTCTCATGCCCATTCAACAAGATCAAGATGGCTGTAATGGCACGGGATTGTTCACTTTATGTAAGAGCTTAACATCTTTCTCGGCTGGAGCCGCAAAGTCTCGGGACCATTCCCACCACGAACCGGGATACGTTTTCACCTGATCATAGCCCACATACCGAAGCAGACAATATACCCAAGCGGCTCTCACGCCGCCCAGACAATAGGTAATAATCTCGTGGTCTTCCCGCAGGCCATGGTCTTCAAAAATATTCCGCACCTGTTCGGCGGGTTTGACGGTCGCATCTCGTTGTAGAAATTGATTCCAGGAAATATTGATAGCGGAAGGAATATGTCCGGCCCGTGGCAAACCGTCAATCTCCTTACCAGCATATTCCTCAACGCTTCGCGCGTCCAGTATCACCGTATTGGGATGCTGCCCCTTCACTAATTTTTTGAGCGCATCTTTAAGGATAATCAGTTCAGGTTGTGCACACACCGTAAAATCCCCGGGTAACGGTTTCACCACCTCATGGTCAAACCGCCGCTGCTCTGCGACCCACTTCACCCAGCCCCCATCCAAAATCCGGACGCTGGGATGCCCCAAATACTGCAACATCCAAAACATCCGACCTTCATCGCCCCAATTATCGAAGGGGTTGGAATAGATCACCACATCACTGGACTGATTGATACCCAATGCCCGAAGCCGTTGTTCCAACTGAGCTAAATCGGGATTCACGATCCCTTTGGGTACTGCAGACGGGTCACTGTATTCATGCCAGGTACTATTCACTGCCCCGGGGATGTGAGAGCTGTATGCAGCAGCCCCGCGAACATCAATGAGCACCAAATCTTCACGCCCCAAATTTTGGGATAACGTTTCGGTATCAATAAAATAATCTTTCGTCGCCATCATATCCCTTTATCCCTTTACTGAATGAAGTGGAAACATCCCTGTCGGTTGGTCAGAAGGAGCGCTTTCGTCGGGCCGGGCACAACCGACTCGCGGATCGATCTCTTGATCATCTAAAGCTGCGGCCAACGTCGGACCCAAAGGAAACGTATGTTCATAAATTGTGAAGACATAGGGATCATCTGCGGTCAATCCATATTTATCCCTCAACATCCGATGTTGATCATCCGTCAAAATATGATACCGAATTCGGGCCTGCACACTCCACCCTTTTTCGGCCTCTGGCACTTCATACTCAAAGGTGTAATCCCGGCTGGCTAAGGGCAACAGACGGTTATCATAAACCTCCACAATGACCGGTTGCCAGAGAATCCAGCGTCCCATGGTATCGGTTTGTTGATGAATGATGGTTCCTTGGGCATCGAGCACCACAAATTCGACGGTAAAATGCCGATCAGGGTCTCCGGTTGGAATCTTATGCCCGGCTCCTGCATTAATCAGCGTGAGGGTGAGGGTCACATCTTCGCCAGGCAGCGGAGCTGGAGGATCAGCCTGGACCTGCACGGCGATCGCCCGCTTAATCATCTCGGGATCATGCCCGCCCCGCCAGAGATGCCGACGCCCATTTCGAATGGGACCACCCTTCGCGACAGGTCGTTGCACTTGCGGCATATGACAATTCTGACAAATCAGGCCCTGCTCCTTCATAAAAAACCCCTCTTCATATTCGTTGAAGGTTCCGCAGGGACCGCCACGATAAAAATGTGTCGGCCCTGAGACTACACTATGACAGCGGTAACAAACTTGTGCGGTGCGGAAGGAAGGGTCGAATTGAGTCGGATGGGGGGCGGCGGAGTCACCATAAGGACCGAGAATCTTTCCGTCTCGAACATGACAGGCCGCACACGTGACCCCTTCCTGTTGATACTCCGGGTCGAACCGATAATTGGGAATTTCAATCGCCTTTTCCACTCGCCCACGAGGGATGTCTTGAACGAGTGTGGGCTGTTGATTTTCTAAAGGGGTATGGCAATTCAAACAAATCCAAATATTCTTGTCCTTCTTCCAATAGGCCTGGAAAAACGGATCATGAAAGGCTTGGGCATGAATGCTGGACTTCCATTCTCGATAAATTTCTTCATGACAGCGTCCACATTCTTCAGCCTTTAAACTCTGTAAGCCGACCGGAACCTGCTGGTAGGGAATGGCATGGGCATAATCATCGCGCAAGCCAAAAATCACAACGGGCCGCACTTCCGTGTAAAAATAATACACCCCGACTCCCAACAACAATATAAGGAAGAA
The DNA here is from genome assembly GCA_040904705.1 of Nitrospirales bacterium. GTDB lineage: Bacteria > Nitrospirota > Nitrospiria > Nitrospirales > UBA8639 > Nitrospira_E. Next base: position 4,064 of record JBBDSY010000089.1, on the reverse strand, counting down.
CCCGATTTTCAATCGCCATGATCGTTTTGATGTCATGTCATGCACTATCCAAGAGTGCCAGAAGATGATGATCGACCGATTCGGCCAGCGCGTGTAAATGATACCCGCCCTCTAAACACGCCAAAATCCTTCCTCTGGAATAATTCTTCGCGATGGATGCGACAATGCCGGTTAACGCTGCATACCCTTGTTCCGTCAGTTCCATACTTGCGAGCGGATCATCTCGATGACCATCAAACCCAGCTGAAATCAGCACAAACTCTGGCTGAAAAACGTCCGCAGCAGGAATGAGGACCTTCTGGAACACGTCTCGATACTCGTCATCACCCTGTCCTCCAGACAACGGAACATTGATCGTCAATCCCTTACCTGGGCCTTCCCCGGTCTCTGTTGCTCGTCCGGTTCCGGGATAAAAGGGAAATTGGTGGGTGCTAAAAAACAGGACCGAGGCATCATCGTAAAACGCATGTTGGGTGCCGTTCCCATGGTGAACATCCCAATCCACAATCAACACGCGTTGCACCCCATATTGTTGTTGAATATACCGCGCCGCGATTGCCACCGTGTTCAAAAAGCAAAACCCCTTCGCCGTGTCAGCCTCGGCATGATGGCCAGGCGGCCGCACCGCGCAAAAAGCTTGATCGATGTCGCCTTTCATGATGGCATCGACGGCGACAAGCGCTCCACCTGTTGCCAAATAGGCCGCTTCCAGCGAACCTGGACACATCGAGGTATCCGGATCCAATGTCGCATAGCCAGCGGCAGGAGACCGTCGTTCAAGATTATCGATGTAGGACGAGTCGTGGATCAGCTCAATCCATCGTCGTTCGGCACGACGGGGCGTGAGCTGATGCAGACGAGACCATGTGCCCGACGCCTGTAATTGTCCACAAATGGCTCGAAGCCGCTCAGGAGATTCAGGATGACTCCGACCCATTTCATGGCCCAAATACCTCGGATCATAGACAAAGCCAACGCGACCCATGATTAACAATTCTCAAGGTTGAACAGCAACACATGAATTGGGGAAATCAACGAATGTCCGACTGTCGTTGGCTCATCTCAGGAAGGAAGATCGTCAGCAATTTTACCATAGCCTCCTTTTCTTAGACAACGCATGAAGACCCATGATAGGGTGAGCAGGCTTAATCAGTCGGACAGATTCATCACTCAGGAAAATTTCCCGCGATGGCCAATCCAAAAATTGCCCAATTTAAAAAATTATTACAACTAGATCCCAAGGACGAAACGCTCTGGTTCGGATTAGGAAAAGCCCATATGGGCGATGCCAATTGGGCTGAAGCCGTCCTGGCCCTGGAACAGTGTATTCAAGTCCGGCCTAATTACTCCGCAGCATACCTTGCGCTGGCGCAATCCCTTCAGCAGCTGGAACAGATTGACAAATGCCGTTCTATTTGCGATGAAGGGATCATGGTCGCCACGACCAACGGGGATCTGCTCGTGATCAAAAATCTGGAAGAACTCCGCACATCCCTTCCCTCCTAATCTCTTGTCGCGGGCAAGAGAACCCGATGCCCTCTACATTAGCGATTTATTATTGCACTATAAGTTTGCCATACGCTCACCGGGAATTGAACCCCGGCAATGAGGTGTGCGCCCTTTCCCCGCTTCGAGGAATTTGACATGCCCTGAAGTTATGAGGGGCGGACAAATGGAATGGGGAAAAACCTAAGACGAATAACCCTAAAAATCTGTGGGCGCAATGCGAAGAAAATCTGGGAGGTAGAAGACCCCTGGCGGAAAATCACTTGTCTATGATTATCCTCAATTTTTCATAGAAATCTTTGCGGGTACCCAACTTCATTCCGAATGGCACCTCTTCTTGCGCCAATCCACACTCTATCTTCGCCATCATTGCCATTCCGGTTGTATGGCATCATAAATCACTTGCGGCAAACCTTCTAAGTCAATGGTCTTGGTAAGAATTTTGAAAACTCCTTCGCGTCGTGCGGCCTCTTGGTTCATGGCACCCGGGTAGGCTGTTAAAAGAATAACAGGAACAGCAGAGCCCTGTTGACGAATACACTTCGTTGTCTCTACACCATTGAGACCGGTCATTTTAAAATCCATAATGATGGCATCAGGCGCGATTGAAACCTGATCTAAAAACTCAATCACGGATTCTCCTGATTCAAACTCCCGAATATCAAATCCTTCTCGACGTAAGCGTCTCGCCAAACTGGTCCGGACCAAATCGTCATCATCTACGACAAATATGTGATAATTTTTGGAATGACCTTCACCCAAAATAGGATGAGGATGGGAGGGATTGTTGTTCACAGAAAATATGTGGCTTGTAAGGAAAGCGAGGAAAGCCGTTGAGGTTTTTTTATACCAGCCCTGACACCAAACACTAGGATGGAGATTCTCTTTTGATTCCCAACTTTTTCAATCGACTTCTGAGGGTGCTGGGATTTAGGCCAAGCTGTTTGGCTGCTCCTAATGGGCCGTCAATACGCCATTCGCAAACTTTCAACGCCTCTTGAATCCGGTGCCTTTCCAAATCCTTCAATTTGGGAGAAGTACCTGTTTCCTGGCTAGGGGAACGGGGGAAAAATGCATCATCAATCGTTAACAATTTTGAGTGCGAGAGAATCATCGCCCGTTCAATAATATTCTTTAATTCTCTGATATTACCCGGCCAATGATATTCCAGCAGTTTTTGCAAAGAATCATCATCAATATCTTGGCAGGGGCGCTTAAACTCCAAGCGATTTTTTTCTAGGAAATGGCGGGCAAGTAAAGGAATATCCTGTGGCCGTTCACGCAGTGGCGGCACCTCAATAGGAAAAACATGGAGTCGATAAAACAGGTCTGAACGAAATCGCCCTTCTCCCATCGCCTCTGTCAGGTCTGCATTGGTCGCGGCTATAATCCGGACATCAACCTCTAAGCTTTGAGTACTCCCAACGCGCTCAATGATTCCATCTTGAAGAACACGTAATAGTTTTGCCTGGGCCTCCAGTGGCATTTCGCCTATTTCATCTAAAAATAAGGCTCCGCTATTCGCGAGTTCGAATTTTCCTGGACGCGACTGTTCGGCACCGGTAAACGCTCCCTTTTCATGCCCAAATAACTCACTTTCTACAAGCCCAGAAGGCAGGGATGCGCAATTTACCCGAACAAACGGCTTATCACATCGAGGACTTAATTCATGAATAAACCGAGCCAATAACTCCTTGCCGGTACCCGTTTCACCTGTGATCAGAACCGAGGAATTTGTCGGAGCCACCGCCTGCGCTAACTCCAAGATCGCTCTGACCTTCCGGCTTTTTCCGACCATCGCTCCAAAATCATGGGATATTTTGATCTCTTCCAGTAAATACGCATTTTCACGAGCAAGTTGGTCTCGTAAGCGACTAATTTCCTCATACGCTCGAACATGATCAATAGCTAACGCAATCTGTTTGGCGACCTGCCCTAAAAATTCCAGGTTTTCAGGATCCGGATCACCTGATTCCACACTGCCGATGTTGAGAGAACCCAAACAGTTCTCTCCCACCATAAGCGGAAGATTGATCATCCGGCCAAGTCCTTCTTCTTGATAATAGGCATCCTCTAAAAACATTTGTTCCTGTTGAATTTGGGGACGGACATGAATCCGTCGATTCTCATACACCCAACCCATCGCACTGCCTTCACGCGGTATCACGGCATCGCATTTCAGACGCACGATCGGCATGCTGGTCTCAACTGCATAAAACCGAAAGGCATCAATGTCCGAGTGATAGAGGGTAATTCCAGCACGTTCCCAGGAAACAATATGTTTAATATGCCCGGAAATGGCTTTCCAGAGACTTTCGGTATCCTGCTGGGAATTGAGAACGTTAGTGACTCCTAGGAGGGTTTGATAAAATGTTTGCTTATGTGGGATGTTTTTTTTATCTGGTGGACAGAGAATATGCAAAATCTTTCCTCCTCCTCAGAATCTCCACAAAGAATCGACTGAAAAGAAACCGACAAACCAGAGAATAGTTTCCTACATGTTTCCAAGCAAGAACAACACCCTTTTCACCCCCACGGCGTGTTGTCCTGAAATTCCT
>JBBDSY010000088.1:0-95748 GCA_040904705.1 Nitrospirales bacterium | reverse complement strand
CTTGGAGCTCTACCCGAACCAGAAGTCACCCACAGATTCTGCTGAAGAGCCAAATTCTTTTAGTCTCTCTAGTCACCCTCCAAATAATCGGACCCTCATGGGTACTAGCTCTTCAAGCATCGAATTCATTTGACAAAGGAACTTCAGAGAGTCAGGCGCTAATCGCAGGATTGGGAGGCGTGGTGACGATCCATCCTGGGGACAATACAAAGCCAGGTTTTGCTCCGAAATATCGAACGCCCCTTTCGGTTGGAGATGTGCTCACGACAGAGGAAGCTTCTGTTGCGGAAGTATTGTTGAATAATAAGGGGTTATTTGCCATTCAGGAATATTCTGAGGCTGTTATAGGTAAAGAGGACAATGGGAGTCTGTCAGTGGCCTTGGAAGTGGGGACCGCCGAATGGTCGCTTCCTCCCCAAAGTCCAGAGAGTCTTTCCTTCACTTTCAATACTCCTAATATTCGCGCGACGACAAAAGGTGGATTAGTGACAGTGGCTGTGCAACAAACATTCGCCCAACTTGCCACGGCCCCTACACGCTCTGATTCGTTTTTAATCCGTACCAGTTTACAGGTAAAAACCACACCTGTGAAAAATACGGGTCTCCTAGAAACCTTTTGTGTCAGTGAGGGAGATTTGACCGTTGAATTTTCAGGCATCCAATCAAATACGAGCCAACAAAAGGTTGTCAAGACAGGAGAGTGTCTAGGATTTTTAGACGGGCAACTGCAAGTCATGGGTAGTAAAGTCAGTCTAGACGATTGGCGTGCGGTCTGTGCCGTGGGAAAACATTGTGAAATCCCAGAATCGGCCAAAAAATTGATTGCCAAAAAACAGATGGGCCAAGCCCTCGCGCTTGAACGGGCTTTAGTAGGTTCTGACGACGAGGATGCAAATGTGGATGAGCAAATTGTTATAGCAACAACCGGACAGTCTCTTGGTGCCTCAATTGAAGGCTCCGGCCCAGGAGACCCGGGTGCTGGAGGCGTCATCCTTCCGACAACGGGGGATGAGGGTGGAAGTGATCTAGGTGCTGGAGGGGGAGACTCAGGCACTGGAGGCGGAGACCCAGGGAGTATGCCGCCCATTACTTTGTCTCCATCGATGCCAGCAAATGGTGACCCTCCAGTGGTATTGGTCAATAATACCCAAGCTTTAATTGATCGTCAGGCTATGACCGAGGAAGTATTTATGCCATTTGCAGTTGATTTGGGTTACACCGTCGATGAGCTTGGAGCGGTGGTAGTCGTCGCGGGTACTCCTGGAAATCCTTCGGTGGTGGAATCTGATGATCGGCTCTTGGCGGTATTAGATGGCAGTTCTCTCAAACCTGCCGCGCCATCCGTGACAACGGGATTGATTGGCATTCAAGATTCCACTCTCAAGGGTCCTACTACTCCGCCTATTATTGGGCAGGATGCCCAAGGCAATGATATCGTGCGGTCAGATATTCCTCCGTTAATAGAAGTCATTGATGGAGAGGTTGAGACCAACTTCGCCGTGAGCGTTGGATCGACTTCACTCACTAAAAGTAATGATCCATTGGATCAAGCCTTGTTAGAGGCCTCTGCCCCGTTGCTGGCCATGATTCGTGGAACATTCACGGCGAATACCGAGTTTGGACTCGTGGCAGGGAAAAACGCCGAACTGCGGGCCAATCTGGCTGGGGCTCTTGTCAGTTTAGATGCCAGTTCCATGGTCGTGAATGGCAATCTCTTCAGAGTCACAAAAGGGGGTCTGTTGAATGTTGCGGGGAACCTTCTCAGCTTAACCGGAGGCAGTACCTTCTCGTTGAATGGGGGAACCTTGGTGAGTGTGGAATCGGGTTCCGTCTTTACGCTGCAAAATGGGGCTTTGGTGAATTTCGGAACCGGCACAAATACGGTCAATATTACCAATGATTTGTGCTCTGGTGGGGGATGTTTTTCACCATTTGCTAATCCATCTTTTCAGGTTGCCGGTAACCCTGCTAACTTTTCGGCTCCAAATGGCTTTGACCCATTCGTGAATGTAGGTAATTTACCAGATGGAAGTGTCAACACTGTCAATGTGGCGCCAGGATCCGCGGTCTTGGAAGTTCAAAATGGAGGACAAATTACGATTACCCCGTGAGATTTTCCTCAAAATTAAAACCGAGAGATTCAAATGGGGTAGGTAGCATGAACGGCGGATTGATCCGATTAATCAATCTGCGACATTTCTTCCGGTGTGAGATTATTTGTTGCACTTCCTGAAACTAGTCACACATATTCCTCGTTCATTCATCCCGGCTTAGTTAGGTTCCCTTATTGCTTTGGTCTTCCCCTGGTTTCGGGGAATAGGGTTGCGAGGTGTTTGTGGGATTTGTTCCACAGAATACACCATAGGCGCCACGGCGTTCGCTCGAGTCTGATCGCGGCGCCGATGTACCCGTTCTTGTTTCAGTAAGCCAAGGAAACTTGCCGCATCAGCATTGTCATCTATTCACGGTGCCGCTCACCCAGGTCACCCATGAGTGTTCAGTCTTTTTGATACTGGGGGCCGTTAACTGCCTCCCCGCCCGCCCCGGTACACAGGTTGACGGCCACTAATGTCGATTGTTGCCACACGACTATAAACACATCCTTGAAGACTAACTTGCAGCCGAGCTGCGCTTGCATTGCTAGTCAATAGCCTAAGAAGCGATCAAATTGAATTTGATGGCTGGAAAAAGGCAACCTTCTGCCATACAGAAGGTGATGTCGAGCACCTATTTAGAATGGGGGGGCGTCCATAATGCCCCGTGCCGGATAATTCGTCGCATCCTGATGGAGGTCGTCAGCCGTTTGATTCTGTCATCGTTCCTCGGTGGATTCCCTTCGTGTCCCTCCTGTTTCATGAGGCAGGCCATTCGAAATTGGCTGTAGGCTTTCCCCGCGTCAGAAATTCCTAGCAGATCTTTGGATTTCCAGAAATTCCGTCCTTCTCCGTATAGATCGCATCGACCTCTTGAGCGAGTCGCGTTTTTTCAGGAGAGGGCATGGAAGCCGCTGTTGTCTTGAGTCGTATCTACTTGGTTGGATACCTAATGTGGACACATTATTCAAATCGACCCTCCCTTATGGCAACGAGCAATCATGGTGAATCTCGCTTCGCGTCCCCGACTAAGTCACCGCCGCGTCTTTTAACCAATCTTGTTCTTGCTTCACGGGGGGTTACGCCGCTCCTGTCAGGCCAGTTTTCCATCAACGGGGAGGCTCTGGCTCAACAACGCCTTGATCTCCTCATACGTTGGCTCTCACTCCACCGATTGAGCCCAATCGGTACAAGCCCACAGATCGGCAGAGATTTGTTTGATTGACAGATCTACGCCCGAGGGATTCTGGAATGGCTTCCATTTGGATATCGGCGAAATTCATTCAGCACTTGGACGTAGAGTAGACCTCCCAGCTGATTGTGGGTTTTGAGGAGGTGTCCGCAATACTAGAGGAAGATTAGTGGCTTGATGCTTTTTTGAGTGGGGCGTTTCGCAGTTTTGCGCTAGAGTGAATGCTTGGAATCGTCTACGCCACGTTCCAGAAGATGGGAGAAAAGATTGTGGGGCCGAATGTCTTATGGATTTTGGAGTTATGGATTTCTGGATATGGGTGAAAAAGAATCGGTTACGAGCTTTTAGCCGAAAGCCTGTCTACCTCTTTTTTCGGGTCTAAATCCAAAAAAGGGTCTAATAACTTAGCTCGTTCAAAAATAGCTTGAGCTTGATTGTGTGCACCTTGCTGCGCTAATCGCTTCCCTTCCTCCAGAAACGTTGGATGAAGTGGGAGATTAGGACAGGTCCGTTCATAGGGAACCTCATCTCCCACGATTTTTTTCCATTCCCCGAAAGAGATATTTTCTTTTGTGGCGTCGCATACGGCATGAGCTAATTGTTCCGTTCCCGACCAAAGCGTCACGGTCTGACCACTTCCGGCCACTGCCATCGTTCGGCTGTTGGGGTTGATTGCCAGGGCCTCTAAAGTTCCTTTGTGAGCAGGAAATTCAATTGGGGGCTGATTGGGTTCATGCCAGTTCCACATTCGCAAGGTTTTATCGGAGCCAACAGACGCCAGTGACGTTCCGTCGGTACTGAATTGTACCTGAGAAATCCGTCCCTCAGACCCTGTCAGAAAAGTTGGGGAACCTAAAGATTGGCGAAGATCCCACAGACCAATTTGCCGGTCACGACTGCCAGAGGCAACCGTCCACCCCGACGAATGGATCGCCACAGATGTAATACTTTGTTGGTGCCCACGCAAAATTTTCGGCGGACTGTCCATTCGTCGAAGATCCCAAACTCGGAGTGCCAGATCATCTCCACCAGAAATTAGACTGTTTCCATCAGGCGTATAGGCGATGGCATTCACCCGTCCGGCGTGTCTTCCTAGCATGACAGGCTGAGGTTGCTCATTGGTCAAATCCCATAATCGAACCGTGTGGTCTTGGCTTCCAGATGCCAGTTGTTTCCCGTCAGGGCGGAACGCCAAGCTGGTCACTCCTTTAGAATGTGCTTGGAAGATGCGGAGAGGGGCATCGGGATGCGAAAAGTTCCATAAGCGAATGGTCGAATCTAGGCTTCCGGAAACAAACCCGGTTCCATCCGGGCTGACTGCCACTGATAATATGCCAGCCGTATGGCCTGGGAATATTTTGGGTGAATTCAATAGCTCGTTCATGGACCAGACAAGAATCTTGCCTTCACTGGTTCCCGCAATGACCTGATCTCCTGAGGGGTTGAAGGCCAAGGTATGAATCCTACCGGAAGCACCCTTGAGTTGAATGGGTGCCGTGCGTAATCCCTCACGTAGTGAATGGTCAATAGCTGCCAATTCCTGCCCGCCATGGCGAAGGGTAAAGAGATAGGCTTGGCGAGCCCAGAGGAGATGGGCCTTTTCAGAAAGAGCATCGGTAGAAGGAGTCGCCAGGACGCTGGTAATAAGGGGGAGAATGCGATTCATTTGGGTTTCAGGAGAACGCGAGAGTCCTTTTTGCGTGGTGGTCTTCTTGTTTCCCTCTGCGGCGGCACGCTTAAGAGTTGTCTGAAGGCTTTCAAGTTGCGTTTGAGTGGAGGAAAGTTTCGCGCTTAGGGTCTGGTTTTCTGCGTGGCTGGCTTTTAAATCTTGTGCGACGTTCAAAGATTTTTCGGTCTGCCCTTCCAATTCGGCGATGCGCTGTTGGGCTTGAAGTAATGCTTCCTCCCTGGTGTGCAGGCGTGATTCCAAATCGGTGCGGGTTTGAGCGAGAGACGCTAATTGATTTTCCGAGAGGCGTTTTTTTTCGGCAGACGCGGTATTGATGTCGCGCAGGGTCTCTTGCCGATTCTCAAGTTCTTGCTTGGCGGACGTTAATTGGTTGGTGAGCGTCGTCATGCGATTATTGGCGGTTTCGAGATCCGCCAGTGTCTTGGCAAGGTTTTGAGAAAGCTGACCGCGTTCCTGTTGGAGCGTGCGTGTTTTGGCGTCAGAGGTTTCTTGTTGCTGCATGAGATTTGCTTCAAGTTGGGCTACGCGGTCTTGTACTTGGATCCCAGCCTGTTGGGCATCTTGAAGTTGCGCGGTCAGAGAGGTCTTGGCTTCCAAGGCTTCTTGTAAATCCTGACGATACGTGCTGTTCTTGGTTTCCAAAGAGGTAAGGCGATTGCGCTGTTCAAGGAAATCGCGTTTCTTCTCGGTAAGTTCATCCTGGAGGGAGGAGCGGGCTTGTTGTAATCGCGCCAATTCTTGTTGAGCCAATGTTTGTTGTCCCTGAGAATGCTGCTCAGCTTGTTTCAGGGAATCCTTCGTTTGCCGCAATTCTGCTTGAAGCGTATTGAGTTGTGTCTGGAGTTTAGCGCGCTCACGATCAAAACGCGTCTCTTCTGATTTAGCACTGAGTTCTCCTTGGGTCAGTGAGGCGGTGAGTTCTCGGACTTTCTGTTCAACTTTCGTCAGTTTTTTGTTGACGGAGGTTAAGTTTTCTTCCAACTGATTACGATCTGCGAGCAACTCCTTAATTTCCGATGGGTCAAGGGAGGATTGTTTGAGGAGTGCGGTTTGCAAGGATTTCGTTTCCTGTCGAGCCGCGTCCCGCTCGGTGGTCGTAGCCGCTAAGTTCCCGGTCAATTTTTCGCGTTCGTTTTCGAATTTCAAGAGCGCTTGTTGAGAGGACTGTTGTTGATCGAAAAGTGCTGCTTCTAATGACTGAATTTGATCGAGGAGGCCTGAAAGAGTTGTTTCCTTCGACTGAAGTTGAGTTTCCAACTGCGTGCGTTGGGCGTGGACATTCTCGAGTTTTTGGTTCGATAGTCGTTGATATTCAGCAATAGTGTTTTCAAGTGTCTGGATTTTTTGCTGCGCTTGTGTCAGGGATGCGGAATCCTGTGGCATCCTTGCCATTTCAGTTGAGGCCAAGGACGTGGGTTGAGCATTTGTAGAGCCAGCAGGGGCCTCTTGGGAGGTCGTGGAAAGAGGCGGAGCAGTTGGTCCACGAAAAGACCACACCAGAACTCCGATGCCAACCAAAAGTATGCTGGCTGCTAAAATAAACCACGGCTTCAATGCCAGAAATGGTTGGGCGACAGATGGTGGAGGAGAGGTTGGTGCTATGGCGAATGAAGGCCGGAGGTGCCGTTTCACCCATTCCTGTGGAAAGACCTCTTCATACAAAGGATTGCGAATGGCAATTTCCTGGTCCTCTTCTCGAAGAACACCGATCAATCGAAGTTGCTCCAAGGCTGGCTGATTGTTTCTCAGACTGTCTAGGTTGCCTTCTAGGAGGTCGAGGTAGGGTTTAAGGAGAGAAACACCTTGAGTGTCAGGCTCCGTTAACGCGGTTCGAATAAATTGAAAATTTGGCTCGCGAAGGCCTTGTGGGCTGACGATGAAATGGCGGACACATTCATCAATTTCCGCCTCAGTCCAGGTCTTGTGATGTTGCTCTTCCAAAAGTTGGCAGAGCAACTGTGTGAGGTAGGGATGACCCTTTGTCCAACGGTAAATCCACTCTACGACCTCATTGGCATCGTCGGTTGGCAGGCTGAGACCCTCTGACAAATGCAGAGCTTCATTGAGCGTAAAGTCTGAGAGCTTCACGCGATGACTCCATTGAAATATCAAAGGCCCATCCTCAGAAATTAATTCGGAGGGGGTGGCAACCCCACAAATAACGAATGAGAACCGATACAAATTAGAATTGGTGGCCCGGGATTCATGGAGGGCGGCCAGCCATTCAAAGAAATGTTCACGGAAGGGTAGCGATACGGTTCGTTCAATCTCATCAATGAACAAAACAAGAGGTGCGGTAATTTCAGGCAGGATGACTTCATTAATCAATTTGATGAGTCGTGCATGAGGGGGGAGCGCAAAAACCGATGGCTTCTCCCACCAGCTCATCACGTCGGTGGTAAGATCGAGATTGTCATCCAGGATACGTACGATGTGGTAAAACCACTCCTGCTCTCGTGGGGGAAGAGGAAATTGACTCAAATCTATAATGACCGCGTGATGTGAACTCGCGTTGAGTTGTTCGGCGGTGTGGGTGATCAAACTGGATTTACCCATGTGGGGAGAATTGAGGATATAGGCAGGCCTTGCATTCTGGCAGTGATCCAGCAATTCGCCGTCGGCTTGGCGCCGAATGTACTGAAGCGCACGCGCTTTGACGGTACGACCGCTGGAAAGTCCTGGGTGATTTTTAGGTGCCATTAGACGTACCCGGAATGTTTCTGCTTTGGTGATTGTTGAAGGTTGAACCGTGTAGGAGGTGTATTCTTATGGATCATTATAGTGAATAAGCAGATTTCTTTAAGATAACTTAAAAGGATGGTAACTTTGGCATGTAATTTATGAGCGTGTTTTTATAAAATCGTGTGCCTTTTTAAAGGAAATAGGACCATTGGTTGAACCGTCATGTGACAATTCAGAAAACTAAAATAACCCTAAACAAGTGAAGAGAAGAAAAAATATGCTTCCTTTGGGAAATCGCCATATTTCTCCAACTTGATTGTGGTGGGGGGTTAGTGTGGTCGGATTTTACTCGTTACCCACTAGACATGTCACTCACCGGTTTCGTGTCGTTGGGGAATACCGAGGTGATACCGGCCCGACTTCAATCGAAGTTCAAAATCCAAGAGTTTTCGTAATTCCAGTTCTGCCCCTTCAAGGAAACATAAGGCTTCTTCCTTGCTGGGGAATGGACCGTATGTTCGTGTTACAAGCACATTACAGGTGACGTCAACAAACCAATGATCCCATCCCTTTTTGCGGCCCTTCCGGTAAACCGCAATATCCTGGTGAATTTTGGTCTGTGTTGCCATCATGTGCCTCCTTGGATAGCTAAAGGTTTCATCATGCCTAAGCTTTAATACCTAGACTCGGAAGCCTAAGGCTTCATCGAAATTATGAAGGCGGTAACAAACAGAGGTTCGAATGATGAGAAGATTGAAAAATATATCGCATTACTATATCTAGTGTCAAAATTTTAATAGCAGTCAAGGTATGGTGGTTTTTGGTGTGCGGGTCTGGGTGTCTAAGGAGACTTTCCTGTCGGAGTTCCTGAAATTATGCCAAAGATAAAAAGTGCATGCCTTGAGGTGGAGCTCCACACTGTAAGTCCATCCCATTATAGAACCAGTTTCGAGGGGCGACCCAAGGGTCGAGAGAAACAGATTTTCATTCAGGACTTTGGGTAAAGTTGGCACCTTGTGTTTTGATGTGATCGTTCGAAGTGAATTGATTGAGTAGAGAGGTCCCATGGCATCCGGATCCAAAAAAGTTATTTATGCCGCGCTCATCGGCAATGCGTTGATTGCCGTGACCAAATTTGCGGCCTCGGTGGTCGCGGGGAGTTCCGCAATGTTGGCTGAAGGCATCCATTCGCTCGTCGATACCGGAAATCAAGGGCTGCTCCTATATGGGTTACATAGGGCCAAGAAGCCACCTGATGAAAAATTTCCGTTCGGCCATGGGAAAGAAGTGTATTTTTGGAGTTTTATCGTCGCGATTCTGATCTTTGCTTTGGGCTCGGGTATTTCGCTTTATGAAGGAGTCCTCCATATTCTCCATCCCGAACCTGTCGAAAATCCGATGATCAATTATGTGGTCCTAGGACTCGCTTTGATTTTTTGAAGGCGGAGCCTGGTTTTTTGCGTTTAAAGAATTTTCTCGGAACAAAGGCAAGTGGTCGTATATGCAGGCGGTGCAGCGGGGGAAAGATCCCACGATTTTTCTGGTCTTGTTCGAGGACTCAGCGGCGGTATTAGGCTTGATCGTAGCGTTCCTGGGAATTTGGTTGGGGCAACTGACCGGGATCGTGTATCTCGACGGGATTGCCACGGTCATCATTGGATTGATTCTTGGAGGAACAGCAGTCTGGTTGGCCCATGAAACCAAAGGGTTGCTCATTGGCGAAAGCGCGAACCGGGAAGTGGTGCAAAGCATCAGGGAAATGGCCGGGAAACTGCCGGATATCACCCATGTGAATGAAGTGCTCACCATGCATATGGGACCGGAGTTTATCCTGGTGAATATCAGTGTAGATTTCCAAGTTGGGGTGACATCTGAAGTCGTCGAAAGTTGTGTCGCCAATTTGGACACAGCCATCAAGACCAAGCATCCGTTGGTCAAGCGGGTCTTTGTGGAAGTCGAAGCCCGACGTAGTTTCAATACTTCTAACCATTAGGAGATACCTGACTCATCATGACCCTGGCTGATCGAAAGGCAAGTGTGGCACACAATGGGTGAAACTCGGGTTGATCTCCTTCATCTGTTAGAGGATTTACGGGATGCGTATTCAGGCACGCTCGAAGAAACGATTCTCACAGAAATCGTGGCCAATTCGTTGGATTCCGGTGCCAGCCGAATTGTCATGGAGGCGAATCCAACAGCGGGGACGCTGATGGTGCTGGATAATGGCTCAGGCATGCAGCGGAAGGATCTAGCCCGCTATCATGATATTGCGTCCAGCACCAAACGACGGGGACAAGGGATTGGCTTTGCCGGAGTCGGAATCAAGCTTGGGTTGCTGGTCTGCGAGGAAGTGCTGACAGAGACCAAACGCGGGCAGACGCATGTCTCCACGACCTGGCATTTATCGTCACGGCATCGGGCTCCCTGGAAATGGGTGCCGCCCATCGGCATGGTCCCTTCTCAAGGCACCGCCGTGCGTCTCAAGTTGCAAAATGTTTTGTCGCCTCTGTTAGATGCAGAATTTTTAAGTGCTGCTCTTGGTCGACACTTCCAACCCTTACTGGACCCTACCTTTGCGACCATATTGCATGGCCAGTATCCGCAAGGGGTAGTCTTCGCAATCAATGGAGTCCCGCTGATTCCTCAACGATTTGAGGCTCCGGTGACGGCGCCAATAGAGATTCGCCTTTTGCGAAAACGGAAACCCTCAGCTATTGGATATCTGGTGCGGACCGAGGAGCCGTTACCTGAGGAATTACAAGGCTTAGCGATCAGCACCTTCGGCAAGGTCATCAAGTCCGGGTGGGATTGGCTGGGCATCACTCCGCAGGCGCGTGAGCGACTTTCCGGATTGATCGAGGTACCAGGCCTGGCAGGCAGTCTGACCCTGAATAAAGGGGACTTTATTCGTGTCGGCAACAGAGGGGCGACCTATCTGGCCTATCGAAAGGCCATTCAAGAAGCCGTTCAGCGTCAATTGGCTGAATGGGGAGACCTGGATAGCCCGGTCGAAGAAACGCCGCCCCGTCAGATTCGGCCACTCGAGCGGGATATCGAGCGGGTGCTAGAAGACCTCTCCAATCTCTTTCCCCTTTTGAGCTCCCTCGTTGAGCATCGGAAGGGAGGCCAAAAGCGGTTGCCTTTGGGTCTGCAAGGCTCTGGTGAGGAATTGCGCGCGGTGGTGAAGCCTGGTAAGGAAACCACTGAGGCGAAAGAGGTAGACGCGCTAGTCGTTCAAGACCAGCAATCTGGTTCCCCTTCCGATTCAAAACCGGAACCACGTAATATGGAAGATGAGGCCTCGGTGGTTTCTGATCTGTTGTTGCCCGATCGAGGCAGTCCAAAGCGTCCAGCCAGATTTGGACTGGGCATCCAATTTGAAGATCGGGAACATGATCAGGAAATCGGGCGATTGGTGGAGTCAACCGTGTGGGTAAATCGGGCTCATCCGGCCTATCAACGGGCAGTGGCCACGCGGTCCGTCGGCTACCATATTGCCCTGGCGGTGGGCCTCGCTTTAGCGCCACTCGCGGTCGAGCCTGCGCACGAGCATGCATTCCTAACCGCGTTCCTTTCCTGTTGGGGGGACGGCGGAATGCCGAAGAAACGAAGTCTACGCAAGCGGAAGGGTGCGCATTGATCACGAAAGAGTTTGGGGAGGGTCCCTAATCTCTGTCCCTATTCTCGATTTCCACTATGACCGGGCAATGGTCGGATAAGCGACGGTAGGCCAGCGGATAATCTTCTCGGATGCGCTGGCAGCCAGCGAGCGCGCAGTAGCCGGTGACCTGAACGGAGTTCACATCCACTTCCTTCATAGCCTGGGTGACCAGGACATGATCCAGCTGGCCTCCGATCCCGCGAAAATATTGAGTACATTGGGGGTGAACCTCGAGATCAGTAAAGCCAGGCTTTTCTTTGGCTACAAATCGGCGAAGGTACTTCAGTTCGGAACGCTGTGATTGCCGATCTCCTGCCCCCATCGTATTGAAATCTCCAAGAATCACCACATCCTGATCCTGTTTCAAGAAGGGCGCGACGGCCTTATCAAGACGGTTGAAGGCTTTCTGCCGTTCTTCCAAGGCAAAGACCGTCGGGCCGGATTTTAAGTGGATCGCAATCACATGGAAGTCCACTCCATGGGGCGTGCGAGACTGCACTCGGGCGTATTGGCCGGGGCGTAAGCCGTGGGTACAGGGGTTGGATCCATTTTCGGCCTTCGCGTTGAATTCCCACAGGCTGTCAAATTTTGACAGGGCCATATGAGAGTCGTTCCACAACAATCCAATGTGGTGATCGTCAGGGCGTCCACAGGGTTGTCGGTGCCATCGCCAGGTGTCCCCGGTCTGGTTGGATAAGTGTGTGGTAATCGTGTCCCAAGCTTGATCGGCTTGCGGGGTGGCTAGACTTTCTTGGACGGCCACAAGATCTAATTGCATCCATCGAATGGCGCATATCAACCACTCGATATCTGTAGGTTCCGCCGATCCCTGGTCTTGATCAGGCCCGGCTCCCACCGGGAACCATCGCAAATTCCATGTGGCGACGCGTACGGTGGCGGACGACGCCTCAACCATACGGAAGCCATTTTGGATCGCCTCCTGACAGCGCACTTTGCTCGTCCACACGTCCTGTTCACCGCCTTTTTTCGAGGTTAAGGGACCAGGAGTCTTTGGAGACGAAGGTATGTTGGGAACGATGGGAGTCAGGGTAACGGGTCTGTCTTCAACGTATTTTTTGTGGACCCAATGGACGTCTCCTGACGCTAATTGGATCGACAACCAATGCTCATCTTCAGCGATACGCTGAATAGTCGCAGTGGTATGGTTGGGGATATGCTTGAGGTAACTCGGGGAGGGCTCGCGATGCAGTGGTACACCTTTGGGTTTCTTGGCATTCAGGATAACCGATTGCCCTTCACGAAAATCCTGGGCAGAGGCAACGCTGAGGTTTCCGATGAGCACCAAAGCAAGGAGACACATGAGAGTCAGAAAATTTCGCATGCTCTCTTCATAACAAAACCAGTTGGAGAATACCAAGCGGATTTTGCTACATGAGAAAAATGAGGGTGAAGATGTGGGAAGTATCCTGTTATGATCCGCGTTCTTTGAGAGGCCAAGGATGAGTTCTTCTATCAATCTGGAAATTGCCAATCGCACGCCGTTACGTCCCATTGCGGAAATCGCGCAGAGTAAATTGGGGTTGGATCCCGACGCTCTTGAGTTGTACGGCAAATACAAAGCGAAGATTCCTCTCTCCCTCCTGGCGTCGCTTGAGGGTAAGCCAGATGGCAAGCTCATTCTTGTCACGGCCATTTCGCCGACGAAGGCTGGCGAAGGGAAAACAACTACCTCCATTGGGTTAGCGGATGGGTTGAATCATATGGGGGCCAAAACCCTTGTAGCCATCCGTGAGCCGAGCCTCGGCCCCTGTTTTGGCATGAAAGGCGGAGCCTGTGGCGGAGGCTATGCCCAAGTGGCGCCGATGACGGACATCAATCTGCATTTCACCGGCGATTTTCATGCCATCACCGCAGCCCATAATTTACTTGCCGCCATGGTCGTCAACCATATCCATTGGGGGCACAAGCCGCAGATTGATCCGCGACGAGTGACGTGGGGGCAGGTGTTGGATGTCAATGATCGATCGCTGCGCTCCATTGTGACGGGGTTAGGGGGGAAAGCTAATGGCTACGCGCGTGAAGGTCGTTTCGACATTACAGCGGCATCGGAAGTCATGGCCATTCTGTGTTTGGCGTCTGATCTAAAAGATTTGGAACGTCGACTGGGGAATATCAAAGTGGGAAGAACCGCCGACAAGGACATGGTCTTTGCCAGGGACATCAAAGCGGAAGGAGCCATGACCGTCTTACTCAAGGATGCCTTCAACCCCAATCTCGTCCAGACGTTAGAGCATAATCCTGCATTGGTACATGGTGGGCCGTTCGGGAATATCGCTCATGGCTGCAATTCTATCGTGGCCACGAAGCTGGCGTTAAAGCTCGCGGACTATGTGGTGACGGAATCCGGATTTGGGGCTGATCTGGGGGCGGAAAAATTTTTCAATATCAAATGTCGAAAAGCGGGCCTGAAGCCGGCATGTGCGGTCGTGGTCGTAACGATTAAGGCGTTGAAACTTCACGGCGGCGCACAGGAATCAATGCTGGGGCAAGAAGACCTCGTGGCACTCAAACAAGGCTTACCGAACTTATTGCGCCATTTGGAAAACGTAAAAAAGTTCGGAGTGCCGGCGGTGGTGGCGCTCAACCAGTTCACTCACGATACGCAAGCTGAATTGGATGTGGTCGAACGGTCTTGCCAGGACCTGGGAGTGCAGATGGTGCTTTCCAACCATTGGGCCAAGGGTGGGAAAGGCGCGACGGCCTTGGCGGAAACCGTCAAGGAGATGGCCGATAACGGGGCCGCAAATTTTTCCCCTTTATATTCCGACGATCTTCCACTCGCGGAAAAAATGCGGGTCGTGGCGCGGGAAATTTATCGGGCTGATGATGTGGAGATTCCTCATGCCATCCAAGTGCGCCTCACCGAACTCGAAAAATACGGCTATGGTCATTTCCCCGTGTGCATAGCCAAAACGCAGTACAGTTTTTCGACGAATCCTTCTCTCAAGGGCGCGCCGTCGGGATTTACGGTTCCTGTGCGGGAAGTGCGACTGGCGATGGGAGCCGAATTCGTCGTGGCCATTACCGGAGATATCATGACGATGCCCGGTTTGCCACGTGTTCCCGCCGCTGAACGGATCGGTCTGGATGACGACGGCCACATCGTCGGACTATTTTAATCATAATTTTCTCCTCCCATTTTCCCTTCATCTCTAACCAATTGTCCTTTCACCATGTTGGGGGAGAACGGGAAATGTCCGGCCCCTGTATTCCTATGGTACATTGCAGAGAGGCCAATCATGAGCACATTTTCCCTCCAATCTGACTATGTTCCTAAAGGCGATCAAGGCAAGGCCATTGCGGCGTTGACTGCCGGGCTGGAACAAAATCTGAAGCATCAGGTCCTGGTGGGAGTGACCGGGTCGGGAAAAACTTTCACGATGGCCAATGTCATCGCGAATGTACAGCGGCCGACGTTGGTCGTGGTGCACAACAAAACATTGGCTGCCCAGCTCTATCAGGAGTTTCAATCATTTTTCCCTGATAATGCGGTGGAATATTTTGTGAGTTATTACGACTACTATCAACCGGAGGCCTACATTCCCACCACGGATACCTATATTGCGAAAGATTCTGCCATCAATGACACCATCGATCAGATGCGCCATTCGGCCACGACGACTCTGCTGCAACGCAATGACATTATTATTGTCGCCTCGGTGTCGTGCATTTATGGATTAGGATCGCCGGAGGTCTATCATGACATGTTGCTCTATCTTGAGCCGGGCATGGAAATGCGGCGTGAAAAGATTCTGGCCAAATTGGTGGAAATTCAATATTCGCGCAATGATCTGGAGTTGCAGCGTGGAATGTTCCGCGCGCGCGGTGACGTGATTGAAATATTTCCCGCGTCGTCAGATTCCAATACCGTGCGCATTGAACTCTTTGGAGACGATGTCGAAGCCATTCATGAAATTGATCCATTAACGGGCACCGTGTTGCGAAAACTGCCGAAAATCGCCATTTATCCCAAGAGCCATTATGTGATCGCGCCGGATCGTTACCAAGAAGCGATCACCGGCATTGAAGAGGAACTGGAAGAACGTATCGCCTATTTTCGCAAGACGAATCAATTGCTGGAAGCCCAGCGTATTGAGCAACGGACGAAGTTTGATTTGGAAATGATCCGCACCATGGGCTATTGCCATGGCATCGAAAACTATTCTCGTCATTTAAGTGGGCGCCGACCGGGTGAGCCGCCGCCGACCTTGTTGGATTATTTTCCCAAAGACTATGTATTGATCGTGGATGAATCGCATGCCACAGTTCCGCAGTTCGGCGGGATGTATGAGGGTGATCATTCGCGCAAGAAGACTTTGGTAGAGTACGGGTTTCGCCTGCCTTCGGCCATGGATAACCGGCCGTTGAAATTTCCTGAGTTCGAGCAGTTCATGAATCAGGTGGTCTATGTGTCGGCCACTCCAGGCCCGTATGAATTGAAGCATGCGCAGTCGGCGCCCGTGGAACAAATTATTCGACCGACAGGTTTGATTGATCCAGTCATGGAGGTGAAACCTGCCAAAGGACAGGTGGAAGATTTACTTGGGGAGATTCGTCGGCGGCTTGCCAAGAAACAGCGAGTGTTGGTGACCACCTTGACCAAGCGGATGGCGGAAGACCTGACGGAGTATTATTACGAGCAGGGGCTGAAAGTGCGGTATCTGCATTCTGACATCAAAACTCTCGAACGGGCTGATATTATTCGAGATTTACGGCGCGGCGTATTCGATGTGTTGGTCGGGATTAATTTATTGCGAGAAGGATTGGATTTGCCCGAAGTCAGTTTGGTCGCCGTGCTTGATGCCGATAAAGAAGGGTTTTTGCGTGGCTATCGGGCCTTAGTGCAAACGGCGGGACGTGCGGCGCGGCACAGCGACGGCACGGTGATTCTCTATGGCGACACCGTCACGAAGTCTATGCGGATGACGCTCGAAGAAACAGGAAGGCGGCGCACGATTCAATTGGCTCATAACCAGGAACATGGCATTACGCCCGAAACAATCAAAAAGCGTATCCATGATTTGGAATATCAATTAGCCGAAGCCGATTATGTCGAAATATCGGTGGCGGCGGAGGCCGAAGCGGTCTATGCATCCGAAGGGGATTTAGAAAAACGAATTGTTGCGTTAGAAAAAGACATGAGAGCGGCAGCGAAGAACTTGGAATTCGAACGAGCCGCGAAACTGCGCGATACTTTGCGCCTCCTTCGTCAAAAGCTCCTCAAAGTCGGCATCTAAAAACATTTTTGAAAAATAGGGATCAGCCACGATTAAACGTGGCGCGAGGTCATAGGAAAGTTTCTCTCATTTTTTTCGAGTCTGACTCTTCATAATGAGGGTTACGTTGATTAAATGTGCTTGTAGAGGTAGGCGCCGAGAAGCATCCCCAGGACACTGAGTAAATTGATTCGGAGTAGAAAGCCCAGGGTGAATTTGACGAGAACCAAATTGACGGTGACGGGTGGATCGAGTCCTAAGCTGAGGGCTTCTCCGAACATGCTGCGAACCATTCCCTGTGGGGACACGACCTGAAGAATTTCACCTAAAATACTGCCCAAAAGGCCGCCGATGAAAATGAATAGCAGCAAATATCCGCCACTTTTCTTTAGCACGACGCGGTCCGCACAATCGAGTGGACTGATGAAAGGAAATTCATGAGAAATGGCGCCAAAAGTTTTTGTGATGTGCTGTGGAAAAACCTGACTTCTGCTTAGGGTAAATTCCTCAATACCATAAGGCAATTGTGTAGATCCGTCAAGAAAGCCTTCATCGCACCTCACCTGGAAATTGGTCGGGGCTCTCGGGTCTTACAGAGGCGGGTGTGAGCGTCTACTTTATTGAGAATCGCATCGTGCCCATCTTATTCATCGCGTTCACCACGTAGCCCACATACACATCCACGCGGTAGCGGCCTGGTTGCCAGGTGCCCCCTGGGGCAAAAAACTTGAGGTAACCGCTTTCGTCTTCCAACGCCAGATCGGCCCGATCTTCGTCAATCCATTGACTGGCATCAGCATCTGGAACCTCTTCGGGAAAGAGGCGTCCAATGATTTGATAAGGCGCCAGATGTTCATGAACGGCAAAGACCAGATGCACGGATTTGGCCGACGGCGGAAACGTGTCGGTCGGGTTAACGGGTACGAGAATATGTCCCCTTCGGATCGTGCGATCTTCTTCTACACTTTCGGCGAAGGTGATACTTTGAAAGAGTCCACCGGGTTTATGATCGAAAGTTGGAAGGTCCGGAGAGCTGGAATAGTTCTTATAGGGCGCAGAAGTGTCCGAAGGATCTTCCTCTTTTAAAAAATCTGGCGGAGAATCAAACTCGGCGTAGCCATGCTGAGTTTCATGTGGCTGGAAGACGTTGGGAGGAGACGTCTGCGGCGAATCCGCTGCCCAACCGTTGGCCCCCATCAAAAAACCCACGATGGCTGTCAGGTATCCCAATCGACGTATCAAAGAAGAGAGATGCAGTTGAAGAGCATTCATCGCGGATACTGTTTCATCATGAAATTGAGAGAGGTCGGCTGAGCGCCAGGTTGTTTCGTCGTGAGGGTGACGAATGATCCCGTGGCTCCTGATGCACGGCATTGCTTTACCCTTTGAAAGGGGAGAAGGTCAAGCATGAATGTGTCATTCCCTTGCGGCCTTAAAAGCAGCTTTGTTAGAATTTTTTTCTTTCTACGCATTTTTATCTATGCCAGTTCGAATCTTGTGCCAATAGCGATTATCCATATTTTTTAGAAAGACGATAGGCCTAAATTTATGAGTGCACCTACTGCCAAAGATCCAGATGCCCTTCCCCAACTCGTCGGAGATTTTCAACCCGTTGATGAATGGCAAGCCCATATCAATCGGCTTTTCTACGGGTTGTTGGGAATGCGTGTACGAGAATTCTATCAAACATTTGCGGCAGCGGACTTTCGGTTGGGTTACGCGCTGGCGGAAGATTATTGGCGGCAATGTGTCACGCGAGAACAATCGAACAAGGTAGGAGGATCTGCTCCTCTCATCGTTATGGAGTGGGGTGCGGGAAATGGCAATTTGGCCGCCTGTTTTTTGGATCGTCTCCAAGAGCTAGATAGCGAGCACGTCATCTTTCCCAGGGTTCAGTATATCTGTGTCGAACAGGAGCCGGTGCTGTTGGAACAGGCGAAACAGAATGGTGATTTAGCCAAACACCGGGAGCGTGTGTCCTTTGAATGCAAAGCCGTTGAAGGCCTCGCTTCGTTTAAGGATGGGACCATTGATCGTATTATCTGCAATGAACTGTGGAGTGAGTTGCCCACCAAGTTGGTGTTGCGAAAAGAAGGCGAAATCAAAGAAGAGCACCTTCGTCCCAATTTAAATGAAAAACGGCTAGCCGAATTTTCCGATTGGCCGAAATTTGTCGAGGCCTTTGATAAGGGTGATGTGGATGCGCTGCGCACATTCCCGGCGTTTTTAGTGGATTTGGTGTGGGAACGCGAGTACCAGCCGGTTGATGCCAAGACACTGCCGTTTCGCCGAACGGTCACCGAATTTCTCAAGGGGCTTGATGAAGAGGTGTTGGTGCCGTACAACGTGGGTGCCTGTCAAAGCCTGAAGGAAGCGCAGCGGTTGTTGGCGCCAAATGCCATTGGGTTTAGCAGTTTTGATGCGGGAACCGCCGACCCCCGTGTGCTGAACGACCCTGAAAAGCCATGCTACACAGTCCAGGGGGGACAATTCAGTTTCATGGTGAATTTTCAGTTGCTGCAAGCGGTGGCCATGCATTTGGGGATTCAAACAGGTCTGATCGAATCGCAGCGGGACTTTGTGTCGAGGAGTCTTGGCTCCCATGTGCTCAGTGTCATGGATCTGTTGGCGTCCCATCCCTATCCCCCTGAAGGCGAACCGTGGCAGTTGGATGTCTTTATCCTGCGGACCTTAGAAGCCGTCAATCAGACCTATCGATCTCCATATCAGCGTCACATTGAATTTCCCATTTCGGAAAGTACGCCACCCAAAGAACGGGCCGAATTAGAAGCGTTGCTCCAAGCATTGCCCGGCCATGGCGTACCGGATACGATTGCGTATCTCACAGAAACCGAACTTCGAACCGCCATGCCCGCGTTGGAAAAATTGGGATACGATCTCGAAGGGATCAAGGCGATGTTGCAGTTCCCGCCTCAGCCGGTGGACTACACCCATTTTTCATTTAGTGGACAGGAAAAATAGACAGAGGCCAATGCTAGATTTTTCGAAGTAGGTTGTGTATACTTCGCCGACTTTTTTAGGAATTGTATAATTTTTTTCACAAGACATTGAGGTTGTAAGTGTTTGGATCATTTGGCTGGATGGAGCTGATGCTCATCCTCATCATCGTCCTGATCATTTTCGGTGCGGGGAAGATTCCTCAATTGGGCGAAGGACTTGGTAAGGCCATCAAGGGATTTAAAAAATCCGTCGCTGAAGCCGACGCCCTCGATGTGACACCTCAAGATGAATCCGAAGTGATCCACGCGCCACCGCCCCAACAAGTCGCGAATCAACCTCAAGCCACACAGGGTCCGCCACAAGAAGCACCGGTTGAGCAGCCTGTGGAACCGAACCAACCCAAACAGGGATAACATTGAACCCTAGGCTCGCACGGTGAATGTGGCTTGGCTCGGTGAACAACAACCAATAACGTATGCTGATGACTTCATCCCATTCGATGCGGTTGGCCACTTCATAAGGACGCAAAGCCATGTTTGGTTTAGGGGCAATGGAAATCTTGATCATCCTGGTCATTGCATTCATGCTCTTTGGCCCAAAAGAATTGCCGGAAATGGGCAAACAATTGGGCAAGGCGGTCAAAGGTTTCAAAGAAACGGCAGACGATCTCCGGCAGTCAGTTGAGCCGGAAATCAATATGATCACATCTGAATTGAAATCAGTCGAACAGGATTTAGAATCGCATATGAAAGAAGCGGAAGAGCAGATTAAAGGGGCGACCGATACGGAATCAGGCGGGTCCAAGCCGGTTTAATTGGGTCATGGCCCGACAAGGCATGAACAATTTTGGGAATTTCCACGATTTTTTTTCACCACTTCTCGCACAATCAAGAATAAGTCTTAACTGAATTCCTCACGCCTTCCGGTGTTGAGTCAGGAGGGTGAATAAAGAGTTAAGTTGGTGTTGGGTTTTTACAACCATCGTAGCATTCAAGCGATGGGCAAAATCTAAAAATGTGTGGGCTCCTCATAGAAAAAACATTACTTTTTAATAACTTACACGAATTTTCATTAAGTGGCATCTAAATAGCAAGATGTCCCCACACGGCAATATCCCAAAAAAAGGTGGGGTTGGCCGGTAAGGGGGAGTAGAAAAGCCGGTGTCCTGAGTGACACGGAGTATTCAAAAACGGAAGCGGGCAAGAGACCCCCATCAGGAGAACGGAATTTTTTTGTAGGGAAGTTTGATGGGACTTGAGTCCACGAGAGTTTTTCACTAACAGGAGGAGTGCAATGAGGACTTTTTACAAAACCTTTACAAGGTTGACCGCAGCGGCCCTTCTTGTGGCCATGTCGGCAACGCCTGGGTTTGCGGTCAAGACCACCCCGGCCACTGACAAAAACACCAACGTCCCGGCTGTGCCACGGGCCATTCCCGACTTGCAACCGTATCACAATTTTGATCCACCAGCCGGCGCCGTGTTTGATGCCAGCAAATTAACAATTTCCGGGGACATGCGGGTGCGCCCGGAATTTCGATCCAAGGGGGGCTTTGGAGTGAGTGCGGCTCCCAATGCGGCCGGTAAATTTACTGATTCTGATGATCAATCCTCGTTCTTCACCCAACAACTGATCCGGTTGGGATTTCACTATGCCCTCTCTCCGGATGTGGCATTTTTTGTCCAGCCTCAAGTCTCCCATAACTGGGGTACCGTTGATCCGAATTCTGGGAGCGGAGGCATTAATCCCAATGGAACCGGCTCGGATTTGTTTCTGCGCCAGGGATTTATGTTAGTCAGGAATTTTTTGGCACCCAATCTGAGTCTGAAAGCAGGTCGTCAATTAATGGTCTGGGGGAATCATCGCATCTTTGGGCATTTTGACTGGAATAACGTCGGGTTTGCCTTCGATGGGGTGACCATGCGGTACAATCATGCTCAGGTGCCGGTCGAATTCGGCTGGTTACGAGTGGCTGAGGGGAACTGCGCAGATAGTGCCGGCGGTTGCGGAGGCGGGACTGTGGGGTCAGCCGATACCAACGATGCCGATATCTGGTTTGTGCGGTTGCCGATGAAATTTGGCGGATTTGCGGTTGAACCGGCCTGGATCTTTGAGAATGGTGGTGCTGGCTCCGCGTCGCAAGGGGCAGGTGGAACCGGGGCGAGTATCGCGGGTGGAAACTTTCCAACAACAGGACAACCGCAAAATCAAAGCCGCCATACCGTGGGTGCCAGGATAGCCACGAAACAAGGGATCGTGGATGCCACGACCGAAGGGTATTGGCAGTTCGGGTCAATGGGCCCAGCGAGCACAAACGGTGGCAACCGAAATGAACGGATTAATGCCTTGGCCTTTCATATCGATGGGGGGATCACGATGCCCGTGCCCATGCAACCCCGAATTGGGGCGGAATTTAACTATGCCACGGGTGATGGTAACTGTAATGGTGATAACCCCCAATGTGGCGGGACCTTTAGCCAATTGTTCCCGACGAACCATATCCACTTTGGCTATATGGACAGGATGGCCTGGCAGAACATGTTGACGTACGGCGGGAATTTGCAGATGCGCCCGACGGCCAACAGTCACTTTGAAGTTGGCGGACACATCATGCGTTTGGCGAATAGGAATGACAATTGGTATGGAGCCGATCAAGCGGTGTTTAAAACCACGCCGGCCGGCAACAAGGAAAAATCGCTTGGCGGTGAGATTGATGTCGTCTACACGTTATTCTTCCATAATAATAAAGTGGCTTGGCAGGTTGGCTACGGCCACTTCTTTGCCGGAGATTATTTGACGAAGAATGATGTGGGTAGCGCAGCGAACGACCAGGACTGGGGCTACACCCAACTCTGGATCAACTTCTAATCGTTCAATCTAAAGGGGACGTTACCATTCCCCGTTCTCAACCGGCTCTGCGGATAATCTCCGCAGAGCCGGTTTTTTTTATTCCGCCATCCCCGGAAATTGTGCGCAGGAATTTTCTACTCTTCCTCTTCCCGTCCTGTTTCAGATAGTGGGGTGCCTAATCGGAAGACCTCTCTAATCTCAAGCCCATCTTCCTTCGTATGGTAAGGCACCCGCCAACACTCCGATGCCACATATCTTGTGTTCCGATACGGTGTGGGGTCAGGTTCCAGAACGGGGTGGTTTTTTAGAGGCCCCCCTTTCTTATGGCGTCTGACCAATTGGGCAGCGGGATATTCTTACACTAATATGTAGGATGAGACTCATGCGGATGGTATCGACGTGATGTGACAGTAAAGGAATCCTCTTCCTTCAATGCCTTAAATAACATTTCACATGCCGTGAAACGTGGGACATGTTTCGTTCTGGAGATGGGAATGGGCTACGGGGTAGGTTTCTTGCCGGATGCACTTGGCTCAATTTCTGTGCGGATGCTGTGTGTTCCGGGTGGTACGCCCTCCGAGAGGATAATGCCAATAATCAGTTCGCCCTGACCAGCTTTTGAGACGGCGCCAAGGCGTCCCCGGATTTCGGCCGTCCGTTTTTCTCCGGCTTTGAGAGCGCCGAGTGGGACAGGGATGGGTGCCACGCGTTTGAAAGCGTCGACTACTATGTCAGTCCCACGCAGTTCGACATAGGCGGAGGGAATGTCGGTGTCGCTGACATTGGTCGTCTCGATGAGTAAGACGATGGCTTCCCCACCTTCCAGAATGAGATTTCGATTGGCATCCACCAATTTTGTACGGAATTGGACTGCCGAAGTGAGGGGCTGTGAAAGAGAAGCCGGCGTTTGGGTGTTGACGCCTGCAGGTTGAGTCGGGCTGGATTCTGCAGGCTGGTTTAAGCGCGGCATAACGCTGGCCATTTCTTTGGCCAGGGTCTCCGCGGCTGCTTCTACGGCTCCATCAATGGCGCCGGTGGTGCAGGAGGACGATTGGCTGGTTAACGCGGGAGTCCAGAGACGGATAATTTGGTGATATCTCAAGGGTGTTTGAGCCAAGGATGCCCCGCTGCTATTTTCATACACGGCCAGAAGATTAAGATCGACGATGGCATTATACCGATCTTCCTGCCCCGTTCCCGTCAATGGATCAAACCCAAATTGATTCAAGTCCACGATCACTCGATAGCCGTCGGGTGGAGCCCCTTGGGCTTGGCCGATCGGTGCTTCGGCCTGAACCCCATTAAATCGATCTTGTCCAACTTTGAGAAAGGTCCTGGCGATGATCTCGCCGACGGGAATGGTATACGGTAAGCCGCAGGCATCGACGGTTTGGGAATAATTGACTAATTTCGGTGAAAAGGCATAGGTAACCGCCACCGGCAGCCGTGGTTCAGGTTTGTCTTCGAAGCTGAGGCGTGGAAAAGAAATTTTGTCGCAGGCCGAGAAGAAAAGAAACAGGAGCCCAATCAGGCAGGCGCTACAAATCTTTTTAAGGTTCGGACACACCGCTCTACCCTACCCCATGGTTCGGAGAGTTGCAAGTGCCAAAGAGGTTCAGTCCTTCGCGTCATTGGGCGCATTTTTTTATGTGGGAAATGGGGTTGAATTTTGTGCTGAGGACCTCCTTGGTCATGACTGAGGTTGATTGCCGTGACGGGGTTGGGTCGTGGTTGGGGGGAAGGTGCCGTATAGGTCAACGGTTCTTGCCCCCGAGTAAAAATTCGCACATGATCGGGAGCTTGTCTATAGAGCTCTTGAGACAAATGGTGCGGGAAAAAATACCAATCAGAAATGTGGAGAATCGGTTTGGCAGAGCGTTCCAGAAAATCACTTATGGCGACTGTGCAGAGGGCAGGCCAGGTGAGCGTGGAAAAGCTGCCAGCCGGATGCGATTCATCAGTACCTTTCAGCAGGATTTCGCGTAATTGTTCAGCCTTGATCGGAGATAGATCCCATTCGAATACTTCAACACTGGTGTCCTCCAGGCTCCAGCGGAATTGTATATATGTTTCGAGTGGAGGCGGATCTCGAATAATGAGATTATGCATTCGTCGGGTGGACTGAGCGTCGCCCTCCCTTCAAGAACACTTCCTCCTTCAAATCGGGCATAGTCGCCAATATCCATGGAGGCCAACTTCCTTGACCCTGAGGGGAGTGAGGGTGGACAATTTATGTGGAGTTGTGATTGTACCCCAACCTAGGGAGGTGTCACGATGTGGTTTCACATTTTATTCAGGGTAGCCGGGTTATTGGTTCTGGTTTTGATCAGTGCCTGTTCCTTTGAAAATTCCCCCAAGCGGCTGCCGGCATATCTCACTCCGGCTCCTGCAGGAGGGGAGGTTGCGGCTTCCAGCCGTGCTCTTCCCACCGGGGAGGTGAGGGGAGCCCTCGTGGTGATTAATGACACGGGATTTCCCAAGTCTGCGCCAGAGTTGCAGGCGGGAACGCGACAGCATCTTGGAGAGTATCTGCAAGCGGAGATTCAGAAGCAATTGCCCGTTCATTTGTCGTCGATCGTATTTCCCGAGGCGTTACAGCCGAATGGTTCGACTGAACCCTTTGTTCAATTAGCCAAGGAGCAGCAAGTGCCCTTTCTCCTTCTGGCTGTGTTGTCCAGCGCTGAATGGGAAGTCCCTGATCGTTTTCCACTTGGTGGTTTTCAGATGGGAGGATTACGTGGCGGTGGCCTGGTTGGGTATCGGGCAGAAAATTATGCCCGTGTGGAGTTAGCGCTGTTAGATGGGGTAACCGGACGACCCATTGTGACGACGGATGGGCGGGCGTGGGCGACGCTTGAACGGTTGGCGGTGCCGCTGGAATCCAATGTGTATCCAGTGGTGAGGCGCGAGCAATCGCAATCGCCGATTTATCCCGATTCCGAAGGGGATGCGTTCGAAACGCTTCGTTGGGTTTCAGGAAAAGATGCGATTGCCCAGGCGGTGATGCATCTAGAGCAGGCATGGAATAAAGGCAAGATTTCCTAGAATGAGAGTCAGCGTGGTCAGGCGATGGGTTATTCTTGCCCTGTCATTTTTTTTAGTTGGGTGTGGAGATGGTCCCCATTCTCGCCTGGGTCCTCTCCTGGGAGTGCAGATAGAAGATCATGTGGCTGATCCGTTGTGGCCTGAACCACGACGGATTGGTCTGGTTCTCCATTCCGATGCGACGGGGCCTGATGCGGCTCCGTCGATTTCCCAGCCTTTCCTCGAAACGCTGGGTCGACGTACCGAAGCATTCCTCATCCGACGTTGTGGGATTGCTACTGTCGAGCCGATTGAGTTTCCGTCTCAAACCGGTCAAGAACAGATTCGGGAAGAATTTATTTCCCGTGGGCAAAAAATGGGGATTTCTCACCTTCTTTTGGTGGTGTTGTCGAGCCGGGAATATTCTGGGCCCGTGACATTGGGTGAAGAACGTATGATGACGCAGATGAGTGGGGCGGTCGTGGAAAATACGGCCTTTGCTGAAGTGGCGCTTTTGCGACTGGCTGATTACGTGGCGACTTTTAATCTGCCAGGTTCGGCGACGGAAGACCTTGAATTATTGGATGTTCCCATTGGAAAAGGCCAGCCGACACGGCACCAATCATTGGAAATCCTGCGAGCCCAAGCCGGGCAGCAAGCCCTTGATCGATCTTTACACAATCTGGGGCGATGGTGTGAAGGTATTCCTGAAAAAAATTAGGCTTGTGCAAAACGTTCGGTTGCAGGCCCTATCGATAATTTTCAAACTGGAGATCGAGTCCGAAATCCTGGGCTTTCAAATGGGTCATGACGGCCTGTAGCTCGTCTTTGCTTTTGCTTTGGACCCGAACTTGTTCTCCTTGAATTTGTCCTTGAGCTTTGAATTTGGCTTCTTTGATGGATTTCGTGATGGCTTTGGCTTTTTCATCCGGCAATCCGCTCTGAATGGTGATGGTTTGCCGAACAGTCCCACCGAGGGCTTCCTCCACCTTGCCATAGGTCAACCCTTTTAACGAGACATTTCGTTTTACGCATTTAGCTTTTAGGATGTCCAGCACCGCGTTGAGTTTGTAGTCGTCATCCGACAGCACCACTAGCAGCTTTTCTTTTTCTTTGAGTGTGAGCTCGGTTTTTGTCCCTTTGAAATCATAGCGCTGCCCGATTTCCTTCAACGTTTGATCGACCACATTTTTCATCTCTTGCATGTCGATTCGTGAGACGACATCGAATGAGTAGTTATCTGCCATAGGGTTCCTTTCTTGAATTTCAGCGAGAGGATCATGTTAACAGCATGGGCCAGCCGGAAGATTGATGCCTTCGCCCTCAAACACCTCAGTGCTGTTCAACGGGCGCTTGCGAACCAGGTAGCCATACCATTTGCGTGCGCTATCCACCAGAACCACGATGGCTAACAGGGCCACCACGCCTACTAATGTGGCATTAATGCCCATGGTCAGCGCTTGTCCACTTTCCCCTGAAGCGGCACGACTCATGAAAAGAAAAAAGAGTTCATAGCAACCGGCCAATGTAATCACTCCAACAAAAATCATGGGGAACAGGGTGACCCAGAGGTAGGATATTTTGTTCATTTTAATCAGCACCGTGGTGGCAATACAGAGTGCCAGCATACCTAAGAGTTGATTGGCTGCGCCAAACATGGGCCAGATAGTCGCAATGCTTCCGGTTCCAATCAGATAACCCCATGCTCCCACAACAAACAGACTGGTCCCTAAGACTCCAGGCCACCAATTGATGCGTTTTAACGGTGCATAGGCTCGTCCCCCTAATTCCTGAACCAGATAACGGGCCACTCGGGTACCTGCATCTATTGTCGTTAAAATGAATAGGGCTTCAAAGAGCAAGGCGAATTGATACCAGTACGCCATGAGGCCGGACATGCCGGGAAGTCCGGAAAAAATGGAAGCCATTCCGACCGCCAGAGACACGGCGCCACCCGGTCGTCCTGAGACATTCACTTCCACCATGGCGGAAAGCTCTTCAATATGGGCGGTGGGGAATCCCATGGTCTCCAACGCTTCGATAGAGAGATGGGTATTGATCGCAAAATAATCACCGGGAACCAAAAGACAGGCGGCGATTAACGCAATCACCCCCACGAAACTTTCTAAAAGCATGGCCCCGTAGCCGACGATGGCTTGGGATTCGTGGCTGATCAGTTTGGGCGTGGTCCCGGATGACACGAGGGCATGAAAGCCTGAGATGGCGCCGCAGGCAATCGTGATAAAGAGAAAGGGAAAAAGTGTGCCGGGAATGATCGGGCCGTTTCCGCTGATGAACTCGGTGGTTCTTGGCATTTCAATGGTAGGGGCTAGCACAATGACCCCGACGCCTAACAGGCCAATCACGCCCAATTTCATGAAGGTGGATAAATAATCCCGCGGCACCAAGAGAATCCACACAGGGAGGACGGAAGCGAGAAATCCATAGGTTGCCAGGCTCCACGTCAGGGTGGTGCGGTCCCACAAAAACCATTCCGCCCAGTCCGACTGGGCGACCGTGCGCCCAAAAATAATCGCAGCGACCAATAGCACTAAGCCAATGACGGTCATTTCCCCAACTTGTTCGGGCCGAAATTTTTGTAAATAGAGTCCCATGACAATGGCGATGGGAATGGTCATGACAATGGTGAACGTGCCCCAGGCATTGTCAGACAACGCATTGACAACAGCCAGTCCTAATCCGGCAAGTGCGACAACTACGATAAACAATACCGCGACGGCAGTGGCTATCCCGGTAATGGGGCCCAATTCCGCATGAGCGATCTCCGGGAGCGACCGTCCGTTTCGACGCATGGAAGCAACCAGAATAATAAAGTCCTGGACCGCTCCGGCTAGCACAGCACCAATAACAATCCACAAGAATCCTGGAAGAAACCCGAATTGTGAAGCGAGAACGGGGCCGAGCAAGGGGCCGGCTCCGGCAATGGCGGCGAAATGATGGCCGAAGAGAATGTATTTGTTGGCCGGATAAAAATTTGTCCCGTCTTCCAGGCGATAGGCCGGGGTTCGGCGGCGGTCGTCCAGATCCATGACGCGTCGAGCTAAAAATCGCCCATAAAACCGATAGGCGAGAACGTAAAAACACGATGCTGCGACGACCAGCCATAGCCCATTCACTTTTTCGTGGGGATTGAGGAAGCCGACGACGTGGCCAAATGCGGTGGCACAGAGGATAGCCAATCCCATCCAGCCGAATTTATGGAGTGTGGTCATGAGGAAAACATCCTATCAATGGACTTTGGAGGAGTAAACCATGAACCCTTCGTAGCAATTTTGGAGAATGGATGGCGCGCTGGAAGGGTAATTATCCAAACGTGAATGGGGGTTTCCCGGCTTTCTTCCGGAACGTATTGATGGTGTGAAGAATTTTGGGATGCTGGATGAGTTTTTTTTCTAAGCGATGTTTACCGGGAAAGTCGATAAAGAGAATTCCCAACAGCATTGTCAGGAGGCCCTGCCCCGGCAAAAATAGCATTGCGATACCTGCGAGAAGAAACACGATTCCGGCGAGGTTTTTAACCAAGAGGCCGAGTGCTCGAACCACTGGATGATGATTGGCAAACCAGGTTTTATGGTGATGGTTTTGGAAGTAGTCGGGAGGGAGCCGGATGAGAATGGCTGGAATGGCAATGAGGGTGCCCACGAAGGCGATGACAGAAAACGCAATCAAGCCAACCCACATTTCTTTGGAAATCCATGATTCGGCGAATTGAATGAATTCATCAATCATGAAGGTATTGTAGTCAGAAAGATCAGAAATAAGGAACTGAATACATCATGTGGGAACCCTGGATTGGTCTATCCCTTCACGACAATTTATAATGACGAGCCGCATCAGAGAAATGATGATTCGGCCTCTACGTTCACGCTCATACAGGAATGCTATGCCTCAGTATTGGTTGTTGAAATCAGAGCCCACAAGTTTTTCTATTCAAGATTTGGCCAGGTCCTCTGGCCAAACCACGTGTTGGGAAGGTGTGCGCAATTATCAAGCCCGCAATTTTCTAAAGTCGATGAAGGTTGGAGATCGAGCATTTTTTTATCATAGTAACGCCGATCCCCCGTCTATTGTTGGAACGGTTGAAGTGGTAAAAGCCGCCTACGCTGATCCCTATGCATTTGATCGAAACAGTCGTTATTTCGATCCCAAAAGTTCCCCTGATGCCCCGCGGTGGTTTCTGGTCGATATCAAATTACTTAAGACTTTTGCGAATCCATTAACCTTGGAATATTTGCGAACCATTAAGGGCCTGGAGCATATGGAACTTCTTCGAAAGGGCTCCCGTCTATCCGTCCAGCCTGTTCGTCCGGAAGAATGGAGATGTGCGCGCGCCCTGGTTCCTCCAGCCAAGTCGTCTAAAGGTTCCAGCGCATAACAAGAATTCCTGTATTCTCTTTTGGCAGTTCAGGTCTGTTCTCAATCAGATTCCCGAGGAAAGACCTGCAGGAAGGGATGAACTGTGACCTCCTGAAAAACCCCATGAATCATGTAGGGATCTTCTTTGGCAAAGGCCTGAACTTCTTCAAAGGTATCTGCCTCAACCACGATTAAGCTTCCTGTTTTATCGGTCAACGGTCCAGCCAAAACCACCTTGCCTTGTTGTGCCCATTGCTCAAGACGTTGAAGGTGGGCATCACGATACAATGGCCGTTTGAGTGTTCCATCGGGCCTGTCTTTTCCAAAAATGACAAATTTCATTGGACTCTCTCTCTCATCTTACAGCGCGTATAGTCATTACGGAGGACGATCTTCCTTCACTCAAGTTAGAATGTTCGTGATGTTCTGAAAAGGAGAAAATGGAGGCAGGAAATGGATTAGTCTTCGGGTTGGTCTTCTATAGGCTGGCGGTTGGCATACCCGCTATCAATATCGTGCCACCACCCAACGGTGTCTTCCCCGGATTTCCAGCATAAAAAGACAAGTTTTTCCTTGTACATGAAGGGGAAATCACAGAGGCCGATTTCAACATCTTTGATCACCACGCCCATTTCCTGAATGGCGTGCAAGCTACCGTTAATATCCTGTAACCCTTTGATATATTTAACCCCCTCAACGGTTCCACCACCGACCGATGCTTTCTCGCTGGCTTTTTTGACTTCGTCGCGGGTGTCAATAAGAACCTTCCGGCCTTGTTTAATCGATGTCCAATGTTGCTCAAGTTCAGGAACGAGAGCATTGGCCTCGGAGAGAGTGAATATTCGTTCGCTGGAGAATGGAAATCCTGAATCGGACATGAAGAAAAACTCCTCTCTAGTGAGCTTTCAATTACGTTATAGATGGTTTACCATACTAAGCAGAGGGGTGCCAACCTTCTCACCCTCTTAGAAAAAACTCTGTAACAATTTTTGTGGACTTAAGCTTTTTCTTCACTTGACCGAGAAGGAAGGTATTGACAACGTCTTCAAGTGTGAGATACATAGTTAGTAAGACCTGCCCAATATTGAAAAAGCGATATCCGCCTATTGCACTTCCCGGAATTTGTAGTTTTAACTCGAATCGTAGATAGGACATCACGGCTGCCGCAGATAAGGGTGGCCCCTCATTTGCCCTGAACATTTTTCCCGAACGTAACCATTACAGTAGAAATATCATGAGTGTCGAAGAGAAGTATGTCCTTCCCTGACAGAACATCCAAAAAAAATGTGTAACCTCAACCTCATGATGGGCTCCCACATGTGTATCCTTTCCAACATTTTTCCTTATCGCATTTTCTAGGAAATCCTTCCGGTCAACGAATGGAGTAATTTTATGCATCTTGCCGAACTGAAGCAGAAGTCAATTGGAGAGTTGAATGATTTAGCCAGAGGTCTCAAGATTGATGGCGCACCAAATTTGCGCAAACAAGAGCTAATATTCTCCATTCTTCAAGGGCAAAGCGATAAAAATGGTGTCATATTCGGAGAGGGCGTCTTAGAAACACTTTCCGATGGATTTGGGTTTCTCAGGGCGCCGGACTCGAACTACTTGCCGGGGCCTGATGATATTTACATTTCACCATCCCAAATTCGCCGGTTTAACTTGAGGACGGGGGATATCGTCTCTGGCCAGATTCGTCCCCCGAAAGATGGGGAGCGATATTTTGCGCTCTTAAAGGTCGAAAAAATCAACTATGATGAACCGGAAGTTCAGCGCGATAAGATCCTGTTTGATAACCTGACCCCGCTCTATGCGGAAGAACGGATTAATCTGGAATTTGATCGAGAAGAATATTGTACACGGGTCATGGAGTTAACGACTCCTATTGGAAAAGGCCAGCGGGGCCTCATTGTGGCGGCTCCACGAACGGGTAAGACGATGTTGCTTCAGGCCGTGGCTCGAGCCATTATCGCCAATCATCCAGAAATTATCCTCATCGTGCTTCTGATTGATGAGCGGCCAGAGGAGGTGACCGATTGGCAACGACAGGTTAAGGCTGCCGAGGTGATTAGCTCAACCTTTGACGAACCGCCTCAACGGCATGCGCAGGTCGCCGAAATTGTCATGGAAAAGGCGAAGCGGTTGGTCGAGCATAAGCGCGATGTAGTGATATTGTTGGATAGTGTGACTCGTTTGGCGCGGGCGTATAATACGATTGCCCCTCCAAGTGGGAAGGTCCTGTCCGGGGGATTAGATTCTAATGCCTTGCAACGGCCCAAACGGTTCTTTGGGGCCGCTCGTAATATAGAGTTTGGCGGAAGTCTGACGATTTTAGCCACAGCCCTGGTTGATACCGGCAGCCGCATGGATGATGTGATTTTTGAAGAATTCAAGGGAACAGGCAATATGGAGGTGCATTTGGATCGGCGTTTGGCCGATAAACGGCTCTTCCCTGCCATTGATATCGGCCAATCGGGTACCAGAAAAGAGGAGTTGCTGGTTGATCGGGACCGCCTGAACAAAATGTGGATTCTTCGGAAGGTCTTAAGCCCCCTGGGGACCACGGAAGCCATGGAGTTTCTCATGGATAAGATTGGAGGCACGAAAGATAACAATGAGTTCTTGCAATCCATGAATCGATAATTCACAATAGACAATCATTCAGGGTAGAGATTATATTTCTGAAGTAGAAGCGTCTAGGCTAGGCGAAGGAGAGAGCATGAAAAAGGGAATCCATCCAACATATGAATTTGCGAATGTGAGTTGTGCCTGTGGCATGTCCTACCAGACACGGACCACCGTGGGAGATTTAAAAGTCGATATTTGCTCCAATTGCCACCCCTTCTTTACCGGCACGCAAAAAATTGTGGATGCTGAGGGTCGGGTGGAACGCTTTAATAAAAAATATTCCAAGAAAACAACGACGACGAAGGCCAAAGCCAAAGCCTAATCGAATTTTTCCGCTCTCAGTTGTCCTACCTTCATGACCCAGCAATGAAATGCAGCCAAGTCGCGTATTGAGCGCAAGCTGCTAGGCTGTGCGACCTTTCGTGGGCAACATTTCGTTTTTTCTGACCTTTTCTTAGCAGACGGTTTTTGTTGAAAGCATGTGTAGGACTATTATCCTTCAATTCTGGTGTGTCTATGACTAATCCAACCAAAACAGAATTACGCGAGGGCGGCCTCTTCAGTCGATGGGAAGCCATTGCCAATAAATACGATACCCTCAATGATCAATTGACCGACCCGGCTGTGTTGGCACAATCAGCCCTCCTTGTTTCACTGAATAAAGAGCGGGCAGAGCTGGAACCGATTGCTCTTCTGTTTAGCGAGTATCGGCGGGTTCTTGCGGAAATATCAGAATCTCAAACGATGACGGAAGATCAACAACTCGATCAGGATATGCGGCGAATGGCCAGTGAAGAGTTGCAGGCCTTGGAGTCTCGTCGTGATGCCTTAGAGGCTCAAGTGATTGAATTGCTGTGTCCTGAAGACGAGGGAAACAATAAGAATTCTTTCATTGAAATTCGTGCCGGAACCGGAGGAAGTGAAGCTGCTCTGTTTGCCGGTGATTTGTTGCGAATGTATCTCAAATTTGCTGAAATTAAAAGACTACGGTCAGAATTAGTTGAGTCTCATGAAACCGGGATCGGAGGTATCAAAGAAGCCGTTCTCTTGGTTGAAGGAAAAGGGGCTTATGGATTTTTCAAATATGAAAGCGGCGTGCATCGCGTTCAGCGTGTTCCGACGACCGAAGCCAATGGGCGCATCCATACATCAACCGCGACTGTTGCGGTGATGCCGGAAGTGGAAGAGGTTGAAGTGCAGATCGATTCAAAAGATTTGCGGATCGATACGTATTGTTCTTCCGGTGCTGGTGGGCAGAGTGTGAATACGACCTATTCTGCAGTTCGAATTACGCATATTCCGACTGGGGTGGTCGTGACCTGCCAGGATGAGAGGTCCCAACTCAAAAATCGTACGAAAGCGATGCGCACGCTGCGAACGCGCATCGGCGACGCCGAACGTGAAAAACAAGAAGCCTCAATCGCCCAACAGCGTCGGTCTCAAGTCGGGACCGGAGAGCGAAGTGAAAAAGTCCGCACCTATAATTTTCCACAAAATCGTGTGACCGATCATCGCGTCGGGTTGACCTTGCATAAGCTTGATCGCGTCATGGAAGGCGATCTGGACGATTTGGTCAATGCCCTCAAGGCGCAGTAATTCTTTTCAATAACTATTCCTCATTCGTTTTTTCAATGTTGTAGGGTCATCTGATGCTGGAGGGCATCATGCCGTCGTCCCGGTCTGCTTCTCAATTGTATCGTGAAGCCGTCGACCGGCTGAGCCTAGCTGGCATTGCCAATGCCAAGCGTGAAGCCTTGTGGATTATCGAAGAGGCTTTGGGCCTGAATCGACTACAGATTCATGCCTATGGGGAGGATTTACTGGATACCGAACACTACCAGCGAGCCCATTCCCTGATTGAGCGGCGAGCGGGGCAAGAGCCGTTGCAATATGTTTTGGGTAGTCAAGAATTTTGTGGCCTGAACATGATGGTTAATCCTGGAGTACTCATTCCCAGGCCTGAGTCCGAACTGCTTGTTGAAGAGGCCATTGCCTTGCTGGGGGCACACTGGCAACCCGTTATTCTGGATGTGGGAACAGGGTCTGGATGCCTGGCCATTTGCATGGCCAGGGCTCTCCCCCGCGCAAGGGTTATTGCCTCAGATCGGTCCTTGTCCGCCTTGCAGGTGGCACGGGCGAATGCCTTGAACCATGGCATGGATTCTCGGATTTTCTGGTTGGCTGGCGACCTCTTAGCCCCCTTGTTATCCAGCGGTTTAGCAGGTAAAGTGACGGCCATTATTGCGAACCTGCCGTATATTTCCCATGACGAATGGGAGCGTCTTTCTCCTGATGTCAAAGATTTTGAACCGCGTCTGGCGTTGGACGGTGGGCCTGACGGGTTGGATGTCTATCGGCGGTTATTGGAAGAAGCGCCAAACGTTTTAGCGTCGGAGGGGCGACTCCTGATGGAAATTGGTATTGGGCAAGCTGATCGCCTCTGTCAGGAGGTTGCGGCTTCCGCCTCTTTCGAAGTGATCAACGTTCAGCCTGATTCGCAGGGAATTCCTCGAATGATCTGCCTTCGACGTACCAGGTATGCCTGATTGAGTAATAGATTGCTATGGATCAGATTCGAATAATCGGTGGTGTGCCCCTGCGCGGCGAGGTGAAAGTAAGCGGTGCCAAAAATGCAGCCTTGCCAATTTTGGCGGCATCATTATTGGGGGGCGGGGAGTGCATTATCGACCGCGTTCCACAGGTCCGAGACCTCATGACCATGACCAAGCTCCTGGCTTTGTTGGGGGTGGAGGTGAAGACCGAGGGAAGTCGGGTCATGTTAGAGGCGAGCCACGTTCAATCAATTGAAGCTCCCTATGACCTGGTTAAAACCATGCGTGCATCGATTTTGGCTCTTGGCCCTTTGCTCACTCGTTTGGGAGAAGCGAAGGTCTCATTACCCGGTGGCTGCGCGATCGGGACCAGGCCCGTGAATCTTCACTTGAAAGGCCTGGCGATGATGGGTGCCGAGATTCAGGTTGAACATGGATATATTCATGCCAAAGCGCGTCGTCTGAAGGGAGTCAGAATTGATTTGGATTTTCCCACAGTCACCGGAACCGAGAATCTGATCATGGCCGCTTGCTTGGCAGAAGGGACGACCAGCTTGCATCATGTCGCCCGTGAACCGGAAATCGCCGATTTATGCGCGTTTTTGACTAAGCGAGGTGCCAAAATTTTAGGTGCTGGGACAGATACGATCATCATTGAGGGTGTCACCGAGCTGCATGGAGCCGCCCATGAGGTCATGCCAGATCGTGTAGAAGCGGGAACGTTTGTCATGGCTGGCGCCATCACCGGCGGAGATATCACGGTCAAAGGTTGTATCACGGATCATTTGGGTACCGTGTTCACCAAAATACAGGAAATGGGCGTGGAACTGACAGAACATTCTGAGGGATTGCGAGTCCGTCGACCGGCTCCGCTCAACGGGGTTGATGTCAAAACCCTGCCCTATCCAGGGTTCCCGACCGACTTGCAAGCACAGATGATGGCGCTGATGTCTGTGGCCGACGGCACAAGTATTTTGACCGAAACGATTTTTGAGGGGCGGTTTTTACACGTTCCGGAATTGCATCGCATGGGCGCTTCCATTGAAATCGATGGGCCTCATGCTGTGGTGAAAGGCATTCCGGCACTAACGGGCGCACCGGTGATGGCCTCCGATCTTCGTGCGAGTGCCAGCCTGGTTCTGGCGGGGTTGGCCGCTGAGGGGGAAACGGTCATTTCACGGGTCTATCATTTAGATCGGGGGTATGAGCGTTTGGAAGAAAAATTGGGAGCCTTAGGTGCGCAAGTCCAGCGTGTTCACGAAGTCGTATGAATGAAGGAATTACGATTGCCCTTTCGAAGGGGAAACTTCTGGCACCAACGCTGGCGCTGTTTCAACAAGCCGGGTATTCGGCCTATCACGTCGATGAGAGCGATCGCCGGTTAATTGTGGAA
Organism: Nitrospirales bacterium; assembly: GCA_040904705.1. Lineage (GTDB taxonomy): Bacteria > Nitrospirota > Nitrospiria > Nitrospirales > UBA8639 > Nitrospira_E. The sequence goes on along the minus strand of JBBDSY010000088.1, from coordinate 59,408 downwards.
TATCCCGATCATGGACACCGGGTCCTTATTGTTCGGCCGAGTGATGTGCCGGTTTATGTCGAATATGGGGCGGCTGATTTAGGCGTGGTGGGCAAGGATGTGCTATTAGAACAAAGTCCTGATGTGTATGAGCCGGTGGATCTTGGGTTGGGTATTTGTAAATTGGTGGTTGCCAAGCCGAATGGCCAATCCCCGATCCAGCGGTTGTCGTCGAAGGTTCGTGTGGCCACGAAATATCCGAATATCACGGAACGGTTTTTTAACCATCAGGGCTTACCTGTTGAACTGATAAAATTATACGGGTCCATTGAGCTGGCACCCTTAGTGGGTCTGGCCGATCGGATTGTCGATTTGGTGGAAACTGGGCAAACGCTGAAGGCGAATAACCTTGTGGAAGAAGAAATCATCGCGTGGTCTTCGGCACGATTAATTGTGAATCGCGCCAGTTTGAAATTGAAGCATGAAGTGGTGACAGAAGTGATTATGCGAATTAAAAAGCAGGTCACGAAGGCGAGGGCATCAAAAAAGGGAAAGAAGGGTAGGCGGGCGTGAACATTTTTTCTTGGAAAGACCGTGGATTCGCCAAGGCCGTGGAGGCTGTGTGTCAGCGAGGGACCCAACAAAATGCCAAAGCAGAGCAAGCGGTGCGAGATATTCTGAGCGATGTTCGTCGGGAAGGCGATGCCGCGGTTCAACGTTTTACGTGGAAGTTTGATCGAATTCGAATTCGCCCCAACCAATTACGAGTCAGCCCGAAAGAGATTCAGGCCGCCTATTCTGCTCTTCCCAAGGCTGATGCGAACGCACTCAACTATGCGGCTCGACGCATTCGAACCTTTCATCGAAAACAACGACGGTCGACATGGACCTATCGAAAAGACGGCATTCAACTTGGACAAATGATCACCCCCCTTGATGCGGTGGGTGTCTATGTTCCTGGCGGCAAAGCGGTGTACCCGTCTTCGGTGCTCATGAATACCATCCCGGCCAAAGTTGCGGGAGTGGGCCGTGTCGTCATGTGTACGCCGACGCCGTCCGGTTCTATTCATCCTGCCTTGTTAGTCGCTGCCGATATTGCCGGGGTCGATGAAATTTATCGCGTGGGGGGAGCGCAAGCGATAGGGGCCTTAGCCTATGGAACATCCAGTATTCGCCCTGTGGACAAAATCGTTGGTCCTGGAAATCTCTATGTGGCGACAGCCAAACGTCTTGTCTATGGTCATGTGGATATTGATATGATTGCGGGACCCAGCGAACTCTTGGTTGTTGCGGATTCGACCAGCAATCCCAGTCATGTCGCGGCGGATCTGTTGTGTGAAGCCGAGCATGATGAGGAGGCGTGTGTTTATCTTGTGACCACATCCCTAGCCTTGGCCAAACGCACCGTCAAAGAGGTCAATCGTCAATTGGGGGAGTTAGGCCGGCATAATATTGTCTCGCGCTCGGTTCGGACCCATGCTGTTGCCTTTGTGGTAAAAACCCTAGACGAGGCATGTGCCATAGCCAATCGGATTGCGCCAGAACATCTTTCGTTAAATATTAACAATGCCTGGGATTATCTTCCTCGCATTCGGCATGCCGGAGCAATTTTTGTGGGGCGCTATACCCCGCCTGCGGTTGCGGATTATGTAGCCGGTCCGAATCATGTTTTGCCGACTGGAGGGAGTGCCCGATTTTTTTCCAGTTTAGGTGTGGATGAATACGTAAAAAGGAGTAATGTCGTTGCCTATTCTCAGGCCGCCTTACTTAAAGCCAAACGCGCTGTTGTGCGGCTCGCTACGTTGGAAGGGTTTGATGCACACAGTCAATCCATGGAGAGTCGATGGACATGAGTCAACAATCTGTTCCCAGATCTGCCTCACAAGAGCGAACAACGGCTGAAACAGCTATTCGTGTGCAATGGGTCCTCGATGGAGAGGGTAAAAATACGATTCAGACTTCGATTCCGTTTTTGGACCACATGCTCAATCTTTTTGGCAAGCATGGATTCTTTGATCTCATGGTCGACGCCAAAGGCGATATCGAGATTGATGATCATCATACGATTGAGGACATTGGGATTGTGATGGGGCAAGTGCTCAATCAAGCGCTTGGGACCAAAGAAGGCATCGCGCGCTTCGGGTTTGCCTCGGTCCCATTGGATGAAACGTTGGCGCAGGTCACGGTGGATTTGAGTGGGAGACCGTATCTGGTCTACAACGTCGTGTTGCCCACTCGATATATTAAATCGTTCGACCTTGGACTCTTTGAAGATTTTTTCCAGGCCTTTGTGAGCCAGGGTGGGCTGAATCTTCATGTGAACGTGCTCTATGGCCGGAATCCACACCATATCATGGAGGCCATTTTTAAAGCGTTTGCCAAGGCCTTGGATCAAGCCGTCAGACGAGAAGCTCGGATTTCGGGTGTGTTATCGACGAAGGGCGTGTTGTAATCGGTGGCGAAGCTGTTGAAAAAGAAGCCGGATGGGTTGGTGCGATCATGATTGCGATCATCGACTACGGAATGGGCAATCTTCGTAGCGTGCAAAAAGCATTTGAACGCGTCGGTCATGAAGCCGTGGTAACACGGGAGCTGGCGATGATTGACCGGGCCAGTCATGTGGTGTTGCCGGGTGTGGGCGCCTTTGGGGATTGTATGGCCAACGTGATTCGCTATGGGCTGGTGGATCCGATTCACCGTGCTATTCAAACGGGCAAACCCTTCCTTGGCATTTGTGTGGGCTTTCAACTTTTGTTTGCGGAGAGCGAAGAATTTGGGTGTCACAAGGGGCTGGGCCTCTTGGCTGGGAAAGTGAAAGCGATTCCGTTATCTGAGGATGCATTATCTTCCTATAAAATTCCTCATATGGGATGGAATACGATTCGTATTGAAAAGCCTGCGCCACCATTAAAGGGAATTGATACCGATTCTTTTGTCTATTTTGTGCATTCGTATTATGTTGAGCCAGAAGACCACGCGTTAGTCAGCACGCAAACGGCATATGGCGTAGCCTTTGCCAGCAGCGTATGGAAGGACAATATTTTTGCCACGCAATTTCATCCTGAAAAAAGTCAGGCTGTTGGATTGCAGGTCTTGAAAAATTTTGGTGAGTGGCAATGAACCTTAGCTTTTCCACGATAAGGACGGGGTGTCACAGATATCACGTTGGCTGGTTAATGATCGGGATGATTGGTTGGTTCAGTTTCGTGCTTGGGTGCGTGCCTCCCAAAGTTCAGGTCCAATCAGCTCGGCAATTTGATCCTTCCAATATTGCCAGTATTGCCATCTTGCCGTTCCAGGCGCTTCAAGCTCCTCAATGGGGATATAATCAGACGCGTGAAGGGGTGCGAGACCCAGAAGAAATACGCACCCAATTTCGATTGCCGGGAGCTGATCAACCGGATCGGTCCGAATCCCAAAAAGATCGCTATTCCGTTTCTGACACTGCGGCACAATTGATTACCGCACGAGTTGAGTCGATCCTCCGTGCCCGTCCGAACCTGCGGGTGATAGGAGCAGGTGAGTCAGGCCCTACTGGTACCCCAGGTGCTGAACGTTCGGGCACCGCTTTCCAAGCGGTCGCCAAAGAGGTTGGGACTCGTTTGAACGTCGATGGGGTATTGATGGGCCTTGTCCGGACCTATCGCGAACGTGATGGGTCCCGGATTGGGGCGAAGCCCGCTGCGGTGGGGTTTGAAATCTTCCTTGTTCACCCGACAGATGGGAGGGTGCTCTGGAAGGGAGAGTTTTTTGAAGAACAAAAACCGCTTACCCAAGATATTGTCGGGTTTTTTGAAAAGAGCGGGGGATTTGTGACGGCTCAGGAACTTGCAGAATTAGGCGTCAAAAAAGTCATGGAGACGTTTCCTGTTGGACAAGGCGCTCCGCTTGCGCCGTAGGCGGTGTTTGCGGCGTTTGAGGCAATCGACCCAATGTTATTGATTCCAGCGATTGATTTAAAGGATGGCAAATGTGTCCGCTTGCAACAAGGCGAGATGAGCCAGGTCACCCAATATTCGGATGATCCGGTTGGGATGGCCGAGCAGTGGCAAAATCTTGGTGCACAGTATCTGCATATTGTTGATTTAGATGGAGCGGTGGAAGGAACCCCGAAACATCTCCCACAGATTGAAGCCATCGCCAAGAAACTGCGCATTCCTATTCAAGTGGGCGGCGGAATTCGAAATGTTGACACCGTTTCGGCCTATCGGTCTAGTGGCGTGGATCGGGTGGTGGTGGGAACGGCAGCCTTGCAGGATCCAAAATTTTTGGCATTGGTCGCGCACCAATTCCCGCAGAAAATCTTAGTGGGGATTGATGTGAAGCAGGGGTTGGTGGCGGTTCACGGGTGGACAACGGTTTCCACTTTGACGTCCCAACAGGTGTTTGACTCCATGAAAGGCCTTCCCTTAGGCGGCATTGTCTTTACAGATATTTCTCGAGATGGCATGTTGCGTGGCCCCAATATTTCCGCTTTGCGAGAGGCAGCGAAGCACTCCCCTGTTCCAATTATTGCGTCCGGCGGCGTCACCGCACTAGAAGATATTCGAGCGATTCAGGAGATTGGGGACAATATTTCTGGCATCATCATTGGGAAAGCGCTGTATGAGGGGGCATTGGATTTGAAGGCGGCGCTTGCGCTGGTTCATGCGGCTGGGGAGGCTCGGTCGACATGCTGACGAAGCGGATCATTCCCTGTCTGGATGTCAAAGATGGGCGTGTGGTCAAAGGCGTGTCGTTTGTGAATCTACGTGATGCGGGTGACCCCGTGCATGTCGCGCAGGTGTATGATCGGGAAGGAGCGGATGAACTGTGCTTTTTGGATATCACCGCCTCCCATGAAAAACGAGAGACGATTCTCGATGTGGTGGTGCGGACGGCTGAACAGGTATTTATGCCCTTGACGGTTGGTGGAGGGATTCGCACCTTGGAGGATATTCGTCGTTTGTTGGAAGCCGGAGCCGATAAGGTGAGCATCAATACGGCGGCGGTTCAGGAACCTGAATTCGTGAAGGCTGCAGCCAATCGATTTGGTTCGCAATGTATTGTTGTGGCCATTGATGCAAAACGTGCAACAAGGTGCGATGTTGGCCTTGAAGGGTGGGAAGTCTTTACACATGGAGGGCGAAATTCGACTGGGTTAGATGCCGTTCGGTGGGCTCAGCGGATGAAGGAATGTGGAGCCGGAGAAATCCTCTTGACTAGTATGGATCAGGACGGGACCAAAGATGGATATGATTTGCCCCTTACCGCCGCGATCTCGGATGCGGTGACGATTCCGGTCATTGCCTCCGGGGGGGCCGGAACGCTTCACCATTTGTATGAGGCATTTACGCGTGGGAAAGCCGATGCGGTCTTAGCCGCTTCCATTTTTCATTTCCAAACCCTTTCGATCGGGCAAGCCAAATCCTTTTTGTCGGAGCAGGGCATTCCGATGCGGCCAGGATCGGTTCCCGTCCCGATTGCCTAACGACCGATGAGCGAGAACACTCAAACGACCGTACCCCAATTTGATGCGCTAGGCCTGTTGCCCTGTGTCGTCCAAGATTGGATAGACGGGACGGTGTTGATGGTGGGTTTTATGAATCAGGAAGCCTGGGATCTGACGCAAGAGACTCAACGGGTGCATTTTTGGAGCCGGTCACGACAACAGCTCTGGAAAAAGGGCGAGTCCTCAGGTCATGAGCTTATCCTGAAGGAAGTATTTCTTGATTGTGATCAAGACACGGTACTGGTGAAAGCTCAACCTATTGGGCCGACCTGTCATACAGGCACCCGGTCCTGCTTTTTTACCCGTATGCCTTCAACATCCGACTCCGAGGTCTCAATCCCTTCCGGCACGGCCTGGGGTGGGATTACTCAACGGTTGTATGAAATGGTGTCGGATCGAAAGGCCCATCCCAGTTCCGACTCCTATGTATCGAAATTGTTGCAGGGAGACGTGGATCGCGTTTTAAAGAAGGTAGTTGAAGAAGCCGGGGAAGTGGTTCTGGCAGGGAAAAACTCAAACCGTGAAGAGATCATTTATGAGATGGCCGACTTATGGTTTCATACCTTGGTCATGCTCGGACATTATTCGATCCCTCCAGATGAAATCTATCAGGAGCTCGGCAAGCGATTTGGGAAATCCGGCCTTCGAGCGGTAGACGGTGAGGTTTCGCATGGCTGAGTGTATTTTTTGTCAGATTGTGGAGGGAGCGATTCCTGCAAAGAAACTCTATGAGGATGATCGTGTTATCGCCTTTGACGACATCAATCCTCACGCACGGGTCCATATGTTAGTCATTCCCAAACGGCACATGGTGTCATTGGATGATACGCAAGATTCCGATGCGGCCTTATTGGGGCAACTCATGGTCGTGTGCGCAAGAATGGCCAGGGAGCGCGGCATTGTGGAAAGTGGGTATCGTGTCGTGGCGAACACGGGACGGGAAGCAGGGCAGACCGTGTTTCATCTGCACCTGCATGTGCTAGGTGGCCGCTCGTTTGCCTGGCCTCCAGGGTAACGTTTTTTTACAGGGGGCCAATCGTATTTCCGTGCTTGATTGAGGTGTTCAGGATATGAATGAAAAACGAGGCGTTCCTTCGGAGACCATTCAGCAAATTCGGGAACGTGTTGATATCGTTGATGTAATATCTACGTATGTGAGTCTTTCCAAAGCCGGCCAGAATTTTAAAGGCCTTTGTCCCTTCCATTCCGAAAAAACTCCATCCTTTTCTGTCAATCCTGCGAGTCAATATTTTCATTGTTTCGGCTGTCAGGCCGGGGGTGATGCCTTTACGTTTCTCATGAAACAAGAAAATATGGATTTCATGGAGGCGCTTCGTGAACTGAGTCAGCGAGCGGGGGTTGCGCTTCCAGAACAACGGTCCTCTACCTCTCGATCGGAATCGGGTTTTCCCCGTGAACGGTATTTCCAACTTTATCAATTAGCGGCCTCTTGGTATCACCAGAATCTTCTGGAAGGCCCCGAGGCACAGGAAGCCAGAGCATACTTGGACCAACGCGGACTTTCTCGTGAATCCTGGACGACGTTTCAATTAGGCTATGCGCCAGAAGGCTGGAATGGCTTATCCAATTGGATGGAGCGCCAAGCCGTCAAACTGGATGAACTGAACCAGGCTGGATTGGTCGTCAGAAAAGAGAAGGTTGGGGCTCAAGGGTTTTCCACCTATGATCGCTTTCGAAATCGGGTGTTGTTTCCCATTGCCGACACGAGAGGGCACGTGTTGGGGTTTGGTGGCCGGGTCTTGCAAGAGGGGGCCTCCCCTAAATACCTCAATTCGCCGGAAACCGATTTATTTTTTAAAGGGCGAACACTGTATGGTTTAGATAAAGCCAGGCAGTCAGCAACTGTCGCCGGGCGGTTTTATCTCGTGGAGGGCTATTTTGATGTCATTGCACTTCATGAACATGGCATGGCGAATGTGGTGGCGCCACTGGGAACGGCTCTGACTGTTGACCATGTGCAGATTTTAAGGCGGTTTGTGCCCTGCGTCACGTTGGTGTTTGATGGAGATACGGCTGGGGTGAATGCGGCGTTGCGGACCCTGGATTTATTCTTGAATTCCGGTATGGATGTTCGAGTATTGGTGTTACCAACCGGAGAGGATCCAGACACTTTTATTCGAACGAACGGGGTGGAGGCGTTTCGAGAGTTGGAAAGCCGTGCGGCCACACTGTTGGATTTTGTCGTGACGTCAGTTTTAGATAAGGCCAAAAAAGATTCGATTCAGGATCGCGTCCAACGCGCTGATGAGGTCTTAGCCATTCTCCAAAAAACGAAAAATCCTCTCGAGAAGGACGAGTATCTTAAAGTGGTTTCTGAACGATTGGGGATCCGGCAGGATTTACTCAGACAACGGTTGCCGACATTGCGAGGACGAGTGGATCCGGGACGATCAGCATCCAAAGAGCCAGAATTACCACCGACTGTTTCTCTGCCGCCAGGAAAGCTGGAAGAACGCGACTTACTGATTCTTTTGCTTCAGGGTCGTCTAGAGCCGACCCATGTTCTCGAATTAGATGCCGAAGTTTTTACGGTTCCGGCCTATCGGCACATCCTGACTCAAGCTCTCCGTTTCCGAGATCAGGCTGGGCAATTCGATCTCGAAGGGTTTCGGGGAGCAATGGGTGATGATCCAGCCTATGAAATGGTGGTGGCTAAATTGAGTGTGTGGGATCTGTATCTTGAGGATGCGCAAGATCATGTCATTGGCTGTTTACGTATTCTGGGGCATAAAAAGCTGCAACGTCGGCTGGCCGATTTAATCGGGCAGCAAAAAATGGCTGAACGAGAAGGACGCCACGATGATGTGGATGCCTTAAACCTTCAAATGCATGAAATTCGAAACCAAAAGGCGGGATTGAACGTCTCCTGAAATTTTTTTTTGCTAATCTCAAAGAAAAGTGGAAAAGGTATTTTTCCTAGAGCCAATCTATGGTACAAGATAAGGTACGCGATTGTGGGGTTTGGGCCCATAGCTCAGTTGGTTAGAGCGGCTGACTCATAATCAGTTGGTCCCAGGTTCAAGTCCTGGTGGGCCCACCAAGATATTGGGCCGGACTTGATATGCTGATACAGTCCATGGGTTTTTATTAATGTTGAGGATTTTGTGAATTCGCAGCTGCAATTTCTTATTGAACTTCAAAAGTTTGATCTTCGAATTTTTCAGATTCAAGATTCCCAGCGAAAAGCCCCCGATCTTCTGAAGGCCGCTGAATCTCCCCTCCAAGATAAGCTCTCTCGTCTCCAAGTGTTGAAAAACACCGGAGAATCTCTCGTCAAGCAACAAAGGGGTGCCGAACGAGAATTGGCCACCCAAGAAGATTCCCTCCATAAAGTGCGGAGTCGCCTGTCGGAGCTAAAAACGAATAAAGAATATCAGGCGCATCTGTTTGAAATTGAACAGGCGAGGAAGAAAAAGGATTCCATTGAGGAGGGCGTGCTCGAAACGATGGAGCGGGTAGAGGAAAACAAAAAAACGGTCGAGGAGCTTGAAGCAGAAATTAAAGAAGCCCAGGTAGTCTTCGATGCGGAAAAAGCCCGATTGGACAGTCAATTTGCAGAGTTGGCCAACGAATTGGCCGTTTTGAATCAACAACAACAACAGGTAGCCGAGGCGGTGGACAAATCCTTATTGGCTCGGTATAGCCGTTTAAAAACTATACGAAAAGGCTTTGCCGTGGCTGAAGTAAAAGAGGGCGCCTGCGGAGGCTGTCGGCTTCAACTTCCTCCTCAACTCGTCGCAGATGTGAGACGAGGTGATGAGCTATTGGACTGTTCCTATTGCCACCGCATTCTTTACATGGCCCATCATTTGGAAGTGGAAACCCTCGATTAGCCATCAAAGGCCACTCGTTTCTTGCATTCTCTTTCTTCTCAGCCTACCATGATAAGCGGTGGTGGAAGTGGGCCGGGTGGCTGCTCATGCCGCGTGTATGAGAGGAAAGTCCGGACTCCATAGGGCAAGGTGCTGGGTAACGCCCAGGCGGAGTGATCCGACACCAGCGCCACAGAAAAGATACCGCCGATGGCTCAGGCTTCGGCTTGAGCCAGGTAAGGGTGAAATGGTGGGGTAAGAGCCCACCGCGCTTGTGGTGACACAAGTGGCAGGGTAAGCGTCACCTGGAGCAAAACCAAATAGGGGGACGAATCCCTGTTTTGATGAGGAAGACATTCCTCACCCGAACGGGAGGAAGGTCGGCCCGGCCAAGGTTCCCGGGTAGGTTGCTTGAAGCCTAGGGTAACCTAGGTTCCAGAGAAATGGTCACCGCCGAATGGGGCTTGCCTCCAACGGTACAGAATCCGGCTTATAGGCCTGCTTCTCCACCTTTTTTTGTAAACGTGAAAATTGACACTTGTCAGTCCTTTCGCCACCGACTTGGGAACATTGGTTCTCGGGCCGTGAAATTTCAACGAGGCATGAGGGTTGTTGTTTGTGTTCATGACCTGAGGAATGAACGAACCTAACCTCCTGGTTTGACCGGAGTTTTCGGCGTTGCTAAGATCGTCGGTCAATCTGAGTCGCTTCAGTCCGATAAGTCACAGTCTGTCTTGAGCCATTTGTGTATTACGTCCCTATCGTCTAGCCTGGCCTAGGACGCCGCCCTTTCAAGGCGGCAACGCGGGTTCAAATCCCGCTGGGGACGCCATGATTGAAGCCGCTGAAGGATTCTTCAGCGGCTTTTATCGTTTTGGGGGTCAATTCATAGAACGAGGGGATTCGAGGCTTGCTCTTCCAATGCCCGACTGCTTTCGATATGGTGAAGAGATATGAGCAGATTGTTCTTTCATTTCAGTCCTGTGAGGGTCTTATGAATCCAGGTTTCTTAGGGAGCGTGATGGTGGTGATGTGTCTATGGGCGGTGACAGATATTTCCTCTGCAACCGAGGATTGGAAGTATTCCGAATCTGGCAAGGTTGAGGAAGGGGCGGCCGATGGTCCTCCCGGAAGTATGGTCATCATTCCCGAAGGGGAATTCAAGATGGGGAATAACGATGGGTCTAAAAATGAACGCCCTGAACATACGGTGTGGTTGAAGGCCTACCTCATTGATCGCTACGAAGTCACCATGGCTGAGTATCAAAAATTTTTGGATCACGATTACGGTATTGAGCCTCCGCCATTATGGGATGACGGCGCGGCGACAGGGAAAGTCGGTGACCGTCCTGCTGTTGGGATTACTTGGAAGAATGCTAAGCAGTATTGCGAATGGGTTGGCAAACGCTTACCCACCGAAGCCGAGTGGGAAAAAGCGGCACGTGGGACGGATGGTCGGCGATTTCCCTGGGGGCACATGCAACCATTTGTGGATATTGCGAATTATAATCAGGGGACGACGGGGTGGGTCAGTTACCCTATTACACTGTCTCCGGTCACCAGCGGGACTAAGGGAATGAGTATTCGTCATGGCCTGAAGGAAGGTGGAAAAAGTGCCTATGGGCTCTATCATATGGCCGGCAATGCAGCTGAATGGGTCAATGATTGGTACGATAGGCATTACTACCAAGACAGCCCCAAGGAAAATCCACAGGGCCCTACCGAAGGAGACTTTAAGGTTTTGAGGGGAGGATCGTGGGAAGATCAACCAGCCAACTTGCACGTGACTGCCCGCTCAAAAGCCGACGTCGACTACCAAGATTTGACGACCGGATTTCGGTGCGCGAAGGACGTGAGTAATCAAGCCGTCAGTGAGAAGAGTGCTTCGCCTAACGGAAGCCCATAACGGAATTTTATGGCCCTTTTTGGACTTCGATGATTGTGCCTATTTTTTCTGGTCGCCGCTTTCTTTTCAATTCCGGATGGAATGAACGCTCTCGCGTGGCCGTAGGCGCAGGCTTCACCACCAATACCTCTCGGGGTTGTCCATAGAGCCAGCGCGCCGTTTTTTTGCTGATATTTCGAATCGAATGGGGCGTTCCTGCAGGAATGCGAATCTCCTCTCCCACTGAGGGCCGAATTATTTGTCCTTCTAACTCTAGTTCTAATTCCCCGGACATCATCATAAACAATTCGTCTGTTTGGCGAGGCTGATTCGTCCATTCTCGACCTGCATGGTCAATCCACAAGCCGCACGAAAATCCTCGTGCATGCCAATCCCGAGCAATATCTGAGCGATCAATGAAGGCTGAATTCGACACGTGCGTTTTCCGTAATTTCTGATGGTTCAGAGAGTTTAGGAGCATCCGTTGGTGGCGCCGCAGTTGTCGCACTTGAGGCACATGCCGTTGCGGACCATCATGAATTGCTTGCATTCCTGGCAGGGATCGCCTTCGTATCCTTTTTGCCGGGCTTCCTGTACTTCCGTGATGGTCACCGTTTCACGTTGCAGTTCCATTTTTCGCGAGACAGTCCCATGGCCGCCATTTTTGTCTACGCCGTTCCCAGGAGATTGGCGAGAAGGAAAGATTTCAGGACTGATGGAAGTTGAGCCCAGTGAACGAGGATCGACCAAATCATCTCCATCTTCCTCTTCCGTATCGGTTTGTTTTTTGAGCGCATCGACCCGGAGGTCTTCAGGGGCGACTTGTTCCAGGTCATGTCTTCCGAGATAGGTGATGGCCATTTCCCTGAAAATATAATCGATGATTGATGTGGACATTTTGATATGAGAATTAAGTTTCACCGGCCCATTCGGTTCGAAGCGAGTAAAGACAAAGGCATCCACGAACTCTTCCAAGGGGACGCCATACTGGAGTCCGAGAGAGATGGCGATGGCAAAACAGTTCATGAGGCTCCGAAAGGCCGCGCCCTCCTTATGCATGTCCAGGAAAATTTCCCCGATGGTGCCGTCTTCGTATTCGCCCGTTCGCAAATAAATTTTATGTCCTCCTACGATGGCTTTTTGCGTGTACCCTCCACGGCGGGTGGGAAGAGGACGACGTTTGGCGAGATAGCGGACCAACACGCGAGAGGCGGCTTGTTTGGCGACGGTTTGTATTTGCTCAGATTGTGCGTCGGTTGCGTCCCAATCGCTGGTCGAATTCAATGGTTGGCTGAGCTTGGAACCATCTCGGTACAAGGCAACAGCTTTGAGCATAGAAGTCCACGATGTCATGTAGGCTTCTTTGACGGAATCCACCGACGCATCGGCTGGCATGTTGATGGTTTTGCTGATGGCCCCGCTGATAAATGGTTGGGCGGCCGCCATCATGCGGATATGGGCCGCAGGTAGAATATAGCGTTGCCCAATTCGCCCGCATCGATTCGCACAATCAAAAATAGCCAGGTGTTCTGGTTGAAGGTGTGGGGCGCCTTCCACGGTCATCGTGCCGCAGCAGAAATCTGTGGCTGCAAGAATTTCTTCTTGGTTAAAGCCGATAAGTTGAAGAATGTTGAACTGTGGGTTTTGGAGTTGCGACTCAGTGAGGCCTAAGGTCTTCTGACAAAACTCTTCTCCCAATGTCCATTTATTAAAGGCGAAATTGATATCAAAGGCTTCATCAAGCTTGGATTCAATCTTTTCCAGAGCGTCTCGATCAAATCCTTTGTCCTTCAAGGTTTCATGGTTAATAAAGGGAGCCTGTTTTAGGGTACGCGTCCCCGTGGCATACGTGACGATATCTTGAATCTGTGTGGGCGTATACCCCAGATTTCGGAGGGCCGGCGGGAGGCTTTGGTTGATGATTTTAAAATACCCCCCCCCTGCCAGTTTCTTAAATTTGACTAACGCAAAATCGGGTTCGATGCCGGTTGTGTCACAGTCCATCACCAGGCCTATCGTGCCGGTAGGGGCGATCACCGTCGATTGAGCATTCCGGTACCCATATTGCTCTCCGAGTTCGAGAGCACGGTCCCAGGATTCTTGCGCGGCCTGGAGCAAGTCCCGGGGACATTGATCTGGTTGAATTCCTCGTGGGGAGATGGTGAGGCCTTCGTACTCTTCTGATGGCGCATCGTGTGTGGCTCGTTGGTGATTGCGCATGACCTGGAGCATGGATTCCGCGTTGCGGGGATAGGCGTTAAAGGGACCGAGTTCCTTCGCCATTTCCGCCGAGGTGGCATAGGCCTCACCGGTCATCAACGCCGTAATGGCGCCACACCACGCGAGGGCTTGGGGCGAGTCATAGGGAATCCCCAATTTCATGAGTATCGAACCAAGATTGGCGTAGCCGAGTCCGAGGGTGCGGAAGGAAAAACTTTTTTCGGCAATAGCCCGGCTGGGAAATCCGGCCATGAGCACACTTATTTCGAGTACTATCGTCCATAATCGGACGCCATGTCGAAATCCCTCGATATCAAACTGGCCTTCAGGAGTGAGAAACCGTCCTAAATTCAGTGAGGCGAGATTGCAGGCCGTATCATCTAAAAACATATATTCGCTACAGGGGTTGGAGGCATTGATCCGTCCATCCTGCGGACAGGTGTGCCATTCATTGATAGTGGTGTCGTATTGAACGCCGGGGTCGGCACAGATCCAGGCTGCCCAGGCAATGCGATCCCAGAGATCTTTGGCAGGAATGGTCTTATAGACCGACCCGTCGGTTCGTCTGGTCAACGTCCAATCGCCACCGGATTTGAGTGCCGCAAAAAAATCATTGGGGACCCGAATACTGTTATTAGAGTTTTGGCCAGAGACCGTTTGGTAGGCTTTGCTATCCCAATTGGTATCGTATTCATGAAAGACAAAATGGGTAAACCCTTCTTGGGCATAATTGAACATGCGTTGAATGTACAGTTCTGGAACCGAGACCTCGCGGGCGGCTTGAATGGCCTCTCGAAGGGCTGTGTTTTCGCGAGGATTGATATCGATTTGCGTGCCGCTGTCAGGCTTAACAATATGACAGGCCTGGAGGATTTTATTGAGATGGCGCGCACAGACTTTTGATCCGGTGACCATGGCCGCAACTTTTTGTTCTTCAATGACCTTCCAATCAATAAACTCTTCGATATCCGGGTGATCGAGATCCAGGCAGACCATTTTCGCAGCCCGTCGTGTGGTACCTCCGGACTTAATGGCGCCTGCGGCTCGGTCGCCGATTTTGAGAAACGACATGAGTCCGGATGAACGGCCGCCGCCGGATAAGGATTCTCCGTCAGCCCGCAATTTTGAAAAATTCGTACCTGTCCCCGAACCATATTTAAAGAGGCGGGCTTCCCGAACCCACAGGTCCATAATCCCGCCCTCGTTCACTAAATCATCTGAAATCGATTGGATGAAACAGGCATGAACCTGAGGACGCTCATAGGCGTTGCGGGCTTGTTTGACGCGATGGGTATTCGGGTCCACATAAAAATGCCCTTGTGAAGGGCCAGATAATCCATAGGCAAAGTGCAGGCCGGTATTGAACCATTGTGGGGAATTGGGAGCGGCCATTTGCCAGGCCAACATGTAGCTGAGCTCATCCTGAAAGGTCTGAGCCTCTTCCGGTGAGTCAAAGTAATGGTGGGTATTGCCCCATTCAGTCCAGCATCCCGCCAACCGGTGGAAGACCTGTCTGGCATCCCGTTCGCCACCGAGCAGGGGAGCGCCTTTTCCATTGAGGAGAGGGTTGCCTTGATCGTCAAACTGCGGTACGCCCGCTTTTCGAAAATACTTTTGGGCTAAAATGTCGATGGCCAATTGTGACCAATGCTCCGGAGCCAGAATATTCTCCTGATGAAAGACCGTGGAGCCGTCAGGATTTCTAATTTCTGAGGATCGAGCGGAAAAAGGAATGCTTTGATAGGGGCTCTCGTCGGCTTTTGTAAATCGTCGGGCAATTTTCATGAAAAGTCTCCTTTTGAAGACGAGAAAACACAGTGGGGTATCTCTTCGGTCACCATCGTTTGTTCCCCCTATTGTTGTCTGGTTTTTCGTGATTCCCGGAATTTACAGGGAACCGGATTGGGTAGGCTCGGAAAATAAAAAATGGTCGGGTAGGCACTCATGCCATTCAAAGACCCGCCTCGGCACCATTTTCAGGTTTAAAAAAACCGAAAAACCGCCTTTAATTTACGCACTTCACAAGCCCTACGAAAAACCCGAAACAGACAGAGAAAACAGGAAAAATAAGACCGTAAGAAATAATTGGTTGAAACCAATGACCCACAATCTATAGAGGATGAAGAAAATTGTCAATACTAAATGTGGTAAATTTTGCGTGTAAGGTGGGGATTACTGTGAAGAACTTGTGAGTTAAAAAAACCTGAATAATGATGCGGGTTTTCAAATGATTTGAGAAAGTTATCAACAGGAAGAATCTCGGCCAATATGAGTTATGCACATCATGGAACAGGAGGCAGGCTATTAGGGCGAAAAAAAATAATAAGAATACAGCGGTAGGTGGTTAGGCTCTAGAAAGACTCAGGAGGAATGCACGGCGGGATGGGCAGGAAACGCTCTGGCGGGACGGGGTAAGACATCTTTTGATATAAGGGTTCGTCTTCGAAACGGGGAATGACCCTTCATGGGACTGCAGGTTTCAAATCAAGACGCCCAGGCTTTTCATCAATACCTTCACCAAGGAGTGGATCATGTATGTATGGAGTAAGCAGTTCGTGATTGGCTTATTGCTGGCATTCGTGCTGTTGGAGGGCATTTTTTTCTTCATGACCGGGGGAGGAGCGGGGAGCCAGCTGCATGTTCGGACCACGCAATGGATTACGGCCAACTATATTCTGTTGGTCATTTGGATTTTTGTCTGGATGATTGATCAGGCACGGGTGCGAGGGAAGAATGTGTGGGTATGGTTACTTCCCTTTCTCATCTGTCCACTTCCGACATTAGTCGCCTTTATTCTCATGCTCCAGCGGCGTATGGCTTAAATACGATTATCCAATCACCACACGCGATTGGGCAAAGCGATATCGTTTGTGGGCGGTGGTTTTCACTGCAAATAATCCAATCATGAGTGGGCCGAACCGTCCTAAGAGCATGGAGAGCATAATCATCACTTTCCCAAAATCGGTGAGCAGGGCGGATAAGCTCCGGGAACCTCCGTCTCCCAAGGACATGCCCACAATGCCCATGGCAGAAGTCACCTCAAACATGAGCGACAAAAAAGGTTGCGATTCGGTTGAGGCGAGAAGGAGCGTCATGCCTGTAATGAGGGCGAGGGCCAAAATCGTGAGGCACAGGGCTCGGGTGATGAGATCGTGAGGGATGCGTCGGTGAAAAACTTCCACATCGGGATCTCGCCGAAGCAAGCTCCAAATGGTCAAAAAGACAATCGCGATCGTGGTGGTTTTAATCCCTCCCGACATACTTCCGGGTGATCCACCAATGGCCATGAGAATCAGTAAGAAGTAGAGTGTCGGCTCCCGCATCTCACTCAGGTCCAGCGTGGTAAATCCTGCGGTGCGTGAAACAGCGTGAAAATAGGAAACGGTGAAGGTCTCACCCACGGACAGCGGTCGCATCGTTTCGGGATTATTCCATTCCAACATGGCAATGCCAAAGGTTCCAACGCCAATGAGAATTCCGGTCGTGACGACGACGAGTTTCGTATGTGTCCGGAATCGAAACCTGTGACCGCGCATGTTGTCGAGGAGATCTTCAAAAACGAGAAAGCCAATACTCCCGAGGATGACTAGCGTGGTAATAATGACATTGATCGACCACTCTTTTTGGAACGAACCAAGACTGTCGGAAAATAAGGCAAACCCGGCGTTGTTAAACGCCGAAATCGCATGAAAGATGCCGTAATAGAGAGCCGTATCCCAAGGGTACTCCATCGCAAACCGAATGGTGAGCAGGGCGGCGCCAATGCCTTCCAGCGAAAAGGTCATGAGTGTCACGAGTTTCACAAAACGCACCAATCCTTGCATATCCATCGTGCTCATCGTTTCAGATAACAGCATGCGATCGCGTAAGCCCAAACGACGTCCCAGGATTAAGAGGATCAGGGTGGCCATTAACGCATAGCCCAGCCCGCCAATTTGGATCAGAAACAAAATCACTCCCAGCCCAAAGGTGGTAAAATCCTGCGGAGTATCCATCACGATCAGGCCAGTCACACAGACCGCAGAAGTGGCGGTAAAAAGAGCGTCGATGAAGCCCAGATTGGCGCCAGGCTTGGTGGCAAAAGGAAGCATCAAGAAGCAGGCCCCTAAAAGAATCAGGCCCATGGCGGCTAACGCTACCACTTGTCCCGGCAGTAAACGAAATCCTAGAAAGCGGGCAATGAGGAGTTGTCCAAAGCCAGCATTCATCGCTTTAATCAGGCCGAGATGAGTAGTGTGGAAAAGGTTGGCTTGAGCATAGCTGTCAGATAGTGAGAGGAATCAGAGTCTTACGATCGGGAGCACGAGGTATGGTGAACAAGAGTGGTGGATCCAGGTCTCACAGGAGGCTCGATTTTTCGTCGAGTGTGGTGTAATTCAAAAAAATACTACCATGTTCCCGTAGGAATAGGAACCGCGAACATGCCGATCTTGTTGTCAGGCAAGGGCTTCTTTATAATCTTGGACCTATGCCGACCCTAACTGTCCAACAACCGCGAGTGGCATTTTCCACAATTGGATGTCGTCTCAATCAAGCCGAAACCGCGCTTTTAAAAGACGGGTTCCGGCGTCGGGGATTTCTGCCCGTTGAATATGGGCAAGACACGGATGTCCTGGTTGTGAATTCTTGTACCGTCACGGAGGGAGCTGAAGCAGAGTGTCGTCGGCTCGTCCGTCAAACGCTTCGACAATCTCCGCAGGCATTTGTGGCGGTGACTGGATGTTACGCGCAGACCGGCCTCGATGTGCTTCGTCAAATTGAAGGCATCGATCTAATTGTGGGCAATCAATTTAAAATGCAGTTACCGGATCTGTTGCCACCTGTTCCAGAACCGAGCAAACAGTCGAGGCCGCAGGTCCACCATGAACGCATGGACCCTAGTAATTTTGCACTTGACGGTGTCGGAGATTATTCGACGACCCGGGCAAATGTGAAAATTCAGGATGGCTGTCAATTCATGTGTGCCTTTTGCTTGATTCCCTTTGCGAGAGGGCGAGAGCGTAGCCGGTTTGTCGACGATGCTGTTCGTGAGGCAGAGGCTCTTGTTCAACGAGGCCATCGTGAATTGGTGTTGACTGGCGTCAATATTGGCCAGTATCGGGATCAGGGGCTCGATCTATTGGGCCTGATCACACGATTGGAAACCATAGAGGGTTTGAAACGAATCAGGATATCTTCCATTGAACCCACCACCATTCCCGAAGGATTGTTGGAGTACATGAAAACATCGAGGAAATTGTGTCGTTTTCTTCATGTACCCCTGCAGAGCGGAGACAATGGCATTTTACAATACATGAATCGGCGGTATTCTGTTCAAGAATATCGAAAGGCGATGGAAAGGGCTGTGGATACGATTCCTGATGTGTGTTTTGGAACAGATGTGATGGTCGGGTTTCCTGGCGAGGGCCAACGGGAGTTTGCGAATACGCTCTCCTTCATCCAAGACCAACCATTTGCGTATGTCCATGTGTTCAGCTATTCCCCGCGACCCGGTACCGCTTCGACCAAGATGGCCGGTCAGGTCTCTTCCGAGGACATTCAAGAACGCAGCCAGACCCTGCGTGAACGCTCTCGCCACAAACGAGAAGTCTTTCAGCAACGGTTTTTGGGACGAGAGCTTTCTGTCTTATTTGAGCATGAGGTGGATGGGGTTTGGTCCGGATTGACCGACCATTATATTCGCGTGGATGTCCGTGACTCTCGAAATCTCAAAAACACCATTCAATCAGTGGTGGCCACCGGGGTCATGTCTGATCGGGTGCTCGGTCTTCTTCATACCCTGGCCCCAAATAGTCATTCCCACTCCCAACAGGATCTTGCGATGATTCAAGTCAGGAAACCATGAGCAGCACACCCTTGCTTCTTCCGAAAAGTCTCAGTCTGGGTTCTTCTCCCACCGCGGGAAGGGAATATCAGGTTTATATGGAAACCTTTGGGTGCCAGATGAATGAATATGACACCGAATTGGTGCGGTCGATCATGAAAGCGAGGGGGTTCCAGTTTACCCCGGTCGATGAAGAAGCTGACGTCATTTTGTTTAATACTTGTGCCATCCGAGAAAATGCCCACAATCGACTCTATGGACATTTGGCTCGGTATAAAGCCAGGAAAAAGGAGCGAGGGCTCGTGATCGGCGTCTTAGGCTGTATGGCCCAGAACCTGAAGCAGGAATTGTTGGAGTCACGGTCGTGGATTGATGTGCTGGTCGGGCCTGATGCGTACCGGCGGTTGCCTGATTTGCTCACCGATGCGTTGGAGCACCAACGCCGAGGGTTAGCCGTCGACCTGTCAGAATATGAAACCTATGCCCAGATTGTGCCCGATCGAGGCACCGGGGTGAACGGCTGGATTGCCGTCATGCGAGGGTGTGATAATTTTTGTTCGTTTTGTGTGGTGCCGTATACCCGAGGACGAGAACGTTCTCGTGGCCCGGAAGGCATACTTGAAGAAGCCCACCGGCTTGCCAACCAAGGGGTTCGACAAATTACCCTGCTCGGGCAAAACGTGAACTCCTACCGATCCGGTTCCTGGGATTTTGCCCGGCTATTGATCGCGGTCGCCGATGTACCTGGTATTCAACGTCTTCGATTTACCTCCCCGCATCCCAAAGATTTTCCTCCGGCGTTGCTGGAAGCGGTGGCGCAGCATCCAATCATTTGCAATCAAATTCATCTGCCGCTGCAATCTGCGAATGATCGCATGCTCGAACGTATGGGGCGAGGCTATACCCGTCGAAACTACCTCAAACTCGTCGACGCCATCAGGAACAAAGGACCGATCGTGCTGACGACCGATTTGATTTGTGGTTTTTGTGGTGAGACGGACGAGGAGTTTCAGGATACCTATGATTTGGTCAAAGAGATGGAATATCAAGCAGCGTTTGTCTTTAAATATTCCGAACGAAAGCACACGATTGCGGCCAGAAAATACCCCGATGATATTCCCGAACAGGTCAAAGGGTATCGGACTAACGTAATCATTGAATTACAAAAAGAGATTTCCCTCAAAAAAAATCGGGGCTTATTTGGCAAGACAGTTGAGGTCATGATCGAAGGGGATGCCAAAAAATCCGATCGGCAATGGATGGGTCACACCGAATACAATGTTACCGTCGTATGGCCCAAAGGGTCTTCAACCCACTTTCCTGGAGAACTTGTTTCGGTCACCATCCATGATGCCACTCCCTCAACCCTCTACGGTCTTCCCCCCGAAAGCCCTACGTCTTCCTTGTACATGAAGCAACCAGACTGAACGGCTTTTGCAGGCGATTCCTCTGGAACATACCTTTGGAGATAGCATTTTTAGGTATTTTTGCTCCTTTCTATAGCAAAGTACACCGTTGTGCAGGAAGGCATCAAGACATCATGTAATGTGGTGGTTTTTCCTCAAGTCAGTTATTGAACATCCGATACAAACAGTAAAGTCTTAATGAATTGAACCCTTTCTTTCTGGAAGGCTAATCCCCACTATGTCGTTGAACCTGTGGCTATCGACAAGGTGGTTGCCAATCAACGATGAGAAAGTACTGAGCAAGCATGGACCCGCAGATCCTTCAACGTATTAAGAATTGCAAAACTCTTCCCGCGATTCCCGCACTCCCCTTACAAGTGCTGCAAATGTGCCGTGATGATAAGGCCAGTGCCAAAAAAGTTGGGGAGGTGATCAGTAAAGACCCGTCATTTGTCGCGAAGCTCTTGAATGTGGCGAATTCCAGCTTTTATGGAGGAAGCAGGCATAAAGTGGCCACCGTCACGCATGCCGTGACGCTGTTAGGCATGAATTCTATCGCCACACTCGCCTTCTGTTTTTCCTTGTACCGTGATTTGCGGAAAAAAGGTGGAGGCGCCTTTGATCATACTCATTTTTGGCACCGCTGTATTTTGGCAAGTTTAGCGGCAAAAGTCCTAGCCAAACGCGTTCGAGTCACCAATGAAGAAGAAATTTTTCTAGCTGGCTTGCTCCAGGATTTGGGCGTCTTGGTCATGAGCGAAGCGTTTGGAAATGAATATGGTGCCCTCTACCAAAAAGCCAATCAAGACCACCATGCATTGGAGGCATTGGAACAAGGTCGATGGAAAACCGATCATTGTGAAATTGGGGCATGGTTGGCAGAAACGTGGGAATTGCCGGAAATGTTACGTGAAGCGGTACGCGGGAGTCACAATCCCTCCCTCGCTTCGACTGAGGATGAAGTATCTCGGTTAACTATTTTATGTGTGGCGTTGTCCGGACGGTTGGCTGATATGTGGTGCCACCCACAGACGGAAACGGCTATTCAAACCGCAATGGATTTGTCCCAGGAACTTTTGCAAATTGATCCTGAGGGTGTCTTGGAAGTGGTGAAAGACATCATTGAGGGTATTCCAGACATGTCGGCATTTTTCCAGATTAACCTTGGCAAGGCTGAGGAAATTCAAAAAGTCTTACACCTCATTGAGCAAACGATCCACGAACCTAATCCCACCGAAAACCCGGAACCCGTTCCAACCTCCTAACCCGCGCTTTACATTATCAATCGCTCCCCGGGTCGGCGAAATAGGAGAGTGCCCTGTAAAAAGCGCCATCCCCTTGGAGCCCATCCCAGGAGTATTTTTTCTTATCAACAGCGTTCGTCTGTAATTCGAATGGATAGAGTTCTTGACCACGAATCAATTCAGAGGGACCTGGGGGTCCACGGTAGTAAGCAGGGGAAATTCGCTTTCCCTTCCTCTATAAATACTCAGTAGTGTCCGGTTAAATGGAGCAATGATCTGCTAAAAGCCTTGACTGGCGCGTGAATGCAAGCTCTAACGGGTGTCGTCGATTTGGAATCGCGGCATGAATCGTCCGCTAATAAATTCAATGAGTTAGAAAGTGGAAAAGGCTCATTTTCAGTTTAACCGGACAGTAGTGATAAATACTGGGTATTCTCTTACCGCCCTTCACCACGTTTGTCTCTCCTTTAAATTCAATTTACCACCTGGTCTGCGGCGTTCTAAAGTAGGGCGGTTTGGTACCCCCTACTGATTCAGAGGGAAGGAATGGAATTGATCCGGTCTGTTTTCGATTAGGCCGCATAGGGGTGCAAAAAATAGCTGTAACTCCCCACTCCTTGGAGCCTGTAAATTTTTAAAAAGAAATTTAGTGAAGACGAGAGTCACGTTTGAAGATGATATGTCGTTTCCGCTGTCGTTGATGGAATAATTCCAGGAGATCGGGAAGCAGTCGATTCTTTAAACAATACGATCTTCGGTAATGCTGCTCGTCTCGCCGTCCTTGCCACACCCAGCCTACAAGAACCACAAAGGCCGCAATCCCGATGAGCCACAGCCAAGCAAGGATTATTTCCAGAGGCACAGGATCACTCCCGCAACAAAGGTTAGCCACCAACAGATTTCGTGAGAAGACTGTTCTCCTACACTTTGGTCGTCATATCGTTTGTTCATACTATGCCTCCTCCTTTGGTATCTTCACGGTACCGGTGCGACGCCATTCCCGACTATTACTCAAAGGAACGAGACTGCCTACTGCTCGCGCATATGGAAGGGAAAAATAGAAACGCTAGGGTTTTGGAGGAATAATGGGGGAGGATAACGATACCAATGGTTGGCTGACTTGCCCCTTATGAGCGATGGTGCAAAATCAATTGAGCGGGATACTGCTAGAGGATAGTGTGAAGGCGCCTGAGCGTGAGCGAAAACACGCTTGGGTCATTGCGGCCTCTGGGACTCACCTCCTGGAAGTGGTGGTGTTTGTCGGTGGCGGGTCTGACTCGTGAGCAATTAGTCCAGAGCTACAATACATTCAGGTTGATCAATGCTGGGATTATTCACCATTCTACTGACCGGATAAGCTTCCATGTGCGCAGCGTCATAGGGCTCAATGAGGCCACGGAGATCGGCCTTATTGTGGAGCGTGGGGTTCAGCCATGAAGTATAGGCCGACTCAGGCAGAATGACTGGCATGCGATGATGGATCGGTTCCATTAAGCTATTGGCGTGAATCGTGATAAGGGTACATGTCTCAAGCGTCTGGTCATTTTTCTCCCAGCGTTCCCACAGTCCCGCAAACGCGAAGAGTCGGTGATCTTTCATGCGGATATAGTAGGGCTGCTTGGTTTTCCCTTCTTGCTTCCATTCATAAAAGCCATCCGCCAGCACCAGACAGCGTTGCCGGTTGAAGGCACTCCTAAATGATGGCTTCTCCGTCACAGTTTCCCCTCTTGCGTTAATCAGCTTGTTGCCAATGCTGGGATCTTTGGCCCAGGACGGCACCAAGCCCCATTTCAATTCCACGAATTCACGATCGAAAATTTCAAGATTGGTGCGCACGCATGTCACCATTTGTGAAGGGGCAATATTGAAGCGTGGGTCTAACGTTGGAGGGGTCGGCAGACCTAATAGTGCCGCGAGATTTTGAAAGTTTTCTTTGCGAGTGAAGCGGCCACACATAGGTTAGAGCAACAGATCATTCATCTTTAGAAGCACCATAATGAGGGGAGTTTATGCTCAGCATCTGTCCAAAAAAAAATGAGTTCCCACCCCACTATTTTTTCGGTGGCAATTCATTCTTGTCCTAGCCAGGTTACAACATTGCGCCATCGATTGGTGTATCGACCTAACTGAAGCCAGGCCGCTCTTCGCTTGAGCAAAAAATCGTGTATTCCTCCGGCAACCTTAAAGAGGGGTGGTTGGTGCCGTGAACCCCAGAGTTGACGGTTTTACTCAAGGATCGGTATAAAGTCGGCTATCTGACTGAAAACCTTGTTTTTTAGGCGAAGGATCATTCGGTCAATTCCATCCAAGCGGCCTTGAAGGGAACGTGTGACCGAGCGAAAATTGATGGCTTTCACTTTCATGATTTTCGGTATGCGACCATCACGAATATGTGCCGGGCAGGCATTGACCATCTCAGAATCTTGAAAATTGCGGGATACAAGACATTGGAAGTCTTTAAACAGTATAATGGATTTTTGAAAGGGAAATTACCGGAAGCTGCGTGTCGTTTTAACCCCTATTTAACACGAGCCTCATCTGCTATTTTAACCGACTCACCTCAGTTATTGAAAATATGCGTGCGCCCGTAGCTCAATTGGATAGAGTACTTGACTACGAATCAAGAGGTTACAGGTTCGATTCCTGTCGGGCGCACCATTTTCGAAGATCTCCTCCTAAACCCGTCAGTCGAATGGTATTTTAATTTTTTGTTTCGTACGATTTTTGGCGGTGGCCGTAGAGGAGAGTGACGTTGATACGGCGGCTCTCATAGGTATCCTCAAAATCGATGACATCGGTTTCGTGAAAAAGATTGGAATTGAAGATGACCGCGCGATTTTGGCGGTGAGGAATGGTAATGGGTCGGGCTCCGTTCCGCTCCAGATATTCCTGAATTTTGTATCGGTTCTTATCGTTATTGTACTCCGCAAAATCCCAATCGTCCGGGGCTTCTTTATCCCACACCACAAGGCCGCCGTTTTCCGGGTTCCGGTTAGCTTCGTTCGGGGTGATCCAAAAATTCACATTCACGGCCGCCGCATCGGCGTGCAGGTTGAGTCCACGCAATGCACTATCGTGTTTGAATGCCCAGGCCTGAACGAGTTGATGGTGCTGAAATATGCGGGGGAATCGACTACGTAAATCTTCGGCGATTTGCAGGAGTAGTGGGCACGCAAAGCCATTAGCTAAAAACGTTCCGATATAGCCGTTTTGATAGTCACGTTTCCATATGGTGGATTCTAGGCAGAAGGCCCGTAAGCTGGTTAACGCCTCTTGGCTCAGGAGGGAATCGACAAACATAGCCTCCGGCTGAGTGGAGAAATATTGAGATTCCAGTGCAGCGACCTGAAGGTCAGGATTAATGGCCGATCCGGATACGGCCTCGGTGGAGCGAATATACAAAATCCTGTGAAAGGAGGGAGCGAGGGAAATTTGCTCCTGTGGCGTGAGTTGGACAAAAATGGAGTCTGCGGTATCTTGGTTGCTGCGTGCCGATAGAGCTTTCAACGTGTTCTCATAATCCTTTGGGAAAGTCAGCAACGGGGCATGAGCCAAGAGGTAATCAAGTTGTTCGGCATCATGTTTGACCCGGGCTTTGGTGACGAAGGAAGGAGCAAGCCCGCGTCCCTGGTTGTAGGTGAGAGAAGCCGAACGTTGGAAGCAGGCGAGGGCATCCACTGTACATTGTTGCCAGAGCCGGACTAACCCCAAGTGGTAATGGGCATTGGGGTAGTTGGGTTTTAAGTTCAGGGCTCGTTGGAAGGCCGTTGCCGCTTCGTCAAGTTTTCCTTGATCCTTCAGTACCACTCCTATGTTGTGATGGGCTTCGGCATGTTGAGGTGCCATCTGTGTGGCCTCGTGATACTGTGCAAGGGCGAGTTCGAGGTCACCCTTTTACTTATACACCACACCCAAATTATTCAGCAGGTCGGCAGATTGTGGCTTGAGCTTTCTGGCGTGTTCATACGCAGTAATGGCCAAATTCCACTGGTATTGCCGTCGATAGACACTCCCGACATTGCTCAACGCTTCGACATAGCGAGGGTTTATACGAATCGCTTCTTCGTAAGCCGAAACGGCTTCCTCCCAACGCTCTTCTTTTTCCAATACGAGGGCTTGGTTAAAGTAATAATGTGGTTTGTGAGGATCAAGAACAATAGCTTGCTGAATGAGTTTCAACGCAGGTGGATAATAGCCGAGTTGATAGGCCAGGAGCCCTCGAAGATGGAGCGTGTCCGGATGAGCGGGGAATTGGCTGAGGATGTGGTCATAGCCAGCTTCCGCTTGTTGAAACCGTTTGGCTTGATGATGACCGACGGTTTCTTTGAAAAGGCGATGGGCTTTCGCAGAAAGACTCTGGGCGTGTACGACTCCTGGGGGCTTTTCTGCTTGGCGGCGTGATGGACGGGTTCTGGGAATAGCTCTCTCCAATGTTGGGGGAAAACACCAAGATGTTGTGGGGAAAAGCCTATGTCGGACTCACCGCAAAAGTAAAGCCGAGAATGATGGGGATGTAGGGGTCAGAACATACAAGAAACGTTGCTCTTCGCCAAAAGCCACTGCAAGTACAACAAGGATGAGCTTCTGGGTAGGCGTGCTAGTGGGATGAGGATGAAGCGTCCAACTGATAGAGGCTCCAATTCAGGGCTTCTCGTAAGGCGTGCATGTCGGCATGCGTGGAAGGGTTAGACCAGGCTTGAATGTTGAGGGCTTGTAATGGGGGCATGGCCCGTAGGTCGCCCAATGACCCCAACGCTCTGACGGCGATGGATTGCATACGGGGATCTTGGGATTCTAATTGTTGGATAAAGAGATTATAGAGCGCTGGAGTCGTGCTGTGGGTAGCGATTTCACGGAGCGCTTGAAGGGCGGCGAGTTGTGACTCAGGACTTCCGACAGTGTCCAAAATTTTTGCCAATGGGGGAATGGCCACTTCCCCCTGTTCTCCAAGAGCGGTGATGGCGGTCACCGCTAGTCCCGGGTCCTGAGTTGCGGCTTCAATCGTCGACAAGGCAGCCGGAGAATTGAGGGGACCGAGTAATTGAAGAATAAGTCGCCGACGTTCCAGATGCTCGGTGGCCTGTTGATAGAGATGAATGAGACGGTCGGTTTGCCCCCATTCGGCAGCTAAGTACAGGGGGAATGCATCTTGAGCGAGTTGGGCTTGTAATTCTTCTAACGCGTAGAGGCTGGCATTGGGAACCCCAGCGGCTTTGGCGGCTTCTCGGGGGTCCTCAAATGATGTCCGCACCTCCCAACTCCAAAGGGCGGGTTGGCCCTGCCGGTGATAGGAAATATGGCAGGCAGGGCCTTTCCACAGTCGAGAAGCTGCCGCCGAGGGATGACTGCCCCGGCGATGTTTGCTAGGGCCATGCCAGGTCTTCTGTTCTTCGCATTTGACGCGCACGGTGATGTCGTGAGGCATATTCGCATTGGTTACAGGCGTGAAACCCGCCTGAGCCAGACGTTCGCTGACAACCTGGTGAAGGGTGGCTGAATCATGCCACCCTCTTTCAGTGAGAGCGAGGGTTTCAATCAACACATGTTGAACCTGTTCAAGGGGAACGGCTGAGTTGGTGGTGACCGTTGGTGGTTCTGCCGAGACGGTGACTGACATTCCAAGAATCCACCCTAGTCCCAGGATGATTGTTGTGTAAGGAAAAGTTCGTGGAACAATACAAAATAGTCGTGATGGCATGAAAGAGGCTCCTTAGCAAAATAGAACGATATCATACCGAGGTCGTTTCTAAAAAACACCCATGATGGACGAATGGCAGAGACCATCAGCAATGATATACCTGATGAGGTATGTAGGGCTCTCTCCGCACCGCCAGGGTGGCAGATTGTCACGAGGAATGATCTTCTGCGTAGGGAGTGTCCTGGTATTGAGTAGCGGGATCGGCGAAGCCTCAATGCTCACCCAGACGAATTTTGAGAGTGGGGAGAAGGCTCCTTGGAAAGCGTTAGTCACGCCCAATGGCACAGTCGGTGAGGCTGGGTGGCCCACGGTGATTCCGTTTGAAACGGGCCAAGACGGCCAAGGGTCAAAAGCCCTTCAATTCAAAGTAGGGCAAGTGCGATATGACCCGGAGAACGAACCCGATCAAGGTGGAGGGGTAGTGGTTCAGATCACGACCGAATCGGGGACATTGGAACTATCTGCGCATGTCGCCGCGACCTACCACTCACCCACAGATAAACGGAATTTAGCGGGTGCCCTGTTTGAATGGATCGTGGATGATCAGGTTATTGCCAGTCATGATATGGGGCCCATCGATAATCATGGCATTCTCCAGCATCACCTGCAGGCCTCTCACCAGGTTAATCCTGGCGTTCATTTTATCCGTCTGCGCATCACCAGGCCCTTTACCAGTCACCCGGGGTAGGATGCCCCTCTTCAATATGTGGATGATCTGCTCATTCGCCTCTGCCCCCATCCCTAATCTCTTCCGTGTTGTGTTGAGCAAAACCGTCTCCTCGGTTTTTTAAATGGTTAAGAGTTGTCCTGTTGAGGCCGATAGAGAGGGGAAACGCATAGACTGAAGGGGGCTGTATGATTGTGTCCGAGCGCAGTCTGAGTGAGCATACGCTAATCGAAACGTTTGTGGGGCGCTTTGATCAGCATGCCCGGCAAGATTTTAAGTGGCGGATCGACCATGCCATTACGCAAGGGTATCGGTTTGTCGTGCTCAATATGGTCGCGGTGTCGTTCATTGATAGCGCGGCCTTGGGATGGCTGGTGCTCGCCCAACGACGCTTTCAACGGATTGGTGGCAAGCTGGGTATCATCGCGCCGATGGGATTTGTGCGAGATATTTTAGAGCTGACGGAAATCCATGAATGGATTCCTATTTTTCAAAGCGAAGAGGAAGCGTGGAAAGCCTTTGAAGCGCTGGAAACGGCAGCCATGGATTCATAAATCATGCGAAACGAGACTCTCCTTAAAATCGATTCCCGTCGACCTGTTCCTATGACGTTGAAAGATCGGCGAACCGTTAGACGTCTTTCAGTCAGGCCACAGCAAATCCTGCCGGTGGTGATTCGCTGTGGACACGGCACCGTGTGTAAGGGCCGAGTTATAAATGTCAGTGCTCAGGGCATGCTGGTTGAATTTTCAAAAGACCAAGTGCCGCCAGTCTCGGTGGATGCCAGAGTGTCCGTCAAGCTTCATTACCTTGGCGATAGCATTTGGTTGCCGGGCCTTGTCCGACATCGCATGGGCCAAAAAATAGGCTTCCATTTTCCTACTCTGACCAATCAACCCAAACGTAAGGTTAGGCATCCCCTCGCTGTTGTGCTTCACTCACTTTCCCGCGCCGTCGCCTCAAGATAAACCTTCCTCATTTCGTTGCAGGCCAAAGGGCTAAAAAATTGTCGACTTGTACCGACCCTGACGGGTTCCCCCCCTTCCCATTGGAATAGCCTTCCTGCTCAACTCGCTTCGCTCATAGGGTGCTCCCTCAAACAGACAATTGGGCGTGAAGATAGCCCGTGAGCAAATCAATTGTCGGGCATTTCTTCCTGCTGTCAAATGCAGACTCTCGGGGGGCAAATTTCTGGAAAGTCGTATTCCTAGGGAGAGCTACCGACGTGTCGAGGGGACGGTGGTCAGTCGTTGTCGTATGATTTTGGGTTTGTTCGCAAGTGGGTGGTGGAGGGCGAGGGTGCATTCCATTCTGGGGCGAGCGGCGTCTGAATCTTTGTGCAGATGAATTTCAGTGATACGGTTGTCGTTGAGGCTGATGGCTTGGCAAATGGCATCTTGAGCAATTTTGAGGCCGCCATCCAAATCTCGTCGCAGGGCTGTTTTGAAATAAAACCGGATGGAAAGAGTGACCGCATGGCTTCCAAGCCCTTCAAAAAAATCCGCCCGGTGCGGGGATTGGTGGAGGATGGCAGAGAGATGTTTTCCCACCGCGCTTTTGTAGTGGCGGCCTATGGAGGAGAGAACCCGACGCCCGTTGACTGTGGCATATTGATGATTGATGCTGGGGGGCAAGGGTAAGATGAGAAAGAGTTCTTGAGGATTGAGTGTATCACCACCTAGATTGCTCCAATCCTGCTGGTTGCCTCCAGCTTTGGCGCGTTGCGGTTGGCGCGAGAGCAGCACTAAGCCCCCTTTCCCTCGGGTTGGCTGGAGCCGGGACAAGGATCGAATTCGAATGGATCTCAACGTTCACCTCAGTTCAATGTGAAAACGATGTCGGACAGACAATGCGGAAGGAGGGAGCGTGGTCGCGTCTACAGAATGCCCTGAATTCTCCCCAGGTTTTGTTCGTAAGCTTCTTCGTTCTTCCGAGCGAAGAGGCGCCATTCCGAGGGATTCCAGATTTCTAACCGATGGAACATCCCGACGATCACGACTTCTTGATCTTCATCTACCGGAATGAGTTTGCGTAATCGGCTGGGAATGAGGATGCGCCCGGCGCGGTCCATTTCCGAGGGCGTGGCTTCCGAGACCATGTGATACATAAAGAGCCGGCGTTGGTCTTCGTCTAACGTGTCTTTGGCTTCTTGCAGGCGGTTGGTCCATTCCGGTTTGGTATAGGCCAACACTGGCATATCTTGGCTTTTCAAGAACATGAGACTATTGCCGTTGGCTTCGATATCTTCCCTGATATGGGTCGGCACCACGAAGCGACCTTTTTCGTCAATCTTGCAGTAGTATTGCCCGGCAAACATGCTCATGATTGGATGGCCAATTTCCTTAGTGGGCTGTGTCTGGACGTAGTGTATAGCTTACCCAAAGATGGAGAAAAGTCAAGACCTGTGGTCTGGCTTGGGCAGTCATTTTCAATGCAACACTTTCTGTAGTAGATGTGGGGATGTTGCCAAAAATTTTTGGTGATATGGAGAGATTGCCGCACTCTTTGCCTGGAAGGTTGCCAGGGCATTGAGGACGAATGCTTAGTCCATCTCAGGAATACTCATGTTGTCTTCTTCCATGCCACCCTCTCCCATCGACTCCATGGCTTCGTCGAAATCTTCTCCCATGTCTTCTCCCATTTCCTTGCCCATCTTTTTCATGAAGCGGGCTATGCTCTTAGGATCGTTTTCGTCGACGTCGCCAAGTTTGCTGGGGTCGGCGAGAGCTTCCATGCGGGCTTCTTCGGATTTTGGCGAAGCAAAGCGGGACATGAGGCGTTCTAATTTGTGCCCCTTACAATGTTTGCAGGATAGCGCAGACGAGTGACCCTGAAGAAGGAGGTAGGTGCTGCGTGTGCCGCAGTCTTCACAGCGATATTCATAGATGGGCATGGGGGTGAAGCCTCCTGCACTCAAGATGTGAAACCATTTATACCGCAAAACCGGCGATTTGGGAAGAAGGTGCCGGCGCCTTAGAGCATTCGAGCGAGCGTCAGTCCATAGACGGCACCTGATCCGGCTTTTCGCAGAGTTTTGGCGCATTCATGCAGAGTCGTTCCGGTGGTAAACACATCGTCGATTAAGAGGATGCGTTGGCCTTTGACACGAGCGATATCGTCTATGGCAAATGCCCGGTGTAAGTTTGTGAGACGTTCTTTTTTCGAGAGCGAGGTTTGCGGCACCGTCGCCCTGACCCGGAGAAGACACGACAAATGTAATGGGATCTGAAGATGCTGGCTCAGGCCATGCGCTAACAGAAGCGATTGGTTGTATTCGCGTTCTTGTAACCGTTGGGGATGGAGGGGAACCGGCATGAGGATATCAATCGTGGGGAAGATTGGTAAGGCAGGGATCATGGCTTGAAGAAAAGACTTGGTCAATGAACGTTTCCCATGATATTTGAATAGAATGACGGCCTCCTTGAGTGGAGATTGGTAGGGAAACAGACTCCATGTTTTGGTAAAGGCAGGTGGTTTCGTACGACAGGCTCCGCATTCATGGGTGGGACTGTGTTGTAAGGCTACCGGAGAGGCAAAGGGTCCGCCACAATGTGGGCAACAGGGTCCAGAAATGGGAACAACTGTTTCCCAACAGGCTCGACACACAAACGGAACAGGGTCATCCCATAATGGCGTCTTACAACTGGCACACTGTGAGGGGAAGATGACGTGGAGGAATGTGCGAAGGAAGGAGTGAGGAGAGAAGAATTCTGTCATTGGCATCATCTCAACTGGAATGAAAACCTCAGAGTCTCAGTGTCCCTCCTTGGTCACGTAGGCGAAAATATGATATACGATGACTGCCTCGGCTGTCCTGACTTCTGCATGGCTTCCGAAGCTGTGTCGCGGAGATTTTTCGCATGATTCAATGCCAACATGTGTGTAAGGTATACCGGCGTGGGGCGGTTCCCGTAGTCGCCTTGCGCGATCTGTGCGTGAATATTCCCCAAGGCGAGTTTTGTGCCCTAATGGGGCCTAGCGGCAGCGGAAAAAGTACACTCTTGCATTTGGTCGCAGGACTGGATTGGGTCACCTCTGGCGATTTGTTCTTGGATGGGCGTTCATGTATTGCCTTTGGTGATCGTGAATGGACCCATTGGCGTCGGGAAAAAGTCGGGATGGTGTTTCAGGCGTTTCATCTCATTCCTGGATTGACCGTTGAAGAAAATGTGGCGTTGCCGTTGCGCTTGCGAGGGGAAACTTCCACCTCCGTGCGTAGACAGGCGACAGAAATGTTGGACAAAGTGGGAATGAGTCATCGGCTGGGACATCGCTCCCACGAACTGTCTGGCGGTGAGCAGCAACGGGTGGCGATTGCCCGGGCCTTTGTGCACCGTCCACGGTTGATTGTGGCGGATGAACCCACTGGGAATTTGGATGGGCCGACGGGGGAGAATATTGTGTCGTTGCTTCGGCAATGCGCACGAGAGTTTGGACAAACGGTACTTTTGGCCACGCATTCGTTCAGTGCGGCGCAGGAAGCTGATCGCGTGCTCACTATTCGAGACGGACAGTTGGAGTAACACCTGATGGATCTTTCAACAGAAATTGCAGGTGTATCATTTCGAGTGGGGGTGATGAATGCTTCTGGGGCTCTGTGTGTGACACAGGCTGAATTGGAGGCATTAGGGGAGTCGGATGCTGGCGCGATTGTCACGAAATCGATGACGCCGTTCGCGCGTGACGGGAACCCTCTCCCAAGGTATGTCGCCATTGACGGAGGGTCGATCAATTCCATGGGCCTGCCCAATTTGGGCTATCCGGCCTATGCCAAGCTAATTCCTGGTTTGAAACGCTTTCAGAAGCCTGTGGTCGCCAGCTTGGCCGGTTTGCACCCCGATGATTTTTTGGAGGGTGCGAAAGCCTTGAATGCGGCTGGCCCTGATTTAGTGGAAGTGAATTTATCTTGTCCAAATATTCCAGGAAAACCCCAGATTGGGTATGATTTGGAGGAAACCGAGCGGCTGCTTAGCGCGATTCGAGATATTTTTTCCATTCCCTTTGGCGTGAAGCTGCCTCCGTATTTCGATCCCATTCACCATCAGAAAACCGCAGAGGTTCTTCAACGAATGCGCGTGGCCTTTGTCACCGTGATTAATTCCGTGGGCAATACCCTGGTTGTGGACCCTGAACAGGAACGAGTAGTGATTAAGCCAAAGGGTGGATTTGGCGGGCTTGGAGGGCGAATCATCAAGCCGGTGGCATTGGCCAACGTTCGTGCGTTTTGGAAGATCTGGGGAGACCGCATTCCGATTATTGGCGCAGGCGGCGTGGAAAACGGCACCGATATTTTTGAACACGTGTTATGTGGAGCCTCTGCGGTTCAGATCGGGACCATTCTGGTAGAAGAAGGTGTTGGCGTGTTTTCTCGCCTCGAACGGGAAGTCACCGAGTGCCTCAAGAAAAAAGGCTATGAGTCGTTAATGGCCTGTCGAGGAAAACTTCGGGAGATGGATTAAGAGAAACGCTACACGGTCAACGGGGTTCATTGCACTTTCGTGAGTGAGGGTCCCTTCGGAATAATATTTAACGCGATGGCTTGGCGTAAGAGTTGCGCGACATTCCGGACACGTAGGCGGCGCATGAGGTTAAACCGGTGGACTTCCACAGTCCGCACACTAATATCTAAACGTTGCCCAATTTCTCGATTGGTACAGCCTTGAACTACCAAGCGGAGAATTTCTTTTTGCCGGGTGGTTAAGGTTTGCTCTGGTGAGCTGCCTTCTGAAGTGGCTTCGGTTGAGTCCTGTACTTCACTCGTATCTTTGGACATCGTGATTGTCTACCCCACGCATTTTTGTTTAGTCGTTTTAACATAGGCCCCACTTCTGGGACAACCGCATCCATGCTCAGTACTCTCCTTCTTTTAGTCACCGAACATCTGCGTCATCGGCCCATTCGATCCCTATTAACAGTGGTTGGAGTGGCCATTGGCGTGTCTGCCTGGCTCGCGATTCGGGTGGTGAATGGGGAAGTCTACCGATCATTTGAGCAATCAGTGGAATCGGTGGTCGGGGAAGCTTCAGTCATGGTATCCGGTGGATCTGAGGGCATGGATGAGCAAAATCTAAGGCCGCTACAAAGCCATCCAGGGGTTCGATCAGTCAGTCCCGTCCTCAAGATTGAAGGTGAGATTCAGGCTGGGGCGTGGTCGGGACGTCCCCTTCGTATTTGGGGGGTTGATCTCCTGGAACAGGGGAAAAATTGGGAGGTTCGGGGGCCGAGCGGCATCTTTTCACGAGAAGACTGGGACCAGCTTTTCGCCCCCACAACGGTTTTTCTAGAAGAAGAATTGGCGGAAAAGCTTGGCATGGGTCAGGGAGGCATTCTCTCGGTGAAGGTCAAGGGGAGTGTGCATCACCTGATTGTCGGAAGGGTGGTAGATTCTTTCGGTCTTCTCGGGGGTGTGCAGGAACAGGTGGTGATGGATATCGCTGCTACTCAATGGATGTTTGGATGGTTGGGCCGAATTCATCATGCGGCGATTGTCCCTGAACCCGGTGTGGCCATTTCGACCTTGATCCAAGAACTGCGATCGCTGTTGCTAGAGACGATTCAAGTGAGCCGGTCTTCTCGACGCAATCGACAGGTGGAATCGATGCTGCATGCCTTTCAGATGAATTTGACCATGCTGAGTGGCATTAGTCTGCTGGTTGGGATCTTTCTCGTCTATAACGCCACGGCGTTTTCGGTCGTCCATCATCGTCAAGAGATTGGCATACTCCGGTCCATTGGGATGAAACGACAATCCATCACCATGCTGTTTCTTCTCGAAGCCGGCGTGTTGGGTGTTGCTGGTGGTGTGTCGGGGTGTTGGTTGGGCCTCCTGCTTGCGCGATGGTTAACCGTCCTGATTGGCCAGAATGTCGGAGAACTCTATGGAATGGACTCATTGTTTTCCATGCCGGTTCCCGTTCACATGCTCATAGAAGCCATGAGCTTAGGAGTAGGCGTTTCACTGGTGGGGGCTCTTCGCCCAGCCTGGGAGGCAAGCACCATGGCTCCTGTTCAAGCCCTGGCTGGCGGACAATCCCAAACGGAAGACGACTATCCTGCCCAAGGCTCAAAATGGGTGGTCGTGGGGTCGTTACTCGGAGCCGGGATGTTGAGTCAAATGCCACCGGTTCAGAGTATTCCTGTGGGAGGTTATACGGCAGCTTTTTGTTTATTGATGGGAGGTGCGGCAGCTGGTCCGGTGTTGTCTCTATGGTTTAGCCGATGGAGCCAACGTCGGCTCGGAACCCGAGCAGGGTTGTTGCCGGCTCTGGCTGCTGAGCAAATGGGGCGCAATCCACGTCGGACCAGCGTGACAATGGCAGCCATCGTGGTGGGACTGGCCATATTGGTGGGCGTAGGCATTATGATCCAGAGTTTTCGCCAGACGGTGGAGCTGTGGATTGAGCAAACGTTGATGGCAGATATTATTATCGCACCCACCTCCTGGTTGGGAGAGCAGGATTCTTTGGATCAGAATCAGGGACTTCCCAGAAGGTTGGCGAAGCACATCTTAGATATTCCTGGAATCGAGGCCGTTGATTCGTATGTGGAAACCAGTGTTGAAGCAGACGGTAAGACCGTGGCGTTAGTCTCACGAGATGTTCGTCTTCATTCTGAACGCAGCCAGTATTTATTTTTGCAGGGGGAATCATCCGAGGTGTTACGCCACGTCGTTGATGATCGCGGCGTGATTATTTCTGAGGTATTGGCGAAACGATTAGGAGTGAGCGTGGGCAACTTATTGCCCTTAACGACACCAAGGGGCACCGAACAGTTTCCTGTCAAAGGTGTGTTTTATGATTATGCCACTGATGGCGGGAAAGTGGTCATGGATCAGGGACTCTTTGCAGAGAAATGGGAGGAGAGAGATGTCACGGTATTTGCCGTTTATCTGAAAGAGGGGCAGTCACTATCGGCTGTTCGACGGGAAATCGAAGACACGTTAAAGAATGAGACGCCTATCGCCACGATCAGCAATGGTGAATTAAAAGAAGAAATTCTCGATATTTTTGATCGGACCTTTCGCGTGACCTATGTGTTGGAATTGATAGCCTTAAGCGTGGCCGTCTTGGGTATTATGAATACCTTGCTCACATCTATTTTGGAGCGCCGACGGGAACTGGCAACCCTGCGGGCTATTGGAGCCAGTGGGGGGCAAATCCAGGGGCTGATCGTTTGGGAATCGTGTTATTTAGCCGGGTTGGGCGCTGTGGTTGGGATTGTGGTAGGCATGGCGTTGTCAGTCGTATTAATCAAAGTGATTAATAAACAATCTTTTGGCTGGACGATTCAGTTTGCTCTAGCCTGGGAGACCATAGGCATGGCTGTGCTTGTGGCGTTGGCGGCGGCGTTAATTGGCGCCTGGGTCCCGGCACGTTGGGCCAGCCGTCAGACCATTGCGGAAAATTTACGATACGAATGACCCTTCACTGCTTTTTTAGCCGGATTGTCGGTAAGATAGACAAGGCCCGCACCATGTCGAGGGGGAGCCAGGGCTCCGGTACATTGGTGATCAAGAGCGTCCAGTCGCACAGCGCCAAAAGCCGTGGACTGCCGGTTCGGCCTTGGCGGCGGGCGTGAGTCTTGAGCCGCCGCCGTCGGGCATTGGCCACCTGAGCGGTCACGCGGAGGCATACCAGCCGACAGGGGCGCGTTTGCTGCGGGCAGGAAGAATGGTAAAAAAGGAAAACTGTTTCCCTGGTGGGTCTGCGAGTTTATTGAAAGAGATAGGGTGGCAGGGTCAGAGTGATATTTCGTGATGATGTGGTATGGACTCCGTCTTGGCGATAGAACTTCAAGGCGCCCGTGAGCCCGACTACGAGGATTTCTTGAATGCCTGAAGAAAGATAGGCTTGAATTTTATGGTTAATTTCGGTCTGGCGGTTCCCTGGAGTCAGAACTTCGACGACGAGTTCCGGAGTGTGGACCAACCCATCTTTCGTTGCGACAATTTGCCACCGTTCTTCTGGCATCCAGACGACATCAGGAACCCGAATGCCAGCGGTTGTCGTCAGGACAGCCACTTCTGTTCCTGCTTGCCCCCCCAATTGTGTTTGTAGCTGGTGAGCAATTTGAGAGCACAAGAGCTGGTGCCGATTATGTGGCTTTGGACTCATGACGATCTCCCCATGTTCACTCAGTTCATACCAGTCGGGGAGCTGGTCGTCTTGTGCGAGTTCAGTCCAAAGCTTCGATAAGTCATCTGGTGAGAGGATGGTTTCGACATTCATGATGATTCTTATTTTAGGAGTCGAAAAAAATCCTGTCAATGAATCTGGCTGCGGTTATCTAGTTCCCTTGGCGTTGAGGTCTTTTTGCCCATATCCGGACATAAATGACGCGCCTTCAGATGGGAAAATACCAGAAAAGGATTAAGCGGAGCAGGTTTCGGTTTGGGGATTTTTTGTGCCTTGGTAATTCACTTCTACTGTGAAGCCCAGGTCTTCGATCATGTCCCAGACTTCTTTGTGTGCAAGGCCTGGTGTGGTGAGATAGCCATCGACAAAGAGTGAATCGGCAACATAGAGGGCCAAGGGTTGGAGTGAGCGGAGGTTTCTTTCGCGCCCGCCTGCCGCGCGAATTTCTGTTTGAGGATGCAGGAAGCGGAAGAGACATAAGATGGTGAGGCATCGGGCAGGCGTTAAATCGTTCTTTTCTCCAAATGGGGTGCCGTCCACCGGATAGAGCATATTGAGCGGAATCGAATCTGGTTGAACCTCTTTGAGAGCCAACGCTAAATCCACCAAATCTTCATCGCGTTCGCCCATCCCCACAATCCCGCCGCTACACAGTTCTAGGCCTGCAGCTCGTGCATGCTTCAGTGTGTCCAAGCGATCTTTATAGGTATGCGTGGTGCAAATGGACGGATGAAAGGCTTCACTGGTGTTCAGGTTGTGATTGATACGATCTACCCCTGCGTCTTTTAATTGACTGGCTTGTTCGCCATTGAGTAGTCCCAGTGAACAACAGATTTGAATGGGGAGTTCGTCTTTGATTTTTCTGACCGCACTGGATATTTGGGTAATTTCTGATTGCAACGGGGATCGACCGCTAATGACGATGCAGTACCGCTGGGCTTTTGCGTCTGCTGCCCGGCGCGCGCCTTCCATCATTTTTTCTGAAGATAGCAAGGCGTAGCGCTCAATAGGTGCGTCGGAGATCGTTGATTGTGAGCAATAATGGCAATCTTCTTGGCAGGCCCCACTTTTCGCATTCAAAAGCATCTGCAGTCGGACGGTGTTGCCAAAATAACGTGAGCGTATCGTATAGGCGGCATTGACTAAATCTAAGAGTTGGCTTTGGGGTGTCGCCAATATTTCTAAGGCTTCCTCCCTCGTGGGAGAGGTGCCGTCGAGTACTCGGGCTGCTAACTCTTGATAGCCAGTCATGGGGGGTCTCCTCTTTAGGGCTTGATTATCCGCTTACCATTTGACGGGGCGTTGCAAGCGGGTAGTCAGATTCAGGTATGGGTATCTGAGGGGCATCGGCCCACATTTTTTCTAAGGCGTAGTACTGCCGGATATCAGAACGAAATATATGGACGATGATGTCCCCATAATCCAGTAACATCCAATTGGCGGTTTCTTTGCCCTCGATGACCGGACTCGTGTGATAGCGCGTGGCCATGGATTTTTCAATAACCGAGGCCAGTCCGCGAACCTGCCGTTCCGATTCCCCCGAGGCGAAAATGAAGAAGTCGGCGATTGAGGTCAGGTTTCCGACATCAAGCACCAACACGTCTTCGGCCTTTTTATCTTTGGCCGCCTGCGCGATGAAGATGGCTTGTTCCTGGGAACGGGATGGTTTGGGTGGGGTCGTGCGAGTCATTGATATACTTGGTGTTGAATTATATAGGACTCCACAGAGGGCGGCAACCAATGCCCGATTGGGCGTTGAAGGACAACCTGCTCACGGATCTGTGATGCCGACACCTCACACGGTGGAACCGATAAGAGCGTCATCATATTTCCTGAAGGCAAGGCTAGATCGAGACGAGGCGTCTGTTGTTGGTCGAGATTGTGGAGGATGTTGCGCGGGGTAGGCGGAAGCAGCGGTATCGCCTGAAGTTGGGTGAAGGCCACTCCAGGTCTGGAACAGACAATAATCTGGCAAATCTCAAGCAAATGAGCGGCCTGCTTCCAGCTTGGAAACTCTAAAAAGGCATCCAGTCCAATGATAAAGCCCAGTTTCGTTCCACTCGGGAATTCACTTTTGAGGCATGTGACGGTATCGACGCTATAGGACACTGTCGGAGACTGCGCTTCGCGGTCATCGACCACAAATTGTTCAAATGACTCTGTTGCCAGCTTCACCATTTCCACACGATGGTGGGCGGGAGCTAGGGAACTGGACGGTTTGTGGGGGGGGTCGCCAGTGGGAATGAAGATCACGCGGTCAAGCGCGAGCGTGGTGTACACATAGTTGGCGATATGCAAATGCCCGTTGTGGATGGGATTGAAACTGCCGCCCAGGATACCAATGAACATGGAAATCGAACTTTCTTAGGGGGAGTGGAGCAAATCTGCGAGTAATGTCTCGTGAGCTAATAATGCAATCGATGAACGTCAGGAGTAAAAAGTAAGGGGTCAGGAGTGAAGAAAAAGATCGAAGGGTAAGGGAATCAGATTTTCTTGTTTAATGTTTACGTCGTGATCCTCCTTACTTCCTATTTTTGTCTTGATTCCTTACTTTCATTTCTCCCTTTTCACGATGTTTACG
This sequence comes from Nitrospirales bacterium, assembly GCA_040904705.1. Taxonomy (GTDB): domain Bacteria; phylum Nitrospirota; class Nitrospiria; order Nitrospirales; family UBA8639; genus Nitrospira_E. The sequence goes on along the minus strand of JBBDSY010000088.1, from coordinate 19,446 downwards.
GGGTCAGGGCCAGATTATCTCGATGAATGACTTCTTCGTATTCCAGTGCCCCCAAAATTTGGCGAATTTCTGATGTTTGTTTACCTTTGATGCGTTGGAGGGTTTCCGCAGAATAGTTGCTGAGGCCTTGCGCGAAGACAACGCCTTCCTGAGTGGTACAGCTAACCGGGTCCCCGGTGAGGAAGGTACCTGTGATGTTGAGAATTCCCGACGCTAATAAGCTCTTGCCCTTGAGGACGAGGGCCGCGACGGCCCCCTCATCTAACATAATCTTGCCTTTAGGTCGCAGGGTGAACGCAATCCACTGCTTGCGATTGGTGAGTGAGGATTGGTTTGACGCGAAAAATGTCCCGCTGGATTTTCCTTCCAATGCCTGGCTTAGTGCGTTGGGTGTTTCTCCATTTAACAAAAGCATCGGTACCCCAAACCGTCCAGCCTGTTTGGCAGCTTGAATTTTTGTGACCATTCCCCCACGGCTGGTTTGACTCCTTGAGGTCCCTGCCAGATTTTCAATGTGTTGCGTAATGGCTGGGACTAAAGGAATGAGCTTCGCGGAAGAATTAAGGTGGGGGTCTTCTTCATACAGCCCATCGACATCAGACATGATCACCAAAAGATCGGCATCTATTAAATGGGCGATTTGACCGGCCAGCGTATCATTATCGCCAAACCGAATTTCTTCAATCGAGACGGTGTCATTTTCGTTGATAATGGGAATGACTCCAAGTTGGAGTAAAGTGGAGAGGGTATGCCGGGCATTGAGAAAGCGGCGACGGTCCGCCAAGTCTTGATGGGTTAAGAGAATTTGGGCGATTTTGTGCCCGGATTCCTCAAATGCCATTTCGTAGGCACGCACTAATCGACTTTGCCCGACTGCAGCAGCGGCTTGTAAAAGGGGCACATCCTGAGGGTAGCTTTTTAGCGCTAAATGGGAAATGCCGGCGACGATGGCCCCTGATGAGACAAGCACGAGTTGTCGATTTTTCGATTGTAGGTCGCCAAATTCCCTGGCCAATCTTGCGATTCGATCTCGATGAAGACCTCCGCTGGAAGACGCCACGAGGCTGCTGCCAATTTTCACGACAATGCGTTTGCAGGCAGTCAACAGTTGCTGGTGCATGATGCTTTATTCTCCAGGACGGCCTTTCCAAGGTAGGTCACCAATGAGGGGACCCCTTCCCTGGTGATGGCCGAAAGAGGAAAGCAGGGATACTCATGTTCGACGCAATAGGCCTGAAGAGCCTGGAGGTACTGGCCTTCGCCCTGTGAATCGATCTTGGTCGCGGCAATGGCAAAGGGGCGGTCAAGCAGCGCGGGGTCAAACGCTTTTAATTCGTTTCGCAGCATTTCAAAGATGCCGATGGGGTCTTGCTCCAGCCCTTCGGTAATATCAATCAGAAATAACAGTAACGCGGTTCGCTGAATATGTTTGAGAAATTGAATGCCCAGGCCTTTGCCTTCATGGGCCCCTTCAATCAATCCAGGAATATCGGCCACGACAAATGATGATTCTTCTGCCCATTCTACGACTCCAAGGTGCGGGCGTAACGTGGTAAATGGGTAACTGGCGATTTCGGGATGCGCAGAAGAGATAGTCGAGATGAGGGTGGATTTGCCGGCGTTGGGAAAGCCCACGAGTCCTACGTCAGCGAGAAGCTTTAATTCTAACGTGAGCCAATGCTCCTCTCCCGATGTCCCTGGTTCGAATTCGCGAGGGCCACGATTGGTTGAGGTGGCAAAGCGTGCATTGCCTTTCCCGCCCTTTCCCCCTTCGGCGACGACGAAGGTTTGGCCATCGGCAATGAGGTCGACGAGGGTGTCGCCCGTCTCTTCGACCTTGACCAATGTGCCGACAGGCACTTGGATCACGACATGCTGGCCATTGGACCCGTGGCAGTTGGCTTTTAGTCCACGTTCCCCGGCTTGTGCGGCGTAATGGCGCTGATAGCGGAAGTCGAGAAGAGTCGACACGCGGTTTGAGGCCGTGAAGATGACATGCCCTCCATGGCCTCCGTCGCCGCCACTAGGGCCTCCACGGGGAACAAATTTTTCCCGACGAAAACTGCAATGGCCGGATCCGCCATCCCCGGCTTTAACAAAAATGCGCGCGTGATCGATGAACATAAGCGTCCTACTTTACCCGGCTTATAGAAACAAACTGAAGTGGGTTCTGGGAAAAGAAAGGAAGAATGGGGCGAAGGGTTATGCGGAGGGGTATACGCTGACTTTGCGTCGGACGGTGCCGCCTTCAAACTTCACGATTCCAGTGACTTTGGCGAACAGGGTATAGTCTTTCCCTAAGCCCACATTGGTGCCTGGAAAGAATTTGGTTCCGCGTTGCCGGACTAAAATGCTCCCACCTGATACCGCTTCTCCGGCATAGGCTTTGATGCCGAGATATTGTGGGTTGCTATCGCGTCCGTTTCGGGATGAGCCGCCGCCTTTTTTATGTGCCATGAATCACGTCTCCAGAGCGTAAAAATATGGTTTATGGGGTCACAATTTCTGTAATGCGCACATGGGTAAAGCCTTGTCGGTGTCCCCTGGTTCGGCGGTACCCTTTGCGGCGTTTCTTTTTGAAAACCGTAATGGATCGAGTGCGCGCATGCCGGACAATCTCTCCTTTGACCACAGCTTGAGCAATCGTTGGGGTACCAACCATCGGGGCTTGATCGGTCTGGACAAATCGTACAGAATTAAATTCCACGATCGATCCCACATCACCTTCTATGGTTTCAATTTGGAGAAGGACCTCTGGTTCGGCGCGGTATTGCTTCCCGCCTGTTTCGATAATCGCATACATGGTATAGTAGCTCCTTGCAAAACATTCATTTTGCCAGCATGTTTACATTTAAGTCAAGATTTTAGTATATCATTTTCTTCCTCGAAGCAGAGTGGAAGCAAACAAGGGTGCGATGACCAGAACGATGGGCTTTATGGTGACAGGTTTTCTTGTTTTTTCGAGAAAGGGTGGGGGTGAAATTATTCGATGGTAACCGAGTCAAAGAAAATATGGATGGATGGGACGTTTGTTGATTGGGCTGATGCTTCCATTCATGTCCTGACCCATTCGCTGCATTATGGTTTGGCAGCCTTTGAGGGCATTCGATGTTACGAAGGGCCACGAGGGTCCGCCATTTTTCGATTGCAGGAGCATGTAGACCGCTTGTTTGAGTCCGCCCATATTACCCTGATGCCGATGCCGTTTCCTAAAAAAGAGGTCAGGGAGGCGGTTATTGAAACAGTTCGAGTCAATGGGTTGGCTTCCTGTTATATTCGACCCATTGCCTACGTTGGGTATGGCGCGATGGGTGTCTACCCTGGTGATAATCCAATCCGTTTGTCCATTGCGGCCTGGCCGTGGGGTTCATATTTGGGGGAGAACGCACTGACTAAAGGGATACGAGCCAAAATTTCTTCGTTCACACGGCACCATGTCAATGTGTCGATGACACGAGCTAAGGTCTCAGGGTATTACGTGAATTCCATTTTGGCGAAATGGGAAGCCAAAAAGTCGGGCTATGAAGAATGCATTCAGCTAGACCCTGATGGGTACGTAGCGGAAGGCACTGGTGAAAATGTCTTTATTGTGAGCAAAGGCGTTTTGAAAACGACACCCTTGACTTCTATTCTTGATGGGATTACCCGCAACTCAATTCTTCAATTGGCTCGTGCAAAAAAAATCCCCATCGTGGAGGAACGGTTTACCAGGGATGCCATGTATGTGGCCGATGAAGTCTTCCTCACGGGAACAGCCGCCGAAGTGACGCCTGTCCGCGAATTAGATGATCGCGCGATTGGTGAGGGAACACCTGGCCCCATTACCCAATCTCTACAGAGCGATTTTTTTAAGATCGTCCGAGGTGAAGACCCCGCTTATGCCCATTGGCTGAGTCCCCTTTAGCTTTTCTCAAAGAACTGCATAGGGCCATAATGTAGGCCTCAATTTCTTATTCCCACTATTTCAAAGCAGGGTTTTGTCCGAGCGCCACTTACGTACTGGAATCTTACGGTTCGCTTGGCGTGGAAGGCGTCGCGTCTGGTGTTGTTGCCGACGAGGTTTCTGGCACCGGTGTTGTTGTCGGCGCAGAATCAGTTGAAGGAGTGACGGTAGTGGTTCCTTCAGTTGTCGCGGAAGATGATTCGTGGTGAGTTGGTGGGTGCAGATCAATCACTGTCGATGATGTATTGGCTTGTTTTGAGAGCAAGGCGAGGCCTAATGAAGACATCATAAAGATCATGGCGGTTCCCACGGTGACCTTACTAAGAAATGTTCCAGGCCCGCGGCTTCCAAAGACAGTTTGAGACGACCCTCCAAAGGAGGCCCCGATTTCCGCTCCCTTCCCGGCTTGCAGCAAAATGGAAGCGATCATAAGAAAACAGGCAATGAGATGGATTGAGACGGCCAATGTATACATATGCTCTATGGTCCTCTGAAGGCTAATTCATAAATCTAAAGATGCAATCTCGGCTATCTTAACAAAGGATTCCGAATTCAAACAAGCTTTCCCAACCAAGGCTCCATTAATGTGTGGAGATTGGAAAAGGGCCTGGGCATTGTCTGCTGTGACGCTGCCTCCATACAAAATCCTGATGTGTTCGGCCTTTAGGTTCCAGTGCGTTGCGATTAATGATCGAATGGCCGCATGAACTTCCGTGGCCTGTTCGACGGTTGCAGCCCGGCCAGTCCCGATCGCCCAGACCGGCTCATAGGCAATCGTGATGGTGCCGAGACCTTTGTCCTCCACACCCGCCAATCCTGTTTGTAATTGACGTTGGATGATTTCAAGAGTCTGGCCGCCTGCGCGTTCCTCTAGTCGTTCTCCGATACAAAATATGGGTCGAAGGCCATGATGGAGGGCCGCATGAATTTTTTCATTGATGATCTGATCGGTTTCTCCAAAGAGGTGTCGCCGTTCAGAATGTCCGATAATGACATACTGACACCCCAGTTCCCTCAACATGGGTGGAGATATCTCCCCTGTATATGCCCCTTCGTCTTTCGCGCAGACATTTTGTGCTGCGAGTCGTAAAGGAGTGCCAGCCAGTAGATGCGATACGGTTGGAAGAGCCACATACGGCGGGGCAACCGCCAGTTCCACGGATGGATGCGGCTGATACCTGGCCACAATATCGCGAATGAGGGTTTCGGCTTGGGAAATGGTGTTGTGCATTTTCCAGTTACCGACAATGAATCGATTAGCCATGCAGAACGTGTGCTTTCGAAAAGGGAAAAAAGTTAACTGGATGGTTAATAGGGACGGTCTGGTAATGCAGCCAGCCCCGGCATGAACTTGCCCTCAAGCAGTTGGAGTGCGGCGCCACCACCGGTCGAGATGAAGGACATGCTTTCCGATTCGCCGGCCCTATAGACGGCCAAGGCGGTATCTCCTCCACCGACAATGGTTTTGGCGTAGGCGTTTGCGACGGAATGCGCCAGTGCAAACGTTCCACGGGAAAAGGCATCTCGCTCAAATACTCCCATGGGGCCGTTCCATAAGATGGTTTTCGCGTTTTGGACTGCCTCGGCAAAAAGCCTGACAGAGGCAGGCCCAATATCCATCCCATACCAACCGGGAGGAATTTCCTGGATGGTGACAATCATCGTTTCGGCGTCAGGTTCCAAGCTAGCTGCCACAACGCAATCTACAGGCAGATAAAACTTGATTTTTTGCGCCAAGGCTTGTTCAAGGATTTGTTTAGCCAAATCCAACATGTCGTCTTCTACGAGCGATTTCCCGATCTCGAAGCCCAAGGCCTTGATAAAAGTAAACGCCATCCCTCCGCCGATGATGACCTTGTCCACCTTTCCCCCAAGATTTTTAATGACTCCGATTTTTCCCGAAACCTTTGCTCCCCCTAAAATAGCCACAAAGGGGCGAACCGGATTTTCAACGGCTCCTTCTAAGGCTTCAACCTCCCGTTTCATCAAAAATCCAGCAGCCGAGACACGTACATATTTGGTGATGCCGACGGTCGAAGAATGCGAACGATGTGCCGTCCCAAAGGCTTCGTTGATATAGACATCGGCAATGGCTCCGAGTTGGGATGAAAACTGGTCGTCGTTCTTTTCTTCGCCGGGATGAAATCGTAAATTTTCAAGAAGAATCACGTCTCCTGGTTTAGCCTCCTTCACCGCGCTTTCAACTTTAGGGCCGATGCAATCATCCACAAAGACCACCGATTTTTTCAGCAGGCGCTGAAGACGTTTCGCCACCGGGGCCAGGCTGAAAGCTGGGTTTGGGCGGCCATCGGGTCGGCCTAAATGCGAACACAGGATGACTACGGCATCTTCATCAATGGCTCTGTTAATGGTCGGCAAGGCGGCTCGCATTCGTGAATCGTCTGAAATTTCTCCAGTATCATCAAGGGGGACATTGAAGTCCACTCGAATGAGCACGCGTTTGTTGCGGAGATCAACCTGGTCGATGGTTTGTTTGGTCAGGTTCATGACTCCCTCTGCCTTCCTTGAGAGCTGGAGTGTGGTGGGATCTTCACCAAGATAGCCCGCGGTTCGGTCGGTTATCCCTTTTGCGCGAGAACTTTGACGAGGTCACGTAAACGGCACGAATACCCCCATTCATTGTCATACCACGCAAAGACTTTCACTAAACGTTTGTCCATCACTGCCGTGAGTGGAGCGTCCACTGTTGCTGAGTAGGAACATCCATTGAGATCAGTCGAAACTATGGGGGCTTCAGAAACTTGTAAATATCCTTTTAATGACCCTTGGGAGGCGTGTTTAAATGCGGTATTGACGGTGGCCGCATCGCAATCCTTTGCCACCTCAACCGAGAGGTCAATGAGCGAGACATTCGGTGTGGGTACGCGGATGGCCATGCCGTCGATTTTTCCTTTCAATTCGGGGATCACAAGATGCAAGGCTTTCGCGGCTCCCGTTGAAGTGGGAATCATCGACAAGGCTGCAGCCCTGGCTCGGCGTAAATCTTTATGCGGAAGGTCGAGGAGCTGTTGATCGTTCGTATACGAATGGATCGTGGTCATAAAGGCATGCTTGATGCCAAACTCTTGTAAGATGACTTTAGAGACAGGGGCCAAGCAATTCGTCGTACACGATGCATTGGAAATAATCGTATGGGCGTGCGGATTGTACATGGATTCGTTGACGCCCAGAACGATGGTGATGTCGGCATCTTTTGCCGGGGCGGAAATGATCACTCGGGAGGCTCCGGCCGCCACATGTTGACTCGCACTCTCGTGATCGGTAAATCGCCCGGTGGATTCAATCACAAAATCAACTTGGAGGTCTTTCCAGGGCAAGGTCTTGGGGTCTTTCATGGCAAAGATACGAATCCGTTTGCCATTGACCGTTAAAGAATCTTGGTCACACTGCACTTCGGCTTGAAAACGCCCATGTATGGAATCATAGGTCAGGAGATGGGCGAGGGTTTTGGCATCCGTCAAATCATTGATGCCGACAATTTCAATGTCGGGATCTTGAAAGCTGGCGCGAAGGAAGTTTCGTCCGATACGTCCAAATCCATTGATGGCAACACGTGTACTCATGTGAATCTCATTAGTCCCCTATAGGGTAGGTTTTGTAGGTGAAAAAGGAGTCCGGATAGTAACGAGGGGTCTAGGAACTGTCAAGAAATGCTTCATTCCGCACACTCAAATTTTCATCGCGTCTTTGACTTCTCTCATGGTCTCACTTGCGACCACTGAAGCCCGTTTCCGGCCTTCTTCGACGACCTCTTGCATCTGCTTTGGATGGGCTGTGACACCTGCCCGCTTTTCCCACATGGGAGAAAATCGTGCAACCATGGCGTCGCCCACCTGTTTTTTGCAATCGATACATCCAATGGCTGCCGTTCGACAATCGATGTCGATTTGTTTGATGGTGGAATCCGTTGAAAAGATTTTGTGGAAGTCATAAACCGGACACAGGTCAGGATTGCCTTTATCTGTCCGTCGAACTCTCGCCGGATCGGTCACCATGGTTTTGAGTTTTTGTCGAACAGTCGGTTCGGTGTCGGACAGATTAATCGTATTGTGATAGCTCTTACTCATTTTTCGTCCGTCAATCCCTAACACTTTAGGAAATTTGGTCAAATATTCTTTGGGCTCGGGGAAGACGGGCGTATACAAACTATTGAACCGACGGCCCACTTCCCGCGTCAGCTCTAAATGCGGGAGTTGGTCTTTCCCTACCGGCACGAGATCAGGTTTATACAAAAGAATGTCGGCGGCTTGAAGCACGGGATAGCCTAAAAAGCCATACGTTGATAGGTCTTTCTCTTTGATTTCGTCTTGTTTTTCCTTATAGGTCGGATTTCGTTCCAGCCAAGGAATAGGGATAATCATCGAGAATAATAAATGCAGGATGGCATGTTCAGGAATATGGGATTGAATGAAGACTGTCGCTCGATTCGGATCAATGCCTGCCGCAAGCCAGTCGATGAGGAGTTCTCGCGAGAACTCTTTCAGGCGGCTGGTATCGGCATAATTCGTTGAGAGGGCATGCCAGTCGGCCACAAAGAAAAAACAGTCATGCTCGGCCTGGAGTGTTTTCCAATTGTCTAAGGCTCCCAGCAAATTGCCCAAATGCATAAGCCCGCTGGGTTGCATGCCGCTCAGTACGCGTGTTGCCATTATGCAGGAGTTCCTCTGACCTTTGGGTGATTAAGCTGGCAGAAAAGGCTGGCCAATGAGTCGAAACATGAAGAAAATAAAAGAGCTGATAATTGGAATGCGCGAATCTAACATTAACAATCCAAAGATGATGAGCATGCCATAGGGCTCTAAGCGATTCAAGGTCATGGCCGGTTTCGGAGGCAGTAAACTGCGCAAGACGCGGCTCCCGTCCAGCGGTGGAAAGGGAAGGAGATTAAAGGAGAGCAAGACGATATTAATGATTATGGATGATAGCGCCATTGCGGTTAGTGGAACGAGCACCATACCTAACAGGTCTTCCCGAGGTTCGGCGCCAGGTTGAGGCGGCCAATTGGCTTGGATTGTGGGGTCTAAGTATAGAAAGAGCATGAGTAAGAGGCCGCTGACAATAGCCAAAAACAAATTCATGAGTGGACCCGCGATGGCCACCAAGGCCATGTCACGTCGTGGTTTGTGGAGTTGAGAAGGATTGATAGGCACTGGCTTGGCCCATCCAAAAATAATCCCTCCTGGGACGAGTGACAGCATGAGAGGGACCAGAATGCTTCCCCACAGATCAATGTGAGGAAGGGGATTCATGGTCAATCGTCCCTGTGATTTTGCCGTCTGGTCGCCGAAGAAGTTGGCCACCCAACCATGGGCATACTCGTGGAGGACGACGGCTGCAATCAGCGGTACCAGCATATACGAAAGGGTATGAATAACGGAGGCGATGGAATCCATGAATTTAATTCAATTGCGTAAAACTTCGATTATCGACTTGAAGGAGGTACAGACGACGATTCAAAATGCCTGCCGAACTAAAAGAAGCAAATCCACTAAGCGCCGGTAAGTCAGACCGTCGGATGAGTTGGTCCCAAACATCCTGTCCGGATTGGGCGTCATTTCGAATAGTTTCCAGAACCAACGTTGCGGCATCATAGGCTTGAACGGCAAAAAGGGAAGGCTCCTTGTGATATTGGCTCCGGTAACGCTGGATGAACATTTGTACATTCGGATCAGGACTGTTAAGAAAAAACCCATCCACGAAAATGCTGCCATCCAGGTCCTGTTTGGCCCATCGAAACAATTCACGATTATGCCAGCTATTGCCTCCAAGAATCGGGACATTCATATCGAAAAATGCCAGTTGCGCCGCAATGATGGCCAGGTGCACGGGTTGCCCTGGGAGAAAGACCGCGTCAAAACCAGGGGTATAGACCAGTCGTTTTTCCCCTGTTCGTGTTTCTTCGTGTTCCTCAAGACCATATTTCGCAAGGTCCTTGGTTTTCACACGACGCAGTTGTTCGCTAACATCCGTTTGCTCTTCCGTATATTCTTCGACTGCAATCACCTCTCCACCAGAATGGATAACTTCCTTGGCAAACATATCAGCCAATTCACGTCCATAGGCGGTTTTTGGATAGATGATACAAAACCGATGGTACCCCAATTTCATGACCGCATACTCCACGAGACGTTTGGCTTGAACGGAAGAGGTCATGGCCGTATTGAACCAATACGAGCCAAATTGCCGGACATTGAGGAGCGTGGAAGATGGTGTGATAAAGGGAGTAGCATAATCATCCGGCAGATGGCCTAGGCTACGGATTTCTCTAGACAACAATGGTCCAATCACGGCTCGAGGTTGAAACTCATTAAGGAGTTGTTGCATTTCGACACGCAAAGGCGCGGTAATGGTGGTCGTGTCTTTCACAACCAGCCCTACCGACGAGAGACCCCACTGTTCCTGTGCGATGGCTATTGCCAAACGAATACCATTCAGTAAATCCGTTCCATAGGGTTTCATGGGACCGGAAAACGGCAGGGCCACGCCCAGAATATGTTGACGCACTTTGATTTTGCTAATGAAGGATTGCAGCAGCGCCATGGCTGTTTGTGCATAGGGATGGTTTGGGAAACGTTTTAGGAATCCACGGATATCCCGTTCAGCCAAGACCTCATCACCGCGGGTCGTGTGGAGTTCAATCATGCGGATGGTGGCGATATCTCCTGGATAACGATTCGAATAGCTTTCCACCAGTTCCTGAAGCCCCTCTTCACTTAATTGTTGTAAGACCAACGTCTGCGTCAATTGTTCTAATTCAAGTCGTTCGGCAGGTGAGGCCACCATCATTTCATTGAGTGCCGCTTTCACCGCCCCGAGGGGGTTGCGATTGTCCAGTTCAGCTTGTCGAATTCGTTGAAACAGCTTTCGGCGCAGTTCTTGGTCCGCCGCATAATCCAACGCTTGGTACAATTGTGTCAGGGCTTGGGAGTATTCCTTGTTCTGACTGTACAATTCAGCCATCAACACTCGCGCGGGATTTGTGACGGGTGCAAAAGGAAATTCTTCCAGGAGTTGTCTCATTACAGTCAATGCTTCTGCTATTTTGCCCTCTTCCTTCAGGATGGTCGCCTGCAGGAAATAGGCATCTTGAAGAATGTCCGGCGATGGAAAGGAATCAATCAATGCCTCTACGGTTTTGAGTGCACGAGTAGTTTTTCCGGCTGCTAGCTGAGTTTTGGCCTGGTCTAAGGTGTTGAGTTCTGCAGATTCGACCCCAAACGAGAGAGAAGGGGCAAGGATGAGGAGAAGAAGGCCCAGACTAAGCACCATAGCGCGCTGGGCACGACAAACCCACCAGATGCTGGTATGTGACAATGGCGTCATACGAATGGACAACGTGTTGAGACGAATGAAGTAGATATCAGAGGTGTCGATCAATACATTGATGAAGGATTGAGGTGATTATACTGAGAATTCAGATTATTATATCAGGTAGTGCGCTTACCTAAATAGGAGAACACCCCAAATTCTGTCAAGGCTTAAGGCCTAGAACCCATTCGGGTGGGTGTTCTCCAAGGAAATCGTCGAACTAAAGAACCTATGCAAGAATTAATGGACGAATATCTCACGATGTTGCAAGTGGAAAGTGGCTGTGCGGCCAATACTTTGGCGGCCTATCGTCGGGATTTGCGAAAATTGGTGGATTTTTTTCAACAAGAAGGCCTCACCGATCTTCAAGCTCTCACCAAACCCTTGTGGGTGCAATTTCTCGGGAGCCTGAAAACGTCCGGGTTATCGTCCTCATCGATCGCCCGATGTTTTGCCGCAATCAGGGGCTTTTATAAATATGCAGCGGCCAGCCAAGGGAGCAGCGGAATCGCAGGGATTTTAAAAGTGACCCCCAAGCAATGGCTACAACTCCCCAAACTCTTATCCGAAACCGAAGTCATACGCCTCCTCAATCTGCCGGCCATGGATAGCCGCGAGGATCGGCGGGATGCCGCTATGGTCGAATTGTTATATGCCACGGGCCTTCGCGTCTCGGAGCTGGTGAATTTGGAAGTGGGCGATCTCAACCTAGAAGTGGGGTTTCTACAGGCGACCGGCAAGCGCGACAAGCAGCGAATTGTGCCCATCAGTGATAAGGCACGGGAATTGGTTTCGGAATATCTGCAGTCCGCTCGCCCGGCTTTTGTCAAAAAGCGGACGTCTTCGGCGTTGTTTCTCACCAGGTTGGGTCAGGCTATGAGTCGGCAATATTTTTGGAAAATGCTTAAAGGTCGCACGGCTCGAGCCGGGATTGCCAAATCCATCTCGCCACATATGCTCCGGCATTCGTTCGCGACCCATCTCTTGGATCATGGAGCGGATCTGCGATCCGTACAAACCATGCTTGGGCATTCCAGCATCGCCACCACCCAAATCTATACCCACGTTGAACACACCCGCCTCAAAATAGTCCACGATGAGTATTTTCCCAGAAAACACCGACATTCAAGGTTGTCAGATTCTAAATAAAAATCAATTCGTCTAGACGATTAAGCCAAAGTTGCAATTTGGAAAAGGGGTGTGGCAGGCTAATCTTTGGGAATCATTCTATTTTCAGAGGGGGGGGTGGCGATGAAGTACAAGAAGCAAGTGCATTATGTGAAAGGAGTCTTTGCATGCCCTAAATGCTGCAAACATTTTGTACAAGAAAAGTGGTTAGAGGAATTTCGAGTGCGGTGCCATGTGTGCGATTATCGCGGGGCGTTGACACATGTGTCGGTGGAAGAACAAATTGATGAGGAAATTGGTCGGCAGTAACGTTTTTTTATTTGCCATTTTTTCAGTCACTCCCATCTGACATTATCAGTCAGCAGGCATTTTCTCCCTTCTGGAATTTTCCGAATTCTGATGATTGCTCAATCTTTGGCGCGTGTGCTTCTTGGGACACTTGTTCTATGCGTTGGGTGTTCACACGTTGCGGCACAGGTTCAGTCTCCGGCTGACACTATTCAGGTCCTGGTGACCTACCATTCCTTATCTGGCAATACCCAAATCATGGCTCAGAACGTGGTTGCGGGAGCTGAGGCTACGCCAGGCACACGTGTGTTGTTGCTTACAGTGGGGGAGGTGACAGCGGATGTGTTATTGAGCAGTGATGCGTTAGTCGTGGGGTCTCCGGTGTACTGGTCGAATATGTCGGGGGAAGTCAAAACGTTTTTTGATCGATGGCAATTTGAGTTTGGCATCTTTCCGGAGTTTAAAATGCGCAACAAAGTTGGGGCAGCCTTTGCGACGGGAGGTCAAGTCTCCAGTGGAAAAGAAGTGACCATGTTGACGATTTTAGCCGCCATGCTGGGGAATCAAATGATTGTTGTTAGTGCCGGAGGAGCTTTTGGGGCTTCGGCGACGACTGAAGGGAACAGCCCTGGTATTGATGAAGCAGAGAAAGCGGATGCTAGAGCTTTGGGTAAGCGAGTGGCGGAAGTGGCCTGGATGATCAAGCGAGGGGAAATGGTAGACGCTCCATGATGCTCAGGCATTCTCTGTCTCATTTAAAAAATGGTCATGAACGAACTACCGGGAATGACTGATCAGAAGTGGGTGGTGTACTGGGAGCGGGAATACTCTACGGCCTTTGCTCCGGAGCGACTCAAGCTGGATTTCCACCCCCATCGGCCCATGATGACGGGGATGTCTTTGGAAGATCAACGCAACCTCGCCGCCACCGGCTATAAGGTGGTACCTGATGATTGCGGTCCGGTGCGGTTTGTGGGGCAGTATGGTTGGCTCATTCGTTCTCCGGCGGATTGCCGGATTCGCCGAGCCGACAAAGGCTTTGAGTGGCAATCGCCACCGATTCTGCCAGAAGAACGCCTATTGGGGTACAAATCATTTTCTGGGATGTATGTGGATAATATTCTTAATAGCGGTTTCCCCAAGCTCTGTTGCGGCATTCGATTCTATTACCCCAAGCAATTGGGCATGATGATGAAGGACGTGCCGAATCATTTCTATCATTTACCTCAACGTCCCTTTTCCGTCTGGGAAGGCGTAAAAACGCAGGAATATAAAACAACTCCTAATCTTTATGACTTTCTTCCCGATTACGATGCCTTTGTGACCAACTTTCTCCTACAATTAGAGATTCCATCCCAAGAACCCATTACGATTCATCGTGGCGATCCCATCGGCATCGTCTATCCCGTTCTCCTTCCCAAGCACGTTGCACTGGAAGAACTCAAGCGCCCTCCCGAATCATTCCCTTCATAATCCAAGAGGTCCACGTGCTGAGGCTCCGTCGCTTTGTCAGTTTATGCGGGTCTTTGAAAATGACTTCTTCCCTTCCCACGTTTTCCCTGTGCAGCAGGCCATGCAAATTTTAGACGGGGTGGCTTATGTTGACGCCGGTCTTGCGCCCATTATTTTTCGATGATCAATGCGGCGGAGCCGTCTATTGTGAATGTGAAAATTTTCAACGGACGGGAGCCTTGAAATTTCGAGGGGCGTAGCATGTGTTAGTTCGAAAAGAAAAAACGGCGCCGCTTCATCAGCTGGTGACAGTGTCTTCAGATAATCATGCGCACGGTCTTGCATGGGCCGGCCAACTTCTCGGCTATTCGGCGCATATTGTCATTCCTGAGCCAGTCAATGTCTCCAAACGAATACGGGTAGAAGAATTCGGAGCGACTGTCACTGTGCGCGGCCCACGCGTCAGGATGCGAAGGCATTCGCTCAAGATCAGGTGTGGCGGTAACGCGACCGGTTCATTCCTCCCTATAACGATGCCGATGTGACTGCCGGGCAGGGCTCGGCCACATGGGAATTAGTGCAGGTCGAACCGGCGTTCGCGGTGGTTCTCGCACCTGGGGGGGCGGATTGCTTGCAGGGGCTTGTCGGCAGCTCATGGGGTAAATTCTGCAATCACGGTATATGGCTGTGAACCGGTGAAGGCGTTGGATGGACGCCTGTCAATGCAGCAAGGGTATAGTGTCCAACCTGAATCGGCTGCCACGATTGCAGAAAGCTTACGCCCCAGTTTGGGCGAATGCACCTGTGGTGTACTGCGAGATCATGTGGAAGAAATTTTCGTGGTGGAAGATTAGAAGAAATTGGGCCTGCGATGAAGATGGCGTCTGAGCGTCTCCATCTCGTCATCGAGCCATCCAGCGTCGTGGCCTTAGCGCCGATTTACGTGGTGAATCGGTCTTAGCTAACAAACGAGTCGGAGCCATTCTCTCCGGCGGAAATATCAGCCTGGCCGACTTTTTTTCGCTCATAATTCAAAGTTCCTAAATCATTCCTTATTTCCCGTTTGCTCGTCCTTATGCCTGATCGCCTCCTGTGATTCAGGAGGCGATCAGCTGTGCCGGGAATCAGATGCTATTCCTTGGTCACGGAAATTTCTACTGGCACGGGATTGGAGATGATGTCGAATACCGGAGAGTATTTCGTCAACTCCTGGAGCGTTTCCGTCGGGGCGTCGCTTTTTACCGTGAATTGCACCCGGAGATTTTCGTACCCCGGGCGCACGTCTTTGGACAGACCCAGAAAACCGCGAAGATCCAAGTCCCCTTCCAACCGGGATTCGATCAAGTCGATTTTGATGCCACGAGCCGCCGCATGATAGGCCATCGACGTGGTTAGGCAGGCCGCCAAGGCATGCAACACAAACTCCACGGGATTGGCTCCATAATCCTCCCCTAATAAGACCGGCGGTTCATCCGCATCCAGCACAAAAGGTTCGGTTCGGGTTGTATCTTCCTGGCCGACCCCATAGAACTCTTTGATCGTCGTGCGATTGTGACCGCCATTGATCCAGGTATTGGTGGCCCGGAACTGAAATTTGGCCAACCCTGTATTGCCTTGAATGGCATTGATGTTGGCACCTAATTGATCGACATTGACGCCATTAATGGTTGATGGTGTGGTGACGGTGGACATGAGGCATCCTCCTTGTTGAATGTGAAAGAGTGAGTGAAAAAAGAGTTGATCTGCTTTACGACACATATCTCCAAGATTCTGTTTTTTAGCCGGTATTTGAGGCTTTGAACTTTGATTATTCTGCAACTTCTCTTCATTCATGTCTTTGCTTCAGAACTCATTTGATGTGTGCTGTCTTCCATGCCTCCACCAATTTGCAGGGGATGTGCCAGGGCTGAAATTTTAAAAATACGCTTAAAAACAATTTGTTATGAATCAGCTGAAGCAGAACCGACTTATGAGATGTAAGGATTTACGAAATTTCGCAAGTCAAATTTGCGAGAGTTCGTAAAAGGAGAAGAATTTTAGAAAGTATGGGAGATATCAATGAGAGGTGAGGAGGATGCAAAAAACGTTGGGGTGTGAAATCGAAAATCAGTTATTTCAAGCGCGATATTTCCAAGGACTTCATTCGGGAAGCGAGAGTCGAGGCGTTGATCTTTAGAAGTTTGGCGGCCCCCTTTTCTCCAGACACTTTCCAGTTGCTTTGCTCTAGGGCCATCAGAATGTTCTGACGCTCGAGGTCTTGAATTTCCTGAATAGTTCGGAGTGTTGAATTCTCTTGCATAGAGCGGTGGTTTGGGGAGGGTAGCTTGTCTTCATCGGGGAGAGCCCGGTCAAGATTTAATGGTCCATTTTTGGTGGTAATGACCGCCCGTTCAATGACATTTTGTAGCTCCCGGACATTCCCAGGCCAAGGGTACTCAATGAGGCGTCTAAGCGCGTCTGAGGAGAGGGGAGTCACGGTTCGGCCCATTCGTTGGGAAAAATGTTGCGCAAAAGTATTAGCCAGCAGAATCACATCTTCCCCGCGTTCTCGCAAAGGTGGAAGATGGAGGGGAAAGACATTGAGTCTGTAATACAAGTCTTCTCGGAATGTTCCTGCTTGGCTTTCCTTTTGGAGGTCCCGGTTAGTTGCGGCGAGCACACGGATATTGACTTTTTTAGTGTGAGAACTCCCCACAGGCTCGAATTCTCCTTCCTGCAAGACGCGTAAGAGTTTTCCCTGAAGGTCAAATGGCAGTTCTCCTATCTCATCCAAAAAGATCGTTCCTTCATGAGCCAATGAAAAGCGTCCCTCACGTTTTTTTGTCGCACCGGTAAAGGCCCCTTGCTCGTGTCCAAAAAACTCACTTTCGATTAGAGTTGCAGGAATGGCGGCGCAATTCACTTTAATAAAAGGACGATCGCGGCGCCGGCTATTGGCATGAATAGCGCGGGCAATAACTTCCTTTCCGGTTCCGGTTTCTCCTTGTATGAGGACCGTGGCTTCCGTATCGGCTACTTGTTGGAGGTCTCGAAGCACATGCATCAATGCAGGACTGTTTCCTAGAATTTCACCAAAGTGTTGGAGTTCGTGTAATTCTTCTTTGAGAAATTCTGCTTCAATCGTAAGAGATCGAATCTTTCGTTCCGCCTCCAATCGTTCGTCGACGTTGCGCAGAATCAGGGTGTAAAAGCTCCTTCCCTCCATCTGGAATTGGGAGAATGTGGCTTCTGCAGGAAATGCCGTGCCGTCGGCTTGGAGAGCGTTAAGGCCTCCTGGAATCCAGAGCGATCGTTGGCCTTCAGGCTTTGCTTTCAAATCGTGGCTCAGTATCCGTAATTTTTCTTGATCGCTCTGGGCAAGCAAGTGGTAAAACTCCTTGCCAATGAAATCAGTCGGTTGACATTGGAACACCTTTTCAGCAGCCGGATTGATGCGAGTCATTCGAAGCTGTTCATCCAATTCAATAATGGCATCCATCGCACTGTCCACCAGCCGACGAAGTTTTTGCTCACGTTCACGTGTGGCGGACTCGGCCTGTAAGCGTTGCAGTTCAGCTGCGGCACGAGAGGCAAAAATACGGAAAATAGCCTCTACACGCGGGTCGGCGGGCATCGGTTGGAGGTCCAAAACGGCCAGGTGTCCAAGAATTATTCCGCTGGTATCGGTGAGTGGCAGGCCCATATAACTGGCCGCCTTGAGCCCGGCAATATCCGGATCAAGGGGAAACAGGTTCAATAAGTTGTCAGGAAAGTGGATCAAGCGTGCCTGGTCGATGACGTGTTCACAAGGGGTGCCCGCGAGATCCATGGCCCACTCCTTGAGAAACGATCCGTTCAGGTAAAAGGCCAGGGCCTTCAATCGGCGGGATTCAGGAATATATTCCGTCACCCAGGCGGCATTGGTGTGTAGGGCTTTAGCCAGGTTTTCCACCAGGGCTTCAAAAAACCGTTCTCCGGTTTCAGTCGCCGTGCCCTCCAGGATAGTCCGAAGGGCGGTATCTTCATCGAGGTTAGTGAAGGGTTGTTGAACGTCATCGGACATGATTTACTCCGACTTTGGGGTATCCATCTTTCCCTAATGAGGGGCGGCCTCGTGGCAACGGAGCGATGCGGCGGTCTAATTTTTTGGCGAGGCCATCCTTGAATTTGTCAGTCCCTAATGCCCACGCCTTATTGGTGGCTTCGCGGATGGCGTCGAGAGTTTCTCCACTTAAATGGTGGCGAAAGAGCGTTCGATAAGCCTGTTGTCGCGCCAATGCTGTTCCGCCCAATCGCTGATAGATGCTATGAGGAGTCAGGAGTGGGTTGGTTTTTCCCTCCGCATGGTACCGATAACTTGACCATCGGTAGTCGCGAGGATGACGCACTATCTCGGCACGCACGGGGTTGAGTTCAATGTATCGGCAGCAGGTCAACAGATAGGACTCACTTTCTACCAATGTCGCTCGGTAACGGCCTTCCCACAATGTCCCCGTTCGCTCATAGATCTTATTGAAATACTGCACATACCGGCGTCCTAATGACTGTAAGGTCTTTGGCAGACTTGTTGCGTGAGTTGGGGTGACTAATAAATGTACATGGTTGGTCATCAGAACATAGGCATGAATCGCACATCCGTGCGATTGGGCGGCTTCCTTCAGCCAGTCTTCATAGACTTGGTAATCGCTGATTTGATCAAACAGTTTTCCCTGATTGTTCGCTCGTTGAATCACATGGAGGGGGAGGCCTGGGACAAAATATCTAGGTAACCGTGCCATACGTTTTCCTTATTAACAGACTTAACAGAGGATGGAGGCTAACAAAGATGGGGTAATATGTCGAGTCTGACCCCTTATAGCTAATGCTTACCATTGAATATCCAAGGCCTATTGGGCGATGCCATTGATATTTCAATGGGGAATATTTTTCCTAGAAGTTTGAATGTGGAGTGAAGCTTAGTAATTTCTATTAATTATCAATAATATACAAAATTTCTCATGGATGAATGGGTGATGGAGTGTGGATTGCATGTGAAGCTATTGGCAGCTTTTCGTATGCACGTGACGGGTTTTTCGTCTTTATAGATTCCATATTTTTACGGTCCGTCGGGACGAAAGGAGGTAGAGGATAGCGCGATAGGAAAACCCCGTGAGGGTAGGGTCTTTTATTTTTCTCTTAGTTGAGAATTTTTTAAAAGGAGGTAGTGTCGATGTTTCTTTCTAGACGGCAATTTTTAAAGGTCTCGGCGGGGACCGTGGCGGCGGTGGCGTTAGCGGACAAAGCGTTGGCTTTGACGGCGTTACAACCGGTCATCGAAGTGGGCAATC
>JBBDSY010000087.1:0-23518 GCA_040904705.1 Nitrospirales bacterium | reverse complement strand
TCTTGTGTAGTGATAATGAATTGGTTATAAATTCTGAAATCAATAACTAAGGACTGAAGAAATGAAAATTAGCACTACAGCTTTTGTGTTCATTGCCTTGCTTATAATCGCTGGTGGTACAGTGTAGCGCCCACCTTTCGAAGTGGGCGAGGATTGAAACCTCATCAGACCGCCGATCTGTGCCCTGCTTCACCGTAGCGCCCACCTTTCGAGCGCGGATTCATACAATAAGTGCAATTTCGCCAGGCTCCGCGGTTGGGTACGATGATGCGATGACCATATCCATCTTACCCAAGGAGGGCACTCTTAAAACGCTCTCAACAGCTTTGACTGCCCAGGGAATTGACGGGCGTGCCTGAGATGGTGCATGACAACCTGAATGGCAAGTCAGTTCACTCACTGATATGCCGTGGTCTCAATCCCTTCAGTGTCCCTTCTAAGTTTTTTTAAATTCCAGCATTTCCGTATTGGCCGGATGATCCCATGGCCCCAAATTTTGCACGGTCCAGGGAAGCCCGCGCACGACATGCTCGAAGTCTTCAAAGCCATAATGAAAAGGATCCCGATGGCCATACGAGGTAATGTTCATCCGTTTAATCGGTTGATCGATGGGATGATTGGCCGGAGCCGGCAAAAAGGTGGCCAAGAATGTTCCGCCGGTTTTCATGGCAGGCGCGAGCCTGGTTAAACAAAGCCGAATTTTGTTGAGATTTAAATGGGTAAAGACCGATTGCGCCAAGGCATAGTCGAAGAGATGGGCAAGTGACGTAAATTCAAAATCTGTCAAGCACACGAGTTGAGCATGTGGTTGCTTCCGCTGAAGATCGAGAGAAGGCAATTCGACCGACCAGCCGGCCTCCAATAAGGCCGCACTATTGTCGATTCCCCAATAGTTTCCGGGCTCCAGGTACCCGATAAACTTCACACCGCCTCGGAGAGAGCCACAACCAATATCCAGGAACGAATGGTTTGGTTTCAATCCATGCCGACACAGATATGAAAATTGTAGTTCTCCTAATTCCTCCCACCGTCCGCCAATGGCTTCGCGATGTTTGCCTTGGGCAATGGCTTGCGCTAAGGGGGCTTCATAGGCAGAGCCAGAAGCCTTGGCCACGACTCGCAGATAATCCCGCTCAATAATGAGGCGCTTGATTGGTGGGAGCCGTCTAATAAGTGTGTGAAGCAATGTAGACATGGGAGTGGCTCCTTTCTAGATGATGGGAAAACTTCCAGACCAGGGGCACGGCGCTTAAACTCTTTTCATGAACTCAATTTTGCCGCACATCCTATCACTCACAGATTTTTCTTGATCCAAAATAACATTAGGCCACCTTTAAAAACTACTGACCATTTCGGCTGACTCTGGCATAAGTCCTCTGAAGGAGGATGAGCGATGCAGACACCCAATCAACTTGATTTTTTTATCTCACCAACCGCTACGAGGCCCTCAATCAGCAGGGTGATCCCTTAGCACAGCTGGCGCAGGTGATTCCCTGGGAAGTCTTTCGCCCAATCTTGGCCAAAGTTCTTCGCCGCTCCACGCGGAAACAAGGCGGCCGTCCCCCCTTTGATGCCGTGCTGATGTTCACGATTCTCGTCCTGCAAGCCTTGGACAACTTGTCCGATGATCAGACCGAGTACCAGATTCGTGACCGTCTGTCCTTCATGCGATTCTTGGGACTCGATCTGGCGCAACGCATCCCGGATGCCAAGACGGGCTGGTTGTTTCGCGAAACCCTCGCTCATGCCAAAGTCGTCGCGAGCCTCTTGAATTCAAGTAGCGGGACCCATGGTAGGGCAAAAGCCTTTCCCATCTATTCCTTATTAAATCCAGGTCGGCACCCACACTCCGGAGTTTATTGAGATCCTCCCAAGAGGTGAGCAAGCCCATATAGAGGTCTGAACTTTTTAAGGTAAAATTTTTACGGAGCGAGGGCGGAAGGTTTGAAAACTTTCGACCTTGGGGGAGGGGTTGAATAACTGGGGGGAATTCTCGATGAAATTCAAGCAAGTCGTTTTTGAATTTAGGCGATCGACACAAACAAGCATCCCGATATTCTGCCCGTGAGATGTTGGAGATTTGGTTGCCTCAACTGGTTCAACCGATAAAACGGTTTAACACCCCACAAAGGACCAACCACTGCATGATGGAGTTCTTCCTCGCTGAACGGCTCTCCGCTCTTTTTAACATTGAGCAAATTCAATAGATTCTGGAAAATCTGTTTTTTGGTATTTTCCCGAAGGGAATCTTCGGTTCCGGCCACATCAAAAATCTCGTCCAGGCGGGATTCTATGGTCTGTAAAGGAGAAGTATTCCGAGCCATGGCTTTGAAAAACCATCTTTAATATTCAACCAAAGAATGGTGCTGGGTGCCCACTACCTTGGATTATATGGGACTTTACGGTACATTGCAGGACATGCAGAGTATGGAATGAGAAGGAAAGCAAATATGAAAGGGCTTATCTTTTGTAGTTTCGTGTTTTCAATGATGGGTTTTCCTTGCACACTTAATGCCAACAGTTCTGTGCAACAGTTTATGGATATCCTCGAGCTGTCGCAGCGCCTCAAAGAGAAACAAGATACAGCTATTATTCGTCCTTTGCCTCAAGAGCGTGAGGCCATTCAGGAACTATTGAATATATCTCCGCCTCCCAAAATCTTAATCCCCGCTGACCGTCAGTTTCTACAAGAGCTGTGGAGCAAAGTCGTCTGGACTGGGTTAGAACGCCGGGTGATGTATACGATTTACAAGGAGGTGCAGGGAAAATATTTAAGTCTCACGGACAGGACCCAAGAGATGAAAGATGAATAAGAAAACTTCCCCGATGCAGAGCAGCTTTTAGGTAAAGATTCCGCTCATCCACCAGATCGAGTCATTTCAATCAAATTATACACAAAAGGTATAACCAAAAAAGATCCATAATCTATGGCCATTAAAAAATCCGAACTCTACTCCTCGATCTGGCAAAGCTGCGACGAACTGCGCGGCGGCATGGATGCCAGCCAATACAAGGATTACGTCCTCGTTCTCCTGTTTATCAAGTACGTCAGCGACAAATACGCCGGGGTCCCCTATGCCCCCATCACCATCCCCAAAGGCGCATCCTTCAAGGACATGGTGGCCCTCAAGGGCAAGCCCGACATCGGTGATCAGATCAACAAAAAAATCATCGCTCCGCTGGTCAATGCCAACAAGCTGTCCGACATGCCGGACTTCAACGATGCCAACAAGCTCGGCAGCGGCAAGGAGATGGTGGACCGGCTCACCAACCTTATCGCCATCTTCGAGAACAAGGCGCTCGATTTCTCAAAGAACCGCGCGGAGGGTGATGACATTCTGGGCGATGCCTATGAATACCTCATGCGCCACTTCGCCACGCAGAGCGGCAAGAGCAAGGGGCAGTTCTACACGCCCGCCGAAGTCAGCCGCATCATCGCGCAAATCATCGGCATCCGCGACGCCAAGACGACCAACGCCACCACCGTCTATGACCCCACCTGCGGCTCGGGCTCCTTGCTCCTAAAGGTAGGCGATGAGGCCGGGACGACCGTCACTCTCTACGGGCAGGAGAAAGACGCGGCCACCAGCGGCCTCGCGCGGATGAACATGATTCTGCACAACAACCCCACTGCCCTCATCGTGCAGGGCAATACGCTGGCCGATCCCAAATTCAAGGAGGGCGACACGCTCAAGACCTTCGACTATGTCATCGCCAATCCGCCGTTTTCCGACAAACGCTGGAGCACCGGCATCGACCCGCTCCACGACCCCTTCGAGCGGTTTCAGTCATTCGGCACGCCACCCGGCAAGCAGGGGGACTACGCGTACCTGCTGCATATTGTCCGCTCGCTCAAGAGCACCGGCAAAGGCGCGTGCATTCTGCCGCATGGGGTGTTGTTCCGTGGCCATGCCGAGGCCGACATCCGCAAAAACCTCATCCGCAAAGGCTACATCAAAGGCATCATCGGCCTGCCCGCAAACCTCTTCTTCGGCACCGGCATCCCCGCTTGCATTGTCGTCGTTGACAAGCAGGATGCCCATGCCCGCAAGGGCATCTTCATGATTGACGCCAGCGCGGGCTTCATGAAGGACGGCCCCAAAAATCGCCTCCGCTCCCAGGACATCCACAAAATCGTGGATGTTTTCAACAAACGCCTCGAAGTTCCCAAATATTCCCGCATGGTCTCCTTCGAGGAGATTAAGAAGAACGAGTTCAACCTCAACCTCCCGCGCTACATCGATAGCCAAGAGCCGGAAGATCTTCAGGACATCGAAGGGCACCTGAAAGGCGGCATCCCCACCGCCGATGTCGATGCCCTCCAACGTTACTGGAGCGTCTGCCCACAGCTCCGGCAAACCCTGTTCAAAGAGAATCGCCCAGGCTATCTCGACCTAGCTGTAGACAAGACAGCGATTAAACCCACGATCTACGAGCACCCGGAGTTCGCCTCCTTCATCACCAGTATGAACACCCACTTCGCCGCATGGCGGAAAAAAAGCGCTAAGACGCTCAAGGGGTTACAGGCCGGTTGCCATCCGAAGGACATTATTTTTGCACTCTCCGAGGACCTGCTCGCCTACTACACCGGCAAACCGCTCATCAATCACTACGACGTCTATCAACATCTCATGGACTACTGGGCCGACACCATGCAGGACGATTGCTACCTCATCGCCGCCGATGGCTGGGTCGCAACGACCCGCCGAGTCACAGAGGAGAAAAAGAACAAGGAAGGCAAAATCATCAAAGAGGTAGACAAGGGCTGGGCCTGCGACCTCATCCCCAAATCCCTCATCGTTGCCCGCTACTTTCCCAAAGAACAGGAAGCCATTGACCAGCTCACAGGCGAATTGGAAGGTGTTACGGCGCAACTGACCGAGCTGGAGGAGGAACACGGCGGTGAAGAAGGCGCCTTCTCCGAGCTGGACAAGGTGAACAAGGCCAACGTCACCGCCCGCCTGAAGGAAGTCCTTATGGAAACCGGAAATGCCGAAACCGAATCGCTCAACAGCAAAGACGTAACCGCTATCTTAAAAGTGGCGGAAGGTTCTCCTCCATACGAAAACCAGGAAAAATCCGAAGCCGACATTCTGAACGAATGGCTCGATCTCAACAGCCGGGAGTCCGATCTCAAACGCAAGATCAAGGAGTCAGAGGCCGCGCTGGATGCCATAGCCTGCGCGCAGTATCCCAAGCTCAAAGAGGACGAAATCCAGACCCTGGTGGTGGACGACAAATGGCTCGCCGCACTGGACCGCGACATCCACGGGGAAATGGACCGTATCAGCCAGGCCCTCACCCGGCGTGTCAAAGAACTGGCCGAGCGCTACGAAACCCCGATGCCGCAGCAGGTCCATACGGTTGCCAACCTAGAGACCAAGGTAAATCGCCACTTGGAAAAGATGGGGTTCTCTTGGAATGGAGAGAGTAGTGGGAAGTTGAAAGTGGAGAGTGGAAAATGAAAACGTCAGAAAATCCCCAACTTTCAACTCTCAATTCTCCACTTTCAACTCTCAACTCTCCCCTGGTTCCGCCCGGCTACAAACAAACTGAGGTGGGGGTGATCCCTGAGGAGTGGGAGGTATTTTCGCTAATCGACCGAGCCAAACGAATCACGGATGGAGAGCACCTAACGCCAAATAGATCAGACAGTGGTTATTATCTTCTGTCCGCAAGAAATATTCACAATGGTCGCGTTGATCTTTCGGATGTTGATTACGTTGGAGAAGAAGAATATCGAAGGATCAGGCAACGTTGTAACCCGGAAACCGGAGACGTGCTTATCTCCTGTTCAGGCACAGTTGGTCGCATCGCTACTATGCCAAAGGGACTTGAATGCGTGATGGTTAGGAGTGCTGCTCTGGTCAAGCCTGACGCAACCAAACTAAGCGGTGTGTTTGTCCAGTATTTCCTACAGTCCGCAGATGGACAGAAACAGATTTTCGCCAGCCTAAACCAGGGCGCACAGGCGAATCTATTCCTAAATCACATTCAAAAGCTTCGCGTTCCCCTCCCGCCCACCAAAGCCGAACAAGAAGCCATCGCCGAGGCGTTGAGCGATGCGGATGCCCTCATCGAATCCATGGAGCAACTCCTCACCAAAAAACACCACCTCAAACAGGGCGCCATGCAGGAACTCCTCACCGGCAAAAACCGCCTGCCGGGGTTTGCAGTCAAACCCGGCTACAAGCAGACCGAAGTGGGGATGATTCCGGAAGATTGGCATCCAACGACCATTGGGGCCCTCGCCCTTAAGGTTGGCAGCGGCATCACTCCCAAAGGAGGAAGTAGCAAATACAAGGATTACGGGAGGCCATTCGTCCGGAGTCAAAATGTCGGTTGTGGAATACTTCTTCTCAGTGAGCTGGCATACATAGATGATGACACCCACAACAACTTTTCCGCCACAGAGTTGAGGCAAAATGATGTCCTCTTAAATATTACTGGGGCCTCAATTGGGCGCTGTGCAATCGCTGATGCTCGTTTGGCAGGCGGCAATGTGAATCAGCACGTCTGCATTATTAGAACGGACGCCGATAAAGTTTCATCATGCTTCATCAACTACTTCTTACTTTCGGACTTAGGCCAGCGGCAAATTGACAGTTTCCAAGCGGGCGGCAATCGTGAAGGACTCAATTTTGGCCAAATTCGTTCCATCAAGCTACCCCTCCCACCCAACAAGACCGAGCAAACCGCCATCGCCGCCATCCTGCACGACATGGACGCCGAGATTGCCGCGCTGGAAGCCAAGCTGGCCAAAGCCCGCCAGCTCAAACAGGGCATGATGCAGGAACTATTAACGGGGAAAATTCGATTGATATGAAATTCATGATTCCCATTTCCGGAACAGTTCCTCTTCCATCACCCGTATCCGTAGGGGCGAATAATTTTTCGATTGTACTCCTGACCGGAAGGATTCGACTGGTATGAACTATTCCGCAGAGGCCCTAGCTCCCTTTGGGAAATGTTGCAGGAAATCTTAACTGGAAGGATTCATCTGATATGAAAATCTCGACCGTCCTTGATCATATCGATAGCGGCCATATGGCCTTACCCGAATTTCAGCGGGGATACGTTTGGAATCGCGACCAGGTGCGCGGGTTATTTGATTCGCTCTATCGCCGTCATCCGGTGGGCGGTTTGCTGGTATGGGCGACCGAATCCAAGACTGCCGCGCACCGTGGTGATGGTCCTCTGGCCGCGGGAGTAGTAAAACTGCTGCTCGACGGGCAGCAGCGTATGACCTCGCTTTACGGCGTGGTGCGAGGCAAGGCGCCGAAATTCTTCGACGGCAATGCACAAGCCTTCACCGGTCTGCGCTTTCATCTGGAAACGGAGACATTCGCCTTCTACCAGCCGGTAAAGATGCAAGACGATCCGCTCTGGATCGACGTCACAGAACTCATGAAGAAAGGAACGGTCGGGCTGGGCGAGTTCGTCACGCGACTGAGCACCCAACCGGCGTTGGCAGCCAAGGTGGGCGATTACGTGGCGCGGCTCAGCCGGCTGCTTGGCGTCACTGATGTTGACCTGCACATTGAGGAAGTCACCGGTGCGGATAAGACCTTGGATGTAGTGGTCGATATTTTCAATCGTGTCAACAGCGGCGGCACTAAGCTCTCCAAAGGCGACTTGGCGCTGGCGAAAATCTGTGCTGACTGGCCGGAGGCTCGTGACACTATGAAAGCGAAGCTCAAAGAATGGGCCAAGGCCGATTACCACTTCAATCTCGACTGGTTGCTGCGCTCGGTCAACACGGCGCTGACTGGGGAGGCAAAATTCCAGTTTCTACACGAAAAGACGTCGGAGGAGATACAGGACGGCCTCAAGCGGGCCACCAAACACATTGACACCAGTTTGAACCTCATTGGAGGACGCCTGGGTCTAGACCATGACCAGGTCTTCTTCGGCCGGTTCGGCGTACCGGTGATGGTGCGCTACCTTGACCAACGCACCGGCACGATGAACGAGAAGGAGCGCGACAAGCTTCTGTTCTGGTTTGTGCAGGCTGGCATGTGGGGGCGTTTCTCCGGCTCCACGGAATCCTTCATTGACCAGGATCTGGCGGCCCTCGAAGGCCAGGATGGCGGACTTGACAAGCTGTTGGAGCAATTGCGTCTGTGGCATGGCGGGTTGCGTGTGGAACCTGGACACTTCACCGGTTGGAGCCTCGGCGCGCGCTTTTATCCCGTTCTCTACCTGCTCACTCGCATGGGCGAGGCGCGCGACTGGGGTACAGGTTTGCCCCTTAAGTCCAACCTGCTTGGGAAAATGAGTCGTCTTGAAGTGCATCACATTTTCCCCAAGTCCCAGCTTTACAAGAACAAGTTTAAGAAGCCTGAAGTCAACGCCCTTGCCAATTTCTGTTTTCTCACGAAGGACACCAACCTCGACATTAGGGATCATTTACCGGAGGAATACTTCCTCGAAGTCGAGAAGAACCATCCGGGGGCATTGGCGTCGCAATGGATTCCGATGGATGCATTCCTCTGGAAGATCGAGAACTTCAGAGAGTTCTTGGAAGCACGAAAGGAATTGCTCGCCCTGGAAGTCAACCGGCGAATGGAGGACTTGCTGCACGATGACACCCGCTGGCTAACTGGTCCGACGGCAACCGTTCCAACGACCGTGGCGGTCGGTGGGGGCATCGGCAGCGAAGAGGAGGAAGTGAAGCTCGAAGCCCTTAATGAATATATGGAAAGGCAAGGTCTGCCTCGTGGGGTGTTGGCCTACGACTTCGCAGACTCGGCCACAGGCGAGCAAAAAGCGATGTTCGACTTGGCTTGGCCCAACGGCATACAGGAGGAACTCAGCCAGCCGGTGGCCGTACTACTGAACGAAGGCGCCGAGACTATCGCTATCGCCAGCCAGGCGGGTTACCGTTGCTTTACTACGGTCTCTGAGTTTCAAAAGTATGTGCACACGGAGGTCTTAGCTGACGAGTCTGCCGCCTGAGTTCCATTGGTACACCCGAACACGCAAGGGTATTTTCAGTAAAACACACCTATTTTCCTGAAAAAATTATTGCCTAACAATGATACAATCCATTGAAAATAAAGTACTTTCAAGGCTATATGGGCGCGGCATGGGTTGGCGTCCACCCAAACGGTGACTTAAAAAATATACTGGTCTGACGCGATGGGGTTAGAAGCCAAAAACTAGAGATGCCATCTTCATGAGCGAAACCCAGCACATTGAATGGAAGCAATCCTGGCGGGATGATGCCCTGCGGGGGATCTGCGGCTTTGCCAATGCCGAGGGTGGTGTGATGGTGATCGGGCGCAATGACCACGGCGAGGTGGTTGGGCTCAAGGACGCACGCAAGCTGTTGGAGGACCTTCCCAACAAAGTGCGCGACATGTTAGGCATCATGGTGGATGTGAATTTGCGAACCGATAAGGGCCAAGAATACCTGGACATCATCGTTCCAGCCTACCCTAACCCCATTAGTTATAAGGGCGAGTACTACTACCGCAGTGGCAGCACCAATCAGGCCCTCAAGGGGGCTGCGCTGGATCGCTTCCTGCTGCGTAAGCAAGGGCTTCATTGGGACGGTGTTCCGTTGCCCCATGTCACTGTCGGCGATCTCGACACGCAAGCACTTGAGTACTTCCGCAAGCAGGCCTTGAGAAGCCAACGCCTCTCCTCGGAAATCTTGAATGAACCAGACCAGGCGCTGCTCGAAAAGCTGCACCTGATGGAGGGTGCCTACCTCACGCGAGCCGCTGCGTTGTTATTTCACGCCGAACCGGAACGATTTTTTACGGGAGCGTATATCAAGATCGGGTTCTTCGAAAGCAATGTCGATCTTCGTTACCACGATGAGGTCCACGGCGACCTGTTCACGCAGGACAACCAGACGATTGTGATCCTGCATGCCAAGTACTTGAAGGCCTTGATCTCATACGATGGACTCCAGCGGATCGAAACCTATCCCGTACCTGAGCCCGCCCTGCGTGAAGCCATCCTGAATGCTGTCGTGCATAAGGATTACGGCAGTGGCATTCCGATTCAGATTAGCGTCTACCCTGACAAACTGATGATCTGGAACCCGGGGCAATTGCCGTCGGACTGGAACATTGAAAACCTGCTCAGGAAGCATTCTTCCGAGCCGTTCAACCCCGATATCGCCAATGCTTTTTTCAGGGCGGGCAAGATCGAGGCCTGGGGCCGCGGGATCGAGCGCATTCTGGAAGCCTGCCAGACGGCGGCTTTTCCCATGCCGGAATTCCGGTATGAGAAGACAGGTTTGTGGACGATATTCCCCTTCTCCAACGAACAGATTGATTTAGGGAGGAGGACTGGCGGGACGGCTCTGGAAGCAACCCAAGACAGGTGGGGTGAAAAGTGGGGTGAAAAGTGGGGTGAAAAGTGGAGTGCATCCGTCCTGGCAAAGCGACGAAAGATCGCGGAGACCATTATTCGGAATCCGCGGGTCACGATCACTCAATTGGCAACGAACCTGGGCATGGGCACTACCGCCATAGAAAATCATCTCAAGGCCATGCGCGAGCAGGGGTGTATCAGGCATGTTGGCCCCGCCAAAGGCGGGCATTGGGAGCTGCTGAAGTGAGCCACAACCCCATCGGCCAACCTGAACGTGCCACGCAGAAGCGGGTGATCGACCTGTTCCGGGATGAACTCGGCTATCGGTATCTAGGGGATTGGACGGACCGCGACGGCAACAGCAATATCGAAGAAGGGTTGCTCACGGGTTTCCTGACCAAGAGCGGTTATAGTTCCGCGCAGATCAGCAAGGCCATTTATACCCTCCGCACCGAGGCGGACAACCACAGCCGCACCCTCTACGGCAACAATCAAGAGGTCTACAAACGGCTCCGCTATGGCGTGCCGGTGAAGATTGAGGCGGGCAAGGTCACAGAGACCGTCCACCTTATCAACTGGGAGGAACCGGAGCAGAACGACTTCGCCATTGCCGAGGAGGTGACGCTAGGCGGTCATTACGAGCGGCGGCCTGACCTGGTGCTGTACCTGAACGGAATCGCCATCGGCGTGCTGGAATTGAAGAACAGCCGCGTGACGATTGGTGACGGCATCCGTCAGAACCTTTCCAACCAGCAGCCGAAGTTCAACGCCTGGTTCTTCAGCACGGTCCAAATCATCTTGGCGGGCAATGATTCCGAGGGCCTGCAATACGGCAACATCGGGACGCCGGAGAAGTATTTCCTGAAGTGGAAGGAAGATGAGCAGGACAACAGCCGGTTCAAGCTGGACAAGTATCTGCTCAAGATGTGCCGCAAGGACCGGCTGATCGAGCTGATGCACGATTTCGTGCTCTTTGACGGCGGCGTGAAGAAGCTGCCGCGCGCGCACCAGTATTTTGGCGTCAAAGCCGCACAGGACCATGTGCGACAACGCAAGGGCGGCATCATCTGGCACACGCAGGGCAGTGGGAAGAGCATCGTCATGGTACTGCTGGCCAAATGGATTCTGGAGAACAATCCCAACGCCCGCGTGGCTATCCTCACCGATCGTGACGAGCTGGATAAACAGATTGAGAGGGTCTTCACCGAGGCGGGCGAGGCGATTAAGCGCACCACCAGCGGCCGCGACCTGATGAGCCAGCTCGGCCAGGCCACCCCGCGCCTGCTCTGCTCACTTATTCACAAGTTCGGCCGGAAAGACGTGGATGACTTTGATGCCTTCATCAGAGAATTGGAGGCACAGCCCAGTCAGACGGTAGGCGAGGTGTTTGTCTTCGTGGACGAGTGCCACCGCACACAGGGCGGCAGACTGCACAAAGTGATGAAGGCGATGATGCCCCATGCCGTCTTTATCGGTTTTACCGGCACACCGCTGCTCAAGAAGGACAAGCAGACCAGTCTTGAGGTCTTCGGCGGCTATATCCATACCTACAAGTTCAGCGAAGCCGTGGAAGATGAGGTGGTGCTCGATCTGATCTATGAAGCGCGGGACATCGACCAACGGCTTGGCTCGGTGGATAAGATTGATGCCTGGTTTGAAGCCAAAACCAAGGGGCTCAACGACTGGCAGAAGGCTGAGTTGAAACACCAGTGGGGCACCATGCAGAAGGTGCTCAGTTCCACGTCCCGGATGGATCGGGTGGTGAGCGACATTGTGTTCGACTTCAGCGTCAAGCCGCGCCTGTCCAGCGAGCGCGGGAACGCCATCCTGGTGGCCTCAAGCATTTTCGAGGCGAGCAAATATTTTAGCCTGTTTCAGAAGACACCCTTCAGAGGCAAATGTGCGGTTGTCACTTCTTATAATCCACAGGCGAAAGACGTGACGAAGGAAGAGGTCGGCGCGAACACCGAGACGGATAAGCAGTTTATCTACAATACCTACACTGAGCTGTTACAAGATGTCGCCGCAAAACCGAACATGACGAAGACGGAGACCTACGAGGAATGGGCAAAAACCCTGTTCACCAGGGAACCGCCAAATATGAAGTTGCTGGTCGTGGTGGATAAGCTGCTCACCGGTTTTGACGCGCCGCCTTGCACCTATCTCTATATCGATAAATCCATGCAGGACCACGGCCTGTTCCAGGCCATTTGCCGGGTCAACCGGTTGGATGGGGAAGACAAGGACTTCGGTTACATCGTGGACTACAAGGACCTGTTCAAGAGGGTGGAAAACGCCATCGCGGTCTATACCTCTGAGCTGGATCGTAGTATAGGTGGAGCCGACCCGGATGTGCTGTTGCAGGATCGCCTCAAGAAAGGGAAGGAACGGCTTGACCAGGCGCTGGAAGCCCTTGCTCTGCTGTGTGAGCCGGTGGAGCCGCCGAAAGGCGAGCTGGAACATATCCACTACTTTTGCGGCAACACGGAAATTCCGGAAGACCTGCAGAAACGGGAGCCGCAACGCGCCGCGCTCTATAAGGCAACCGTGGCACTGATTCGCGCCTACGCCAACATCGCTGACGAATTGGATGCCGCCGGATATGATGCGGCCGCCATTGCCCGCATCAAGCACCAGCTTGACCATTACCTGAATGTTCGCGAGATCATTCGCAAGGCCAGCGGGGAAAGCCTGGACCTGAAAGCCTACGAGGCGGACATGCGCCACCTTCTTGATACCTATATCGAAGCCGATGAACCCAGGAAGATTTCTCCCTTCGACAACATAGGCCTGCTGGAGCTGATCGTGAAGACCGGCATCGCCAATGCCATCGCCACGCAGCTTGGCG
Source organism: Nitrospirales bacterium (assembly GCA_040904705.1). Lineage (GTDB taxonomy): Bacteria > Nitrospirota > Nitrospiria > Nitrospirales > UBA8639 > Nitrospira_E. The sequence goes on along the minus strand of JBBDSY010000087.1, from coordinate 10,341 downwards.
GACTGAAGGGCAACAAGAATGCGGTGGCCGAAACTATTGAGAACAATGTCCGCCGGAAGATCATTAAGGAACATCTGAACGATCCGGCATACTATGACAAGATGTCGGCCTTGCTCGACGAGATCATTGCGGCGCGCAAGGCAAAAGCTATCGAATATGAAGAATATCTGAAGCGCATCGCCGCGTTGGCGAAAAAGGTGGAGGCCGGACAGTCGGAGGATCTGCCTGGGCAGTTGAATACGCCGGGACGCCGCGCCCTCTATAATAATCTCCGACCTGTGGGTGCTACTGGTAAGGCGAGTGGTACCGCTGAGGCCTCTCCTTCCTATGGGGACGCGACACACGCTGCTGTGCTGGAACTGGCGATCAATATCGATGAAACCGTCAAGCGAACCCGGCCCGATGGCTGGCGGGGCGTGCAAGCCCGCGAGCGCGTGATCAAAGCTGCCTTGTATGGAATCTTGCAGGACGTGGAGGAGGTCGAACGCATTTTTCTTATCATCAAGCAGCAGAAGGAATACTGATGGTCTCGCAAATTCAGTTGGGTGACATCACCGTGGATGTGGTGAAGAAGGGCATCAAGAACATCCACTTGAGCGTCTACCCTCCAACGGGACACGTGCGGATCTCCGCGCCGCTCCGAATGGATCTCGACAACATCCGCGTGTTTGCCGTTACCAAGCTTGGTTGGATCAAGAGCCAGCAGCAAAAGCTGTGCAAACAAGCCCGTGAAACTCCGCGCGAGTATCTCAACCGCGAGAGCCACTATTTGTGGGGAAAGCGCTATCTGCTTACGGTTGCCGAGAGCGATCAAACTCCGTCCGTCGAATTGAAACACAGCCGGTTGCTTTTGCGCGTTCGTCCGGGAACCAATGCGGACAAGAGGCAAGCCATACTCGAAGAGTGGTATCGCGCCCAGCTCAGGCAAGCCGTGGCGCCGTTGATCGCAAAATGGGAACGGCTCATCGGCGTGAAGGTCAAGCAGTTTTTTGTGCAACGCATGAAAACCAAATGGGGGAGCTGCAACCCGGACGCAGGTAGTATTCGCCTCAACACCGACCTCACCAAGAAACCCCAAGAGTGCCTTGAATACATCGTGGTTCACGAGATGGTTCACTTTCTCGAATCGACACACAATGCCCGTTTCGTTTCGCTTATGGACCGATTCATGCCCAAGTGGCAGTTTTTTCGTGACCTGCTCAACGAGTTACCGGTTCGGCATGAGCATTGGCAGTATTGAAGCAGGTGGTGTTGCTCTTGTCGAACAAGGCTTGGAGCAGCACGTGCCAAGGTTCAAGGTTGTTAAACTTTTTCCGTGGTTCGTTCGCCGCCACCCTTCCATTGCCTAAAACTTCCTAAATTCGTTCACGCACTTCGATTGATCGGGATGATTTCCGCCCCGACCTTTAGCTTATCAAAATAATCCGCCCATTCCTGCATCATTTTCCGTCGTTCGGGTAAGTGGGCAGTGCGGTTATAGGCTCGCCCGTTTGGGTCGAGGATGGCAGAGGCCTTAACCCGCCACAAAATGAATCCGTCCCCATTGAGTATTTTGAAAAAGCCATCAAAGACATTGAGAAAGAACTAGGTCTGGAAGGTCAGCCCCGTGCCGTGATCTTTCATGAGAAGGAAGGCAGGCGGCATTGCCATGCCGTGTGGTCACGCATCGATGCCCAGGAGATGAAGGCCATTAACCTGCCCTTCTACAAGTTCAAGCTGCGGGATGTCTCCAAGCAACTGTATTTCCAGTATGGCTGGAAAATGCCACGTGGCTTCATGGATAGCCGGGATAAGGACCCTTTCAACTATTCCCTGGCCCAGTGGCAACAGGCCAAACGAGCAGGCGAAGACCCAAAAATCATCCAGACGATGTTTCAGGAATGTTGGGCCGTATCAGACAATAAGAAAGCCTTTGAACAAGCCCTGCAAGGCTATGGCCTGTATCTGGCCAAAGGGGACCAGCGCGGCTATGTCGCAGTTGATTATCGCGGCGAAGTGTATTCGCTATCCCGATGGGTGAAGATCAAAACAAAGGACCTGAAGCAGCGCCTCGGTGATACTGAATCCCTACCCAGCACCGAAAGTCAAAGCGAACATTGCCCAGCGCATGAGCGAGAAATTGCAGACCTATATCCATGAGGTCCAGGATCAACTCAAACAACAAGTGCAGCCTTACATCCAAAAGAAACGAAGCCTGCAGCATCAACACCAGAATGAACGTGGCCGGTTACAACAAAAACTGGAAGAGCGATGGCAACAAGAATCCATCCATCGCTCTCAAAGACTGCCCAGAGGCTTTAAGGGTATATGGTTTCGGATCGCCGGGAAGTATCAAAAAGTCCGGGATCAAAAGCAGCAGCTTATCGAACGCCAGCTTAACCAGCGTCAGAGATTACAGGCGCAAATCCAGCCTGTCCTTCAGGAACACAAACAGAAGATTCTAGACCTAAGGTAGGATATCGCAAAATACATGGAACTGGGCGGATCACCGCCAAAAACCCTTAAGGAAGAATTTTCCCGAAATCAAAAAGATCGAGATAACGAGAACACGCCGGAACCCTAAACTAGACTACGTCTCCTCGTAAAGGTTCTTTGCTCCCTCAAGTAAGGCCAAAATTAAAGCCTTATTTGAATCTTTATATTTTAGCTGTCTAAGTAAATAGCCATAGGAAGATGCCGATCTCTCCCGTTTTCCTGCTTCAACTGCTCTAGTCCACTCACGAATAAATTTAATGATTCCTGGAATCGGACAACCTTTAATATATTCCTGTAAGTCGTACCATTTTTTTGCCTGTTCATTATTAGGCCACTTTTCTTCAAAATCGTAACCATCAGGATGAAAAAAGAGGCTAAACTCAAGCGTTATAGGGTCTATTGAGACAGGCCCTTCTTTAACATCACCGTAATCTATTAGTGTGGCTTTCCCTTGCTCTCGGTTAATTAAAATATTCTTCCCATGTAAATCACCATGAATATAACACCATTTTGCTTGAAGGGGATTACTCTCAAAGCTAGTTGCCCATCCCAAGTCGTATTTCTCAATGAGTGCTTTCGTAGAAGCATCATTTATTAAAAGTCGCCTAACATCTTTTATCGTTGTACTTTTTTCGGTGGATGCATTACACCATTTGTCGGTCATACTTTGAATGTTTTGAGCCAAAGTTTTATCTATTGAATTTAAGTTTTCCTGAACTATTCCAAAAAAATCTGTGCCATGGCTTGCAGCTAATCCATAAAATACCGCCGCTATGTTCATAGCCCCAAAAACGGTTGCTTCAATTCGCCTCGGGGTAATCTCAGGCCTTAGACGGTTTATATATGATTCATAATTCTCGTTCTCAGCACTAACGGTTTCGTGATCGGCCATTTTAGCAATCACATTGTGTATTAAATTACCTGCCTGATTATACAAAGAAATTCGGTATACTCTTGCTCCAGATAACCCACCTGATATTTTTGAAATATCACAACGTGAGCCACTATTTCGTCGTGCAAAAATTCTTATAAGTCTGTCGTCTTGAATGGGGATATCTAGATTATCAGGGGTTCTATTGATTTCTATCTTCCTGAGATCTTTAATAGCTTGTACAATACCATCAATTTTTTGATCATAATCATCAAGCCTTCTTTTTAGAGCGTGACCTACGGTTGATCTTTTTTGTCCCTCTCCCCATATGTCCGTTTTTTCCGAAGATTCCAAAAATTCGGACACAAGGTCATCAGTACTTGACGCGGTCAAAATCAATATGGGTAGCCCTCGCGCAACACTATTACAAAAGTGAAGGACTTCGTTTCCATATTCTATTTTTTTATCTGAAGATCCGCTGGATGCAGGGATCGTAAGATCCAAACTTAATAAATCAAAAAATTTGTTACCACCTAAAAATGTTCGTGCATCATCACGATTAGTTACAACGGTTATTTGTATCTGTGCATCTATCTCTTGGAGTTTTTTGACAATGTGATTGGAAATCTCTTCGTCATCTTCTACCACAAGTATGTTGGGGCATTGGCTCATCTTTAAAGTCTCCACCTCAACTCTAGTTTTGCGCCTCCATCTTTTGCTGTTGAAAGAGATGCCCGTCCATCTAAGTTTTCCAAAGCGTGTTTTATAATAGCTAGCCCAAAACCACCATGATTCTTTTTTGAAGTATTACCTACCTCAAACAAGGAAGTTTTTCCATCCTGTATACCGAGGCCGTTATCTAGTATTGTTAGAGAATAATCAACATCTGTTTTTGCCCAAGAAACAACAATGTTTTTCTCTCCTGTGTTTTCTTGTATCGCTTCAATGGCATTTCTAATTCCATTGGATATAGCCATGTGTAACAAATTTTTATCACTCTTAATTAAGAATGGTTTCTGGCCACTCAATGAAATATTTGAATCTTCGGTTCGTTCTTGTTGGGATACTTCTTGTACCAATTCAGCAAGGTCGAATTCATCAGCTTTTGGAGTGGCGATAGACCTTCGCAAATCGGAAAATCCAGCTAATATCCTATCTAAACTTTCCAAGTAATTTTTAGTCTCACTATTTGAAAAGTTTGAGATTTCTTTCTGTGCTGAGACTCTAATTAAACCAACCTTAGGTTCAATCTCATGCAATAGAATTCCTGCCCATTTGTCAGCATTTTGTTTTGAAACAACAGGCTGACCATCGTATTCCCCCTGTTCCTCCTCCAAACCAACCTGGGGTTCTAAAGTTCCTGAGCTAGAGTTCCTTTTTATTGCTAACTCTAAAGCAGCTCGTACGTGAGAAACCCGTTCCTTTTGCAAATAAGTTTTGAATTTCGGGATAAGGTCGGGAAGATTGGTTCTAGAAAAGTGCCTAGCCCCACGAAGTCTTTGATGGGGAGAAGATGATTCCAAAAGCTGGAGAGCACAAGAAGTTTCCATCATAATAACTCTAATGTTTTATAAAACTCAGCCCTTCGCCTAAATGCATCTGCTCCTCCTTCCATAACTGTAGAAATAGCTTCAACCACATGGGCATCTTCCAAAGAGCCACTTACCTCCTCATATCCCCTGGTGCCATCAGACGCCATGTGAACAACTAAATCAGCATCCCCTAAAACTGGAATATTTGCATTGTGAGTTGTCAAAATCATTTGCCCTTTGTCAGCACGCCTTAAAATAGCCTTTATTAAAGTGCTGGTTATGAAAGCGTTATCAATATGATCCTCTGGCTGATCAATGACTATTATTTTTTCTGTATGCTCTAAAATAAGAGGCAATATAACTGTGCAACGTTGGCCTGTAGATAAGTCTATAAAATCCTTGTAATCTCCTCCATCTAGCAACGAAAAGGAAACTGAATCCTCAATCTCTACTGTTGCAATTTCACCTAAATCAGCTTCATTTAACGAAGCAATTATTTTCGTAGCTCTTTCTGAGTTAATACCTGCGATATCAGACAAGCCATCTACGTTAAAATCTTCAACATATTCCAGAAGCTCCCTGGGACTTATAGTTTCAGCTATTTTTGGAACAAGAGTTTTGTATTGAAGCCCACTGCCTCTTAATGCATCCGTTAAGGATGCAATGTAATTATCTACATGTCCCGACTGAAAAACCTCAACTTTAATCTGCGGCCCTAAAACCTTATTGAGCCGTTTTTCAAACTTTGAACGTTCTTCGAATTTGCGAACACGATATTCCTCAAGAAGATCTAACTTCTCATTTCTTTTCAGAACTAATTCTTTAAGCGACCTATTTTCTTTTTTTATTACCGCTTTTAAGGCGACCAGTTGAGCTAAACGTTCTCTGAGCTTCTGTCCTTCACGAATAATTGCCCCTGCACCTTTTTGCAGTTCCTCTATGGATTGGCGAAGAGAACGCGCCCGCTTGTCTAGGGTTTGTCTTTCACTTTCTGATTTTTCTAAGAGTTCTTCAATCTCTACATTAATTTCGTCGAATCCTTCATAGGCTTGACGAAGATTTCTCGTTATTGGCTTTAATTTTTTTACGATAATTTCTAATGCGGTTTCCTTTAATTCAAAATCGGAAGGCTCATTAACCGAAATTTTCGTAATAGCCTTTTCTACTAAGCTTTCAACGACTGCTATATCCTCTTGGAAACGACTTAGTTTATCTGTTTCCACGGTTAGGTTTGCTAACTTTTTAGAAAGTGTTTCAAGCTCCTTTGATTTTTTCTGTGTGTCAGCAGATATTTCAGAAACTTCTTTCTCTTTTGGTCCTAATTCCTTTAGCTTTTCTTGTATGCTGGGAACTTGTGATAATCTTTCTTCTAGTTCATCAATTTCATTTCTTAAGGCTACAATATCGGTTGTTAGGGACCGAATGATTGCTATAGCTTGGTCCTCCAAGGGTTTTAGTTTTTCCTTTTCTTTAGTAAACCCGTCCACAATTTTTAAACGGCCACTCGCTTGCAAACCTACCGTTTCGACTTCGGACTGAGAAAATATCAAGGGCTTAATATAACGAGCACTTAGATCTGGCTTGCTATCCTCAACCGTTCTCGATACCAAAATAAAATGCTCATCGTCCTTTAATGTGACAGTTATTTGGCCACTTCCCAAAACAGATATGGCATGATCATAAGAACGTCTTTTGGTTTCTTCTGAATAGTTTTTTGCTGCTAGACAAAAACGAATTAATTCAATTAGCGAGCTCTTTCCCGTACCTCGCGCCCCAATTATTACATTTAAGCCAGGAGAAAAAGTTATATCTAGGCCATCCAAAAAGCCTTCCTCAATTTGCACACGTTCAATAAACAATTCTTTCGCCTTTGTTTAGGGTTAAAAAGATTTTGTACTTACCAGTCCTTCCCTTTGTAAAGAAAGAATCCCTTATGAAAAAGCTTATATTATTGGGAATTTTATAGAAAAACTAGCTATAACATTTTCCATACGTATTACTCCTAAATGGTAAACAAATCTGGTTTAAACATAAAGTAGATTCCTCCCCTCAGGCCGAAATCTTATGCACATTTGTTTCCGACTAAGTAAAAATAGTGATGAATTAGAAGTGCCTGTGCAACCCTTAACCCGATCAAATAGATAGAAATAGAATTGGCAGATCCGCACCAGGGCTCTTTAAAGGGAGATGTGGGGTTGTCTTTTTGGTACGAAAAGCCCCCAATACCACGGCCTAAACTCTTCCTCCCCTTTTGGGTGCCAATTCGCAATCCACCTTAATAACCTTTCATTTATTTTCTCCTTTTCATTCCTCCTCCGCCTCCAACCGGTCGCCTTTCACCATGGGATGATCGTTGCGGGAGCCCCAAAAATGCTCCGGTGTCCGGGTCTCCTAAAGAAAAGGAAAAAACAAATGAAACTCATTACCCGATACGATTTGGCTTTCAAAAGCGATCTTGAACTACGCGGCTTGTACCGCAAGACATTTAATGCCCTCGTTCAGAGCACTCCCGAAAGTGCCCAGCGCCGCAATTCCCTGGCCTCTCTTGAAAATATCTCAAGAGCGATCAAATTTCGTTACTCCAATCAATGGAAGATGGATGCAAACCCTAATGGCCTGCATTCGTGACATTTAAGTGCATTGGTAAAGGCCCCTGCCTTCATAACGGGCTTTCCCTAAGAGGACAAAAAGGCCCCCCACTGTCGTAAAGTTACATGGCCCTTCCTTGTCACATTCGGGCAAATTCCTCTTAAACCATGGACGTGTTAATTTACCTGCATTTATAAGCCGCTCATAAGAGTTTTCCAACTCAGTTACAGTTATGCCTTTTTGATAAGGTTTTAGGGGACTTGAATGATTCGGAATTGTATAGATCAAGGCATATTCCCCGCGCCTCATACCATCTCCTTTGACGAAAAAACTACCATTTGGTTGTGGCTTGGGAATGATAGTTCCGGGCGGTGCTATGCGCCTAAGCCTTTCAATAATCATAGATATTTTCCTTTACCGTGGTGGCCTGCGATCAAATTTGTTTTTTGTTAGGACCATAGTTTTTGGTGTTCTTTTTAAACTCATTCACCGAAATTTTTGCCACGGCAACTTCAAATCCAATCGCTTGAAGTCGGGTTATAACGTGCCTAAGGCTAATCCTAGAAAAGAAAGGAATTGATAAATCTTTTTCATCAGATTCACTAATGATTGCAAAAACCACAAGGTATTCGTTTAGATGAGGCCTAATCTCTGGGTTGGCTAATTTGAAGGTTAAAGGTAACTTTGAGTTTAGTAGTTGGCGGAATTCAGCTTCCATCTGAAAGAGTTCACCAGACACAAGTCCTTGGTTAAAAAGATGACTTAGGACACTAGACCCACCATAACGCTTAACATGAATAAATTCTCTTCCGTTCCGCAGTAAATCACATGGTTCAACCGGGGAAGCGGCGCCTAAAATGCGAATATTTTTCTTATCTAACAAACAAAAAGAGTCTGGATCGCTCTTTGCCACTCTTTCATTATAATCTCCTTCCGTTTCATCGTTAAAATTTGGAAGGGTTTCGGAGTACTTAGGGACATTTTCAAAGAAGTGATTTACTTGTTTTGCAAATTTGCGATTAATCTTGTACCACTTCCCATTGTTCAATACATACACACAGGATTGATGGTTTACCTCCGCATAAATGAAGCGATATGCCGGACGTTCATACACAACACAATCTTCAGAATCCACGCAAAAAATTTTCCTCTGTCTTATTTTTTCTATATCAATGCCGATGTTATCTAATGTTTCAAGGAAATCGGCCATGCGAATATCATAAAATCTAGGGGAGGATGCGCCACGAGAATATTTGAAGCCAACCACTCGATCCCAATCAATTATTTCTGGAACAGACAGCCAAAGTCGCTCGAAATTCCCTGAGGTAATTCGGTCCAGAAGTTTACCATCTAGTAATTCATGAACCGATTTGTCTTTAACTTCACCAATATGGTCAACCCAACCAAACGCTCCCTTCTTATAAGCATTGTCTTTATAGGCCACCAAAATGCGTTTCAGCAAATCTGAAAGGTTATTGAGGTTAACTTCGACACTAAGCTTCAAAGCATCCATCCCTGATATGCGGGTTCCAAATTGTTCATCATTAGGCTTGCCAGTTATTGCGCGAAGGAGATCACGTTCAATATTCAAACCAAAGTATTGAAGCTCAGTCGCAATGCCTGTTTGTTCGCGAGTTTGAGTTGGGTGTTGCTCAAAAGAAGACTTATCGATACTGCGGAGGCTTGCGACATCCAACAGGTTTAAGGCTGTTCTTAAGCCGAAATTCATTTCGATTTTTGCTGAATCAACCAAGTGATGTCCTTGCCCAAAGGTTAAGAGCAATATGGAATCGTCGACTTTGGCAAAAACCAATGCCCCAGCAGAAGAATTCTTGCCGAATTCCGTAGGCGAAACTTTTGTAGAAAAAAACTTTGCCCAGCGCGGGATGTTCAAATAATTATTTTTGATGAATAGATTGCAAGGACTTATTCCGAGGACTTCTAGGTCAAATGCTTTCAATGCATCAAGATTTTTTACAATGTCAGAGGGAATTTTCACCTCAGGTTTAGCGAGATAAATATTTAGATCAGCCCTTGGGAATTTTTCTGGCATGTTTCTTTAAGAAATTTTCGGATACAGAACCTCAAATTTTGAAATAATTACTACCTACATATACTTAATATTTAAAAAGATCAAATGTTTGAACAATATTAGAATTGGGTAAAATGCAAAAATGAGGTAGTGATACACACAGTTGAAGCATGGGAATGGATTGATATCGGGATTGATCTTGCGAATTGCCCCGCCCTGGAATTCGATTGCGATTTTACCCATTTGGATGATGGCATTGACCAGATGATTTTGTCTCTTCGGTATAACAATCACGAACTGGACACGACTGAAATATTGGAAGTCGATGTGGTGCAAATGATTACGGACGTGCTGAAGGCTAAAAGTCGGCGGCTAGGGATCGAGTCCGCGGCCATCACGCAGGGACAAGAACCCCTTATGGTCGAGGGAAAGGCCCTTTCTTTAAAAGATGGCATTGGGGTCTGGCATGACTATTGACTTATTTGAAGCCGGTCGCCTCATTTTAAAGAATAGAGGGTTCGACGGTCTTTCCTCCCAACTCCCTCTCCTCCAGGCTTTCTGAACACTACCCGACAAAATTCTTCTTCCCTCCCCTGTTTCTCATGGCCGGGACCGTGTTCGTGAAGGGTCTTTTCTGTCCGGTTTTGTTTCGTCTCGAGCTGGTGCCGGAATGAAGAGAGATCCCCGCTGACGACCTGTGTGGATGACGGAGCATCTACCTCCCCTTCGCCCCTCCTTACAAAGGAGGGGAAGGGATACTGCAGAGGAAGATACCCGCTAACCCGAGGTGGTTTCACCTGGGCACAGATCCTTCGCCTCCGGCTCAGGATGACCACCGGGGA
>JBBDSY010000086.1:0-23518 GCA_040904705.1 Nitrospirales bacterium | reverse complement strand
ATACCTCCTAGGATAGCAAGACTTTTGTCTTAGTTAAAGGTTAAATTACTATAGGCAGGAAGGACACTATAAATGCCCCTCTGCTCAGAGCTGCCTGTTGATGATGCTAGAATCCTATAAAGCATGCCAAGGGCAGGAAAAATGGTTGAGGGGTGGAGCAGCCTTAAGGAAGAACTCATCTTTGGATTGGTGGCTGATGAGGTGTTGTATTTGAAAGTCGGTCAGGCGACCACTCCGGATTATGAGGAACTGGGGCTTGGCCCATTTGTATAGGGAAAAAAGGAAAGATGATGGCGAGATTTTTTAACAATCGACAGAAGACGTCATGGATTCGTAATCTGAGCTATGTGGATGGGCTGTGAAGGCCTCTTGTGTGGTTCAGGGCGCAAAGAACGGCAAGCTGAACTTTCTATCAACGAGATAAAGTCGGAAGCATACCAAAACAGAACTCGTAGACGTAGGACTTGAGCCGAAATCGGTTGAAAGAGGTCACTTTTTCAAAACCATTTTTCTCAATAGGTAGCTGCCGAGTGAGAAATTCGTTTGTTAGATTTTTTCGGAACAATTCTTAAAGGAGCCAAAGCTTGTGAGGTGATTGCAATGCCGCAATCGTTGCACAACCAAAAGGCTCCGGTTGGGGCGAAAGTTGAACTTTGGCAATGAGGACAATGCGGGAATGACATATCGATTTCCTTTCTGTCAGTGAATCATGAGATCCATAGATTGCTAAAAATTGAAACAGTGAATCTGAGAATGGAAGGCAAGATTCCTTCATGGGATGGAAAGCCCAAGAGTGGTTTCCTTGGAAAGTACATTCGGTCTATTGGTATTTTGATTAGGGAAACTCGAAAGTTTCCCGCAACGGTTTATTTTCCTACCCTCCTATCATTTTTTTTCTCAACGCGTTCTAAAATGACCTCCCTTCGACTGTGCCTAAAGCCATATCTGAAAGGAAAGATTGCGAGAGAGGCGATCGATTGGAAGCTAAGGAATGGTCGAAAGATTTAGGAAAAGCAAAGACCATTTTCCCCGTATTTGTCTGCATATATCGAGTGACTTCAATATCAATCGTTCGACCTACAACCTTACCACCGTGATCAATAACCACCATGGTGCCATCATCCAAATGGGCAATGCCCTGTCCAAAACCTTGGCCTTTTTTTTGAACAAAGACGCGAATGATATCACCTGGGAGCACTGGCGGTCGTAGGTGGTAAGTTAATTCATTGACATTTAAAGCTTTCACGCCTTGAGCATTTGCAACTTTGGCTAAATTCCAGTCGTTGGTCACAATGTGGGCTTTTCGAATTTTCGCCAAAGCGATGAGTTGATGGTCCACGGTTAAGTCTCGTGAAGGATGATCGTCTATTATCACAATTTCCGGACGGGAAAGCTGTTGAAGATTTTCGACAATTTCCAGCCCTCGTTTCCCTCTTGTTCGTTTTGAAGGATTGTCAGAGTCAGCGATGAGGTGAATTTCTCGTAGAATGAACTCAGGAATGAAAAGCGGACCTTCCAAAAATCCAGTTGTGCAGAGATGAAGAATACGACCATCAATAATCGCGCTGGAGTCCAGCAGTTTGGGAGCGGCATTCATGGTCCCTTGTGGATAGGGAACAGGCAGGTGTGTGGTGTGTGAGGGTGTTCGGCCATTTCCCTGGATCCGAGAAAAATGAAGGCCGAGGGATACACCGAGATAGGGAGGGAAAAGAATGAGAGGGACGAGCCCCCAGAGAACGAAAGACCATGGTCCTTGAATGTCTATCTGTTGGGCCAGGATCCCGAGACTTACGGCGACCATTCCAACCAGGAGGCCTAAGCTGCCTCCTACAAGGATAGAAGGAGAGAATGTGGTCAATTGAGATTCGATCCATAGAGCAAGGCACCCAAGGCTACCCCCACAGATTCCCGCCAACCCGATTCCTAACCATTCATGAGGTAGATGGAGAAAACCTATTGAGAGTCCAACGAAAGCGCAGAGTATGAGAAAGGTGAGTCTTAAGGGGGACCAGAAGGAACGTGTTAACAATGGACTCTTGTCCAAGAGCAAAATTGACATTGTGGTGACTCTTTCACCGAACATTGTTATGAGGTAGGTACCATGAGGGCGTTGAATCCTGTGTGCTGAAAATCTGGATGATCATGTTCGGTTGATGCGATGAGGTATTCCGTGAAAGCCAGTAAGAAATCACTGTGAATGATGTCTAGGACGGCGGACATCCCTTTGAGATTGAGATCATGAATCAAGCGAAATCGCAAACATTGGTCTTGATCGAAAATGAGGGTCTCGCCACGAGTGGACCGGAGAGAAGATGAAAGGTGAAATGCCCTCCGAAGTCGACTAATGGGGTCGATATACAATCGGAGCGAGAAATCTTGAAGGGGGCGAACCCAACCGGATCCCAATACCTGATCAGTGGAAACCAAGACGCCAAAATTTGAACCAGATTGCTCAAATTCCTGAGCTTGGCCTTCCAAAAACCATGCATCTTTCTCCGTTAAATTTGTTAAACAACAAAGCGCAAATAGGTGCTCCTGAGAATCGGCCAAAGAGAGGAACGTGAACTGGCCTTTGAAGAGGCAAGGCACACGAACGGTCGGCGCTTTCATGCCTATTTTCACAACATGGTCCCTTTCCCGTTTTCTAAGAATTGTGCGTGTGAACGCATCGTACGTTTATGGAAAATATTTGAAGGACATCAGAGTACTTACCAACATGGTTCCCATGCGCCGAATGGGAAGTATTCGGTTGATCCACAGTTTACGCATCTCATCACAAATCCTGAAAAATGAATCCCAATCACTCGTTCACGAATGAACAAGCCGGCACATCTTGCACATGATCCTGTAGTCGGCTCGCAACGTGGTGGATGATTGAGCCTGTCGTACGTAACGGTTGGAGGAGACGATCTGTGAGTTGGGGATCGAGATCCTCGAATGGATCTTGTAGATTTCGGCATGAGGATATTCCTTTGATTGTCCTGAGAATTCGTATTTGTCATGAATAAGAAGACGATAACTTTATATTGAATGTCCAAGTTCGTTTACAGCGAGAACATCGGATTTCAATGCCTGTTGGCGTTTGTTTGGCGATTAATCGTCCGCAATGGCAACGCAATTCGTTGTCTGGAGGATGCGATGAATTAGGGTATGGAGGAATAAGTGGTTTTTGGAGATCTGAAGAATCCATGATGGTAAAGATTTCTCTATTTTTTATTTGGTTCTGATTATTACAATCAATATCAATTTTAGAAGGGAATTGTCAAGAAAAAAATAATGCCAGAAATCCAGAAAAGAGATATTGATGGCTAGGTCGACGAAACCGATAGCCTTCTTGGACTAAGGAAAGGGGGGAGAATTTTAGATATGATGAGAGCGATGGGGCATAGGGCGAAATATTTTCTACATGTCCACATTCCCGAAAAATATGTGGAGTTTCCGGGCGGAGATTCTATCGATGGAAAATTTTTGACGGCGTGAGGGAACATGAAAAGATGACGATCGGGAGGATTTCGTATGTGTAGAGGAAAGAGTGGTTATGGGCTGTTGGCGTTAAAAAAGCCGGAATTTCATGGCACAAGTCCCGGCCGGCACATCATGCGGTCCTCGGCTCTCATTTTTAATCTGCTCGCTCAAGTGATGGCCTAACCCAACCTGTTTGATCGTTTCGAGTTGAGTCTCAATCCAGTCAATATGTTTGTCCTCGAAAGTTGGGAGAATCTGACACCGGAAGTTGTCTGGTTGGAAAGAAATCAATCGATTCTCGAACACCGGCGCATCATCAAGGAGAAGACGTTAAAACTGAGAAAGGGATTATACTTTGAGAGGAGAGCCGCCAGCCATCAATCTACAGAGCCAAAAACACTACCTGAATTTCTTACGCCCCGTGTCCAAATTGTTCTGACGACATACAGTATGAAAAGATCCCCATTTCATAAAAAATGTCGATTGAAAACAGTACGTACTCCAGAGCATGTTGACGCTCACCATTATTTTATGATAACAATTCTCACTATCATTACTTTTTATAATAATTGATTCAATGCAAACCATAGATTCATTGAGGTAAGGGGATTCACTGATTTAGTAACCACAAAGGCAAAAGACTCCTCCCCATTTGCAAGCTTAGAGGCTAGAGATCCAAGAGACCAGAGCCCAAAGGTGTAGCGCACCTTTGGGCTCTTTGTTTTTGAATCCGGTCAGAGCAGGGGTGACACAATCGACATTATGCCTTTTCCGTACGGTGATTGCTCGCCGGGATCTGCCCCGAATGTTTCCGCAGCCCTCTTTCCAGTGGACAAGGATGGAAAATACCGCATGGTTAAATCGATATCGGTTGCCGAGGAACTTTTCTCATTTCCTCTTCTCCGATCGAATATGAAATTCGTAAGGGTGTTGAAAGGGATTGCAGGATCTTTAGTATTTCATACGTTAGCGCTTGGGATAGGGCTTTCGGTTGCGGTTCAAATCGGTCAACCAAAGGTGATACCCGAATCTTCAACATTCCGATGGGAAGTGACTTTGGCCAGTTCGCCCTTGCTGGAGGCTGTGACATCCGATGTGCCAAGCTCATTCCTCTCGGCTCCGTCTTTGAGCAGTCCTGTGCCTCCGCCGCAAAAGATGGATCATTCCACTCGGCCCTCATCGAGCAACAGCCCGGTCACAAAATTACACGAACCCCGGAACAATACGCCTACAGAACTCTCCGCCGAATCCAACATGATCGAAGGGTTCCTCAGTAAAAGACCGATCGAGAACGGGCGGAAAGGGCCACGTCTGTTGCCAACCTCATTAAAATCAACCGCGTCAAACATTCGGCAGGCACAGGAAAAGACCGACGAGATGCCGTTTACCCAAGGTCGAGAGTCAAACCTGCCGCCGCCGGTCGAAAACGTGGTTGATCGTTCGGAGCAGGTTACGCAACCGAGTATTGTAGAAGAACCGAGGGTTCTCCAGCGGCCGCGTCCATTTCATCGACAGGTTCGTTGGTTGGATACCCGGCCTGATTATGGGTGGTTGATTCATGATCTCAAGGAAAAATTCGATCGCTTAAAGTTCTACCCCAAAACGGCCCGCATGAACAAATGGGAAGGGAAGGTTGTTGTTCAAATGAAAATTCTGGCCGATGGTTATCTGATCGACGCGGCAGTCGAAGAAAGTTCGGGGTTTGACGTACTGGATCAAGCGGCCCTAGCTATCATCCGTGAGGCGTCGCCACTGGAACTGGAAAATCCGCTCCTTGCCTCCAATGTCATGTTGTCGGTGCCCCTGACTTTTCGATTGGAGTAATACTATGTCCGAACCGGTCAGCACGATAAATTTTACCCTGTTTCATGAATACTATGGGGAATTATTGACTTTTCTGACGAGAAAATTGGGCCCTCGCGATCAGGCATTGGATGTGACGCAGGAAACCTATCTTCGGGTTTTGAGCAATAAACCTGCACATCCCATTCTCAGGCCTCGGGCTTTTCTTTACAGAACCGCGTTGAATTTATCCATCGATATCTTTCGGAAGCAACAAAAGCGAACTCATCTGTCGTTGGAGTCGGAAGAGGTTCAGCCTTTCCTTACGATGCCGTCAGACCAGGAGGGAACTCTCGAGGCGAAAAAACAGGTTCACACCCTTTGCCAGGCAATCGGCGAATTGCCTCCTAAATGTCGTCACGTGTTCGTCCTTCATAAGTTTCAGGGGCGCACACATGCGGAAATTGCCATCCAATTGAACATTTCCAAAAATATGGTTGAAAAACATGTTATGAAGGCGATGGCATATTGCAGACAGCGACTAGCAGAAAACCCTTAGCTCATTTGGTCTATTAGATGGTGAACAACAACAAGAAACAAGATCTGAAATAGCCAAGCGGGTCAGGTTTTTATGATGTCATTCGTCTACTCCTATGTATGAGCGGCATGATTTCCTATGAAATGTATTATCCCATGATCGTGTCGGAATGATTCCGTATACGGCAAAAAGAGAACAAAAGTGACGGGAAGGGAATGAGGATGTCTGAGAAAAGGCAGGGCTCCTCATCGCCCTTCCCCCATGAGCAAGCACTTCAATGGTTTGTGCACCTACAATCGGGTGAGGCAACGGCTGGTGATCATCGTCGTTTTGAAGCCTGGCTACGCGAGAGCCTAGCCCATCAAAAGGAATTTGAGTGCGTTTCGAAAATTTGGAAAAACCTGGACCAAGCCAAACCCTTTGTGGCTGCAGAAATCGATCAAGCCGAGACTTTTTGGCATGCGAACCGGCCTGCACGATTTCAAGCACTCCGACAAAGTTTTCTCTTGTGGGGGAGGATTCCGGTTATCGTCGTGGCTCTTGTGGCCCTGGTTGTCCTGACCCCCTGGTTGGGGGGCAGGCTACAAGTTACGGAACATCAGTTTCAAACAGGAAAAGGTGAGCAACAATCATACATCCTTGCCGATGGCTCAGAAATCATGCTGAACACAGATACAAAGCTTTCGGTTCGAATCTCTGACACCGAACGAGTTGTTGCCTTACAACAGGGAGAAGCCTTGTTCACCGTTACACATGACGAAACACGACCCTTAGAAGTTCGTGCCGGCAATGGAACGGTTCGCGATCTTGGCACCCGATTCACCGTCTACAAATCCCCGGAACAGGTGAACGTATCCGTTCTGGAAGGGGTGGTTGAGGTCGGGTTGAACGAGCGGACAGATACCCTTCCGATGGCAAGCCCCAAAATTGTCAGGCAAGGTGAGAGGGTTTCGTTCACGGCTGATGACCGGATGTCTTCCGTCGAATTTTACGATCGGCAAATCGCAAACTCGTGGATTGATGGAAGACTGGTTTTTCAAGCACAACCGCTTGAGCAAGTGCTGAAAGAAGTGGGTCGATATCAGTCCGGCGAAATTCGCCTCCTCGATTCCACTTTGGCCCCGATTCCGGTAAGCGGGATTTTCAATATCCACGATTTGGGAAGTTTCATGCAAGCCTTGCAGGATACCCTTCCGGTCCGTGTCACGCGCGTCAATCCTCGTCTCGTAATCGTGGAACGGATCATGATGTCAGACCGGTCCATCTCCAGCAGGGCAGGTCAACCGCCAAGCTAAATCCACTCACCCTTCCAAGAACCCAAGCGAGGTTACGCGGAGAAGGTCGCGAACCTTAAAAATCAGGAATAACACCTATGGAAATTTTGCATGAACTGATCGATTACGGAATCATTGGGCTCTTAATTGCCTTGAGTATTTGGGCAATCGCTGTTGCCATAGAACGGTGGTTGTTTTACCGGCAGGTCGATCCTCGAAAATATCCCGACCGACAGACATTTGAAGTGGCCCTGACCAAACGGTTGGTCATTATCGGAACCGTCGCCGCCAATGCCCCGTATATCGGCTTACTGGGAACGGTGTTGGGTATCATGCTGACGTTTCATTCCATGGGAACCGCCGGCACCATGGCTGTCAGTACCATCATGATCGGGTTGAGTCTGGCCTTGAAAGCCACAGCAATCGGACTGCTGGTCGCGATTCCATGTGTGGCTCTGAACAATGTGCTTCGCCGCAGAGTGGCGGAATTACTCTCTCTCTACAAAGTGCAACATGGAACGTGAACTCAACCAGATCAATGCGATCCCGCTGGTGGACGTGAGGTTAGTCCTGTTGGCGATCGTGATGACCACCGCGACGTTTATTACCACCGGGCAGATCCCCGTCGATCTGGCCAAGGCCAAAGAAGCCGGAACGAGGAAAGATCCACCCCTGGTCGTGACCCTGACCGCAGAGGGAAATATTTTTCGGAATGACCGGCCGATGACCCGCCCGGACCTTCTTCTCACGCTCCAATCGCACGCCAAAGACTCGCTTATTCCCGTGCGAGCCGATCGAGTGATTGTCTTGGAACGGTTTGTAGAGGTCGTGGACGAAGTCCGTGGGATAGGAATTGAGCATAGTAGTTTGGAGGTGGTTCGATCATGACCCTCGCGACCTTAGAAGCCTTGAGTGTGTCGCCGGATCGTTGCCGGGTTCAAGCCTGGACAGGGTCTACTCTTTTCCATGGGGTCTGTGTCGGTCTCGCCATTCTCTTCGTGACGGATCTTCAACCGACGACCCAGTCAGAACCGTTAAAGCTGGACATGGCGTTTATCCAGCCGGCTACTTCTGAAATCCTCAAACGATTGGAACCTCAGGAATTGCCAAAGCCCATGCCGGTTGCCAAAAAAGTCGTCCAGGAGAAGGTGGTTCCACCCACGCCCATTCAACAACCGATGCTCCAAGAAGTGCCCGTCATCGAAGAGCGCAGGGTTTCTCCAACCATGAAAACTCAGGACGTTCGCTATTCCGAGCCGGTCCCAATTCCGAAGCATCGTCCCATCCAAGAGCCGGTGCAAGCCAAACCGGTTTTGGAATCGACGCCTATTGACCATGAAGTCGTGGCGGAGTCGGTCAAGCATATTTATGCCCAAACGACTCAGTCGAAGGTAACCGAGCAGCCGAAACCCCTGGAAGAAATGAGACCGATTGAACAGGAGAGACCGATTGAACAGGAAACCCCCGTTGAACAGTTGAAGCCGATGACACAACGAACGGCCAGTCTTCCCCAGAAGATGGTACCGTCTCCACGGTCGGTGCGGACCCCGGTGACCGAAGTTCCGGAAATGGTCGAATTTCCCACGCAGACCAGTCTGGTTGCCGAACGCGTGACCGAAACTGTCCAGTCTGAGTCTCAGCCCGTGATGCGTCCTGAGGCGTCAGTGCAGCCTCAGCTCATTCAGCGGAGAGAGGAAGTGGTTGAACCGACTACGCCGGTCGCGAAAGAAGAGGCCATCGTTCGGGAACGCCCAACCCCTCAGATTCATCAGCGGACGGCAGCGGTGGAACGCCCCATGCAAGCGTATCCCGAGACACAGGCCGATTATGGGTGGTTAGCACAAACTATTTGGAGTCAAATTGAAAAATACAAACGGTATCCCGCGAAAGCGAGGCAAAGAGAATGGGAGGGGAAAGTTGTGTTGGAAGCGGTGATTCGCCGGGACGGAACGATCTTGAATCTCCGGGTATCGGAAACATCGGGGCATGATATTCTCGATCAGGAGGCCGTGAATCTGCTTTGGAAACTTTCTCCATTGACGCTCGATCATGCGTTAGGTCGTCCCCAGATCACCATTTTGGTGCCGCTGACATACCAACTCGACGGATAAAAAATGTTCTACCGAATCTATGACAGATCGGAAATGTGAATAACAATTTTTCGCGGTGTTCAACAAGCCACTAACTTAAAGGAGAAAGCCAGATGAGTCATACCCAAACACCAAAATGTTCTGTAGGCACATACATTGCCTTATTGATCGGAACCATGGTCTGGTTCACCGCACCGGGGGCATGGGCGACCCCAGAGTCCGGAGAGTCGTTCAGGGCGGTGGCGACCGATACACAAAACCTCAAAACGGATCTGGAAAATATTATCTTTTATTATGAAGAAAAAGTCAGTGAAACGGCTTTTATCCCTCACGAACTTCGAGAATTACCGGTGAAGCGCGGCACGTCTACCGTCAAAATTAAATTTACCTCCATCAAGCAAATCGATCTGAAAGCCTCTGGACAGGAAGCGCCTCCCATCGCGTCCATCACGTTGAAGGATGGCAAAACAGGCGAATTTCAACTGGCGATTGCCGGGAGCTTTAGAGGGCAGTCCGCATTCGGGGAAGTTGAGTTGCAGGCAGGACAGCTGTCACGTGTCGTCTTTAAATAAGCACGGTCAGCGTTTCACGCTGACCGGCAGTCAATGGCATATGCTCTGATCGCGGTTCCAATGAACCTCGGAAATTCTCGTGAAAAAGCATCAAAAAAAGTTGGCCATGTTGTGTTGACCCTGACTCTGCAAAGGCATGCTTGGCATGAATTCCCATGAAGCTGGTTCGTCATAGGCGAAGAACGGTATCTGATAGACCTCATCGTGATTGAGATCCATCACAGCAAACGAAAGGAAGAGATCATGATGGCCGGCCACACTCCAGATCCATATCCGCCTCCGGAAAAAAAATCGAACGATATCCGCTGTAAATGCGGGAAACTGGTTGCGCGTTGGGAACATCATGGGATTTCCATCAAGTGCGCCCGATGTCAGCGGTTGGTCTCGATTCCCTTTCAAGAGATTAAAGGCCATAGACCTGATGCCATATCGGAAAGAGGCTGGTGAGGAATCGGAATACCCAACCGAAATTTCTCGAAGCAGGAGGGAAACATCGACCGCATCCAAGCTCACCGGAGCAATCACCATTGTGTGCGTGCTCTTGCATGAACGGTCGCACCAGAACGGTTCTGAGTCACAATACACATGGCTCTGGAGATCAAACCCATTTCGAAAATAGAGGATAAGGCATCTCCGCGTCCCACTCACCACCTTTCTGAATAAGCCAACGCGTATCGCAACTGTACGGTTTCACCAAGTGTCATGCCAGGTAGCCGGGCCCATGCGCGGCCGCTAGGGTTACTCGTTGGTCCAAAAATAAAACTCTTCTGCTTTCATCGCTCTTCTCCCTGCCCCGTAGTCTCCCTGCAGCAGTCCCTGTGAGTTCCAGTGTAAAGGGATCTTTCTTTCCTGCATGCCTACTACAGCCGAAAGCATTCGACTCGCTAGCGGTGTTCAAATAAAAGTTTAGCTTGGTAGGTCAGGTGTCATGGAGATCGTTTCGTCATAGTTGATGAAGGCGGTGTGAACGGCACAAGGCGTGCCATTAAGGACACGAAACCGTGAGGACCGAGGCTTCAAAAATTTGATCACCTGATCATACAACGACATCGGGGGCAAATTGTTACGAATTTTGAAGGATTGAAGGGGGAGACGGGCATGAGTCAAAAAAATGCGAAAAGAGGTCGAAGAAAACCAAGGCGGGAGACGATGGTCGCGCGTGTCCATGCCGGGGCGGTCTATGCGGCGGAAGCAGTCATCGGATACCACAAGAACAGCTTGGTGTGGGCGTTCATGGTCGGACTCTCCTCGCTGGCGTTGGGCACGTACAATCCGGTCTTGGCACAAGAAGAGTGGAAGTCGTCAGATGGAGAACACCGTGATCGGGATGCGGGGAACGGCAACACCGTTCGCAACCCGTCAACCAGAATGACACTCGCGCAACCTCTCCAATGGCCTGTCAAGCTATCCAGCACATTCAATGATCTTGCCGGTCCACGCCCCCGTTCTCCTATTCAAGTGGCCGCCAACCAGGAGATAGAAAACTTGCCCAAACAGTCCTTCAATATTCCGGCAGGTGATCTGCCATCGGCGTTGGTGAATTTGTCGCGCCAGACAGGCTTGCAGCTCCTCTATCCTTCTGAATTGGTGACGGGTCTCCGGACGAAAGGGATTCAGGGCACCTTTACTCCGGAAGATGCACTGCATGAACTGCTCGAAGGGACCGGTCTCGAATATCGCTTCTCGGATGCCAAAACGGTCATCTTAAAGCAACCGATAATTTCAGGGAAAGTTGAACAGGCGGAACAACCTGACGGTCAAAAGACTATTAAGGTCCCGGAAGTGATCGTGAAGGACGTCGTGGAAAAGACAGGAATATTCCTGCCTTCTGTCGATGGATACAAAGCGGATCAAACGATGGGCCTCACGCGTTCAGCCTTACCCATCAGTGAAACCCCATCGTCCATCGGAGTCGTCACGCGCGATGCCATTCGAGATACTCTTTCGATCAGCCAGAATGACGCGTTCGAACAGGTAAGCGGAATATCACGTGGCAACCTCGCGTTTGCCCGATCAGAATCATTCAACATTCGTGGATTCAATATGGGTGGTGCGAACAATGCCAGTTCGATCAGGCAAAATGGATTAGCGTCTGACAGTCTTTTCTCCCTGGACCGTGCCCTCATCGAGCGTTATGAAGTTATCAAAGGCCCGGCCTCGATTTCCGGCGGGGCATCAAGCCCGGGCGGTCTCGTGAACCGGGTTACCAAGAGTCCCCAAAACGCCAATTTCGCTACATCAGAGTTCCAAGCCGGTTCTTTCAGCCTCTTGCGAGGAGTGATGGATGCCAACGGCGTGCTGCCTCAGAACGAGGATCTGCGCGGCCGGTTGATTTTTGCGGTTGAGGACGGCGGTAATTTCGTTGATCAGGTCGACGTGCGGCAATACACGGTGGCTCCGTCCTTGGAAATGAGGCTCTTTGGCGGCGCCGGCACCTTGCTGTTGACCGGGCACTATCAGAAATTTGACGGCTCCAGTTACATCGGGTTTCCGTTCATGGAGAATGGGAAATATCCGGACATCCCGCGCACCCGCAACTTCGGCGGGGGCAGCAAAAACGGAGCCAAAACCGACTTCGAGGGGCAAAACTATGAACTACATTACAATCACGACTTCGTCAATAATTTAAAGCTGTCGGTGGGAGGGAAGTATTCCAAATCCGATCTCACCGATAAAACCATTTATGGCTATAACTTCGGGGGTAGTATTCCGAGTAGCGGTCTTTCCTATGTGTATACCGGGTTGCGGAAAATAGACATTGAAACCTACGCCGGAGAGGCCTTTCTCAGCAAAGAATTCGAGGCGCTGGGACAGAAACATGAGATATTGCTTGGAACCGATTATCGTCATCAGAAGGATGATTTTCTGCTTGGGTACACGTATCCGCCGCTGGGAACAGACAACATTTTCAATCCCGCTAATAATTTTCAGGCACCGCCTGATGAGGTACTTGAAGCCGCTGCAGGCAATCCGCGCAGCAGCACGCTCATCCAAACCGGCATCTTCGGGCAGTTGGTGGCCCGTCCAATTCCACGACTCACATTTGTGGGTGCCGCCCGCTATGATTGGGCGGACGTAACGAATACGAATACAGTAACGAACGCAAAGCTGGACGATGATTATAACAAATTAACCGGTCGTGTCGGGGCGACTTACGAATTGCTTCCCGGTCTGCGGGTCTACGGAGGTTTTTCCCAGTCGTTCCAAGTGGATATTTTTTCCACGACAGTAAACGGTTCGTTGTTACCACCTGAAACCGGTGAAAATTACGAGGTTGGCGCCAAATTCGATCTGCTGGATAACCGACTCCGCATTACCACCGCCCTATACCGCTCCTATCGACAAAACGTCTCTACGACCGACCCTGCGAATCCGGCCTTTCAAATTGCCGTGGGCGAGCAGCGTCATCAGGGTGTGGAATTCGATGTGAATGGTAAACCGCTGCCGGGGCTGAATTTCATCGCGGCATTCACTTATTTTGACGCGGAGATCACCAAAGACAATGACACGGCAAATGAAGGAAGCACTCCAATTCAAATTCCGAAGTCATATGTCGGTCGCTTCTTTGCCACATACGAACTGCAGTCCGGCCCACTGCAAGGTCTGGGTTTTGGAGGAGGGGTCTACTTCCAGAGCGGATTCGAATTGCAGATACCCAACAATGTGAAAACCGATGCGTACGAGCGGGTGGATGCCGTGGTGTTTTACCGTCCTCCAAAGAAAGCCTATGATTTTACCATCAATGTCCGCAATCTCTTAGATGCGACCTATATCGAAAGCCCTGGGACACCCATCGCGTACAATCAATTCGGGTCGCCCGTGAGTGTGTTCGGCACGTTGCGCGTGAACTTTTCACCGGATATGGATTGGAAGCTGTGGTAGATGAACATTGGCGTGCGGGCACCCGTCTTACAAGAAATAAAGACGCGAAGCGTGAAAAAAATGGGAGACAAGGGAAGAAAGAACTATGGGGATCTTTTATGATAGCCGGCTCATAAAATCCATACTGCCATGCAGGATGGCGATCACGAATATGGTGTGGCCGTTCACGCGGTAGATGATGCTATGCTTGCCGACTTGATGTGCGCGATACCGTTCAGGAATATCGGGACGAACGTGACCATGCAGCACAGGATCGTTCGCAACAGCTTCTAACCCTGTTTTTATCATGGCCGCA
Source organism: Nitrospirales bacterium (assembly GCA_040904705.1). GTDB lineage: Bacteria > Nitrospirota > Nitrospiria > Nitrospirales > UBA8639 > Nitrospira_E. Next base: position 9,620 of record JBBDSY010000086.1, on the reverse strand, counting down.
TATTTCAAGACCTGCTTTTCACCATGCTGTTTTAGTGTGTAGCGCTGAATGGCTTTAAGGTCCTTTTGTGCCCGCTCCGAAAGCTGAATGACAAATGACATCTGGTGCTTTAGCCATTCTCGTGCAAGACGTCTTCTGTCAGTTGGTCAATCAGTTCGGGGCTGTACGCAATGATACGTCCTGCTGTCACGTCGGCTTCGCCCTCGGCAATGGCCGCATGAATTGCCGCGATACGCTTTGAATTATTTGTACTGTTCATGTGCAGGCGAAGCGCATCCTTGATGACCTCTGCATACGTGCTATACAGACCGGTGTGAATCAGTCCTTTCACGTATGCGTCGTATGGCTCGCTCAAATCCACATTCGGCATAATGACTCTCCAAGAATCAAATAATGTTGGTAAATAACGCATTTATTGTATCATTTATGTGCGCAGAAGCAATTTTTTGATGAGAATGTCACGAAGGGGCTCGCACACAAGTTTGGATTGGTCGCTGCCAATTGGAATGCATAATTAATAAGACGACGAGTTTGCGGTTAACCACGTCTCTGCGGCGGTATCATTGATGATCCGTCCAACAAACCTTCCCAGGCGAAAATAATCTGTTTCTCTACGGTAGGGATTTCTTTTTCACGGTCGTCTTACACGTATAGGGCATGAGTACAACGGGTCTGGTGGGCCATGTCACCCTGGGTGGAATGTTCATGCAATTTTCTTTTTCGTTCCGGTGGTAGGGGGAGAGGTGAGTACGCCGTCCAGTTGCGAGACCACACCGTGTGATCCTGAGAACCACTTACTCGCTGCTGTGATGGGCGCGCTGGAGGCCAAGGATTGGCTGACCGCTCAGCAGGCCTGCCAAATGCGCTTGGTTACGGCCCCGGATGATCCGGATGCTCACCGCTATCTGGGACAGATCCATTCCCTTTTGGGCAAGCGGGAACCGGCGCTCCATGCGGCCCTACGAGCCACGGTTCTGGCCCCCGAAGACCCGCGCACCTGGTCGGATTTGGGACGGGTGCATGTGCGGTTGCGGGAGTGGACTCTGGCCATTCAGGCCTTTGCTCGGGCGGTGGATCTGGATCCGCAGTATGCCGATGGCTGGCATAACCTGGGTACCGCGCTCAAGCAGATCGGGGAACAGGAGTGCGCCTTCGCGGCGCTCAAACGTGCGTTGCAGCTCGATCATACGCGCGCCGAAACCTACCTGACGCTCGGCAATCTGCTTGTCGAGGCCGAACAACTTGAGGATGCCATCCAGTGTTTTCACTTTGCGGCGACCCATGAGCCCACCTTGGCCCGGGCGCGTAGCCGGTTAGCCCAGGAACTATCCCAACAAGGGCGGGTGCAGCAAGCGGAAACGGTGTTTCGCCAATCCGTGGGTCTCGACCCGGAGGATGCCGGCAGTTGGTTCGGCTTGGGCCGGACTCTGGAAGATCTCGGCCAGGCGGACGCCGCCTTGGAATGTTACCGCAATGTGCTGCATCGGCATCCCGGGCATGGGATGGCCCTAGGGCAATACTTGACCTTGGTGAAGGACGACACGGAGTCGTCCAAATGGCAAGCCCACGCGGAAGCCGCCATTGTGCATCATGAGACGCCCGATGAAGCCAAAGCCCTATTGGGCTACGGCTTGGCCAAGTATTACGCCCGGCGGAAAGGGTATGCCCAATCGGCCACTGCGGGACAGCTCGCCAATGCCGCTCGACGGCGCAAGGCCGGGCCACTGGATCGAACAGCGTTCATGACCCGGGTAGACAATATCATCGGCACATACACCTCCGAGTTCTTTGCGGCACGGCGACATTTTGGTAAAGGCACGGATCAACCGGTGTTTATCGTGGGCTTGCCCCGTTCGGGCACCACCCTCACAGAACAGATCCTGGCTGCCCATCCCCAACTGTACGGGGCCGGGGAGTTGCCGGATTTGGCACGACTAGCCATTCGGTCGCTAGTTGATGAGCAGGATGCCCCTTGGCAGGCGGCCGCGACACTTCAGGAGATGAGCAGTCACGCCCAGGCCCACGCCTACCTGGATGCCTTGCGGGCGGGAGCGCCGCGGGGCTGCCTGCGCATCAGCGACAAGCAACCGCTGAATCTTTTTCAACTCGCCTTTGCCGCCCTGCTGTTTCCCAACTCACGGGTGATCCACTGTCGGCGCGATGTGCGGGACAACGCCCTGTCGATTTGGATGGAGAACTTTAACCCCGACCAGCGGTACGCCACCGATTTCGACGACCTCGCTTTTTTTATCGCGCAGTACCGCCGACTCATGGCGCACTGGGATGAGTCGCTGCCGCTTAAAATGATCGACATCCAGTATGAGGAGACAGTAGGGGACCTGGAGAGCCAGGCCCGGCGCCTGATCGAGTTTCTGGGTGTGCCGTGGGATGATCGCTGTCTCGATTTCCACAAACAGGAGCGTGCTGTGCAAACCCCCAGTCGCTGGCAAGTGCGCCAGCCCATCTACACCGGCTCCGTCGGCCGCTGGAAACACTACGCCATGCATCTACCTGGATTTGATGCAGCCTTCGCCCAATTCGATAACCAAGGATAACCAGAAGGATAGTGGTGGGCACCACATCTCCTCCATTGATCTGGTAAGAGTGATCCCTTACCTAAATCACCCCGATTACGGTACTCATTTAGTTAAATAGAATTCCTTGAAAAGGGATTAGAGCTTTCAGCCTGGCAGGAAGTCAGGTTTTTTGCTGCTCATTCGTCTACTTCATATAAGGGGATATTTTTGTGCCCTGAGGAGAATTTTGGATATTCAGGTGCTCGTTGAGGGGATGGAGCACCTATAGCGTTTGGTGAGAGAACTGTATGCATTACGTCTTTATCCTTCTCCACCGGTGGGTGGGACTGGTGATCGCCGGGTTTTTGGTCGTGTCCGGCCTGACGGGGGCGGTGATCTCCTGGGATCACGAGCTGGACGACCTGTTAAACCCGCATCTGACCCATGTGGACAGTCGAGGGGGGTACCTCCCTTCGCTCGATCTTGCCCAAGCGATCGAGGCCCGTGACCCACGGGCCAGGGTCACCTTTATCCCGCTGGCCCCTGAGTCGGGTGAATCCCTGGATTTCGGTGTCGACCCTCTGGTCAATCCGGCCACCGGCCGATTGTATGACCTCGGCTATAACCAGGTGTTCGTCGATCCGGTCACAGGGGATGAGTTGGGCAAGCGTGAGTGGGGCGCTGTCTGGCCGATCACCACGGAAAACCTGGTCTCCTTCCTGTACAAGCTGCACTATTCCCTTCACATTCCCGAAATGTGGGGCATTGACCACTGGGGTGAGTGGCTCTTGGGTGGAATCGCCATTCTCTGGACGTTGGATTGCTTTGTCGGGTTCTACCTCACCCTGCCGCGCCGGGCCTCGAACTCCGGCGCTCCGTCTTCGCCCGAACAGCCTTCCCCGCAGAGTTGGCGGGCACGTTGGGCGCCCGCCTGGAAAATCAAGACTTCGGGCACCATCAAACGAATCAATTTCGACGTCCATCGTGCCTTTGGTCTTTGGGCGTGGGGACTGCTGTTCATGCTGGCGTTCACCGCATTCTCGCTCAACCTCTATAAGGAGGTCTTCTATCCGGTCATCTCCATGGTCAGCGATGTCACCCCCACGCCTTTCGACGTGCGGACTCCAACCGATCTTCACGAACCCATCACACCGAAAATCGGCTATGCCCCCGTCATCGATCGCGCCGTGCAGGTTGCCCAAGAGCGAGGCTGGTCCGAACCGGCGGGCGACGTCTTTTATGCACAGAACTTCGGCATCTACGGCGTTCGGTTCTTTCATCCGGAGGCCGACCATGGATCTGGTGGAGCGGGACACTCCACGCTGTATTTCGACGGCAGTGACGGACAGTATCTAGGCGACCGGCAGCCGTGGACAGGGACGGCAGCGGACATCTTTGTACAGGCGCAATTCCCACTTCATTCGGGCCGCATCCTGGGTCTGCCCGGCAGGATTCTGGTGTCGATTATGGGAGTGGGCACGGCCATCCTTTCCATGACGGGTGTCATTATCTGGTGGCGGAAAAGAGCAGTACAGGTTCGGCGGGCGTACAATCAAGTTGAACGGCAGGACCCGCTTCCAGTGGCCTAATGCTGAGTCATGAACTTCCGTCGGCCAGGTCGTCCAACTCTCATTTCCCATCAGCCCTCAAGGAAGAAATCCGGCTGGTCGGTGAATAGTGATAGTGCATGATAAGAAGGTCGTAGGCCCTCATCGACACGTCCTCCCTCTGAACCTCATCCTGAATACCCATGCGTGATGCTTCGAACCCCCAGTCGGTAACCGAATCCGCCGAACAACATGCGGAATTGCTCAGATTTCTGACCTGGAAATTGGGATGCCGCGACCTGGCTGCCGATTTCGCGCAGGAGGTCTACTTGAGAGTCAGTCGGTTCCGGGCCTCCGCGCAAGAAGTGCAACATCCCAGGAGTTTTCTGTTCAGCGTGGCCAACAACCTGGTGATCGATCATATGCGAAGGAAGAAGCTGGAAGCCAGAATCTTCAGCCGGGAACCGCCACCGCTGGACCAGCCCAGTGCGGAACCCGGCGCGGACCGGTCGGTGGAAGCCAAGGAACGCTTGGGAATGGTCCAATCGGCCGTCAACGAGTTGTCGCCAAAGTGTCGGCAGGCTCTGTTTATGAATCGATTGGAGGGCCAAACCCACGCTGAAATCGCCAGACGGCTCGGAGTCTCCGAAAGCCAAGAGGTTGTTGTAAATGAAATTGAGTATTGATATCATGCTCAACTTTTCTGACCTGTAGACGCAGTATGATGCTCACGACCACTCAGATGGAAGATCTGTTTCACCGCTACCGGGACGAACTCACGCGCCGTCTCGCAGTCATGGTGAATTCGCGCGAGACGGCGGCGGATCTCATGCAGGAAACGTATGTGAAACTGATGGGTCTGGTGAACACGAAAGCTGTTGAACATCCCCGTGCCCTGCTCCATCGGATTGCCACCAATCTGGCGATCGACTATCTACGAAAACAGAAAAGCCCGTTTCATGCCGTCGATTCCCTGGATGCCGCCATGGAGGTGCCCTGCGGATCGCCATGCCCAGAGCGCACCCTGCTCGGCAAGGAGCGGCTTCAGTTATCCCTGCGGGCAATCGACAAACTTCCTCCACGAACCCGAGAAGCGTTTCTCCTCTATCGTGTCTACGGCTATTCCTACCGCGAAATCGCGGCACGCATGGCTATCTCGGAAAGCGGGGTGGAGAAGTTGCTCATGCGCGCGTTAGATCAGTTTTGTACACTATTCGATCCTCTCGATGCCGGGGAGTGAGGAGATTGGCCCACGAATTCGTCACTAGATATACTAGCCCTTCCTTATCAGCACTCCGGGCATATCGAGGGCAGTCAATGTCATCATCAGACCAACAGCGTGAGAACCCGTCACACCATGAGGACGAGGCCGCGTTAAGACAAGAAGCGGTTGCCTGGGTGGTGCGGCTGCAGAACAGTCGACTCACTCCGGAAGACCAACACGCGTTCGAAGTCTGGAAGGCGAAAAGCACCACGCACTCGCGGGTGTTTCAGAAAGTATCGGCCATCTGGGGAGACCCGGATCTCCACGCAGCAGCCACTCAGCGGGCGCAGGAATCCGCATCACCTATTATTCATAGACAATCCGCGACCCCTCGTGACTGGTTGCGGCATGCGGGGGCGCTTGCTGCCTGTGCGGTGCTGTTCGCAATGGCGATTGCCCACTATGATCCGTTGACCTGGCTTCAGGCAGACTACCGGACGGTCGTCGGGGAACAACGAACGATTGAGTTGCCGGACGGATCCACGGTCACACTCAATACACAAACGGCCATTGCCACCTCATTTGATCAAACGGCTCGACGAGTCCGTTTACTGAATGGGGAAGCCTCGTTCAACATCCAACCCGATTCACATCGTCCGTTCGTCGTCGAAAGTCAGCACACCGTTACCCGCGCCGTGGGAACGGAATTTATCGTTCGAGCCCAGGCGGATCATGAGCACGTGACGGTGCTTGAAGGGATGGTCGAAGTCAGGAGCATGCATGAGGACGATTCGCCATCGCTGGTGTCCGCCGGATCACGGGTGCAATTTGAACAAGGCCGATTGGGTGGTCCGTTTTCCGTCGACCTCTCAACGGCATCGGCGTGGTTGCACGGAAGGCTCATCGTCAATGGTGTCCCGTTGAAACAGGTGATTGACGAGGTACGCCGGTATTATCCAGGCACCATCGTGCTCTGGAATCAACCCATACGGGACATGCAAGTCACCGGTACCTATAACATAGAACATCCTGCCGACAGTCTCTCCCTTCTTGCCAAGACCTTTCCAACCCACATGATTACTCTGGCCGACCGAATCGTCATCTTCTTTTAAAAAAATTTGATTGCCCGCACAGATCCTGAGAATGCGGGGTGAGGAAATTTTTGCGCGCTTCCGTCTAACCATCTATACGAATCGAACAACCAGGAGGCGCTGCATGCTATCAGACAATCCTATGACAGTCGGGTCTATTCTCCGACACGGGACAAACCAGTTACTGCCAAAGCTGTGGTTTGGAGGAGTAATCGGGGTGATGTTTCTCGTCGGAGTTCAGGGGGGCACGGTCGCAACGACTTTGGCTCAGGAAACAATCGCAGAAACCGGGAACAGTCAGACCGTCAGCTTCGCCATTCCTTCTCAACCGGTCGGGATGGCATTAAACGCCTTTGCCGAAGCCACGGGATGGCAGATTAGTTTGCCGACCGAACTCGCCGAAGGGATCACATCATCCGGAGTCAACGGCCGCTACAGTCCCCAAGAGGGATTGCGCGCGTTGCTGGCAGGAACGGGATTGGCCTATCGGCTAGAAGATACCAACGCCATCATCCTCGTGCAGGGAACGCCGTCGCCAGTTGTCCCGCCATCCCCGCCACCGCAAAGTCAGGTGGTCTCGCCTGAACGCCCACGTCCAAGCAGTGAAGCAATCACACCCAAGCCGGTGCAGGTGCCGGAGATCGTGGTGAAGGAGGTACGCGAGCAGGACGACGCGAAAACGTATGTGGCCGAAGATGCGAATACGGCGACTCGAACGGATACGCCGATCCGCGATGTACCGCAATCGATCCAGGTCATCACCAGAAAAGCCATCGAGGAGCAACGGACTTTTCGCTTGCAGAACACCCTGGAGAATATCTCGGGAATCAACGCCACGGAGTCGGCCGCTTCACTGTACGAATCGCTCATCATTCGAGGATTTACTGCGACTAATCGAAGCTTTTTTCGTAACGGGTTGCTCGATCCCTTCGCACAGTTTTCAGCGACGGACACCTATAACGTCCGGCGGATCGAAGTCCTGAAAGGGCCGGCGGCGGTGTTGTACGGGCAGGGAGATCCCGGCGGCGTTATCAATATCGTGACCAACCGGCCCCTACCGGAAGCGGCGTACGCGGGCAATGCCACGTTCGGCAATTTCAATTTCTACCGGTCGGAAGTCGACGCGACCGGTCCACTCAACAAAAACAAAACCTTGCTCTATCGCCTGAATGTGGCCGGCCAAATGGCGGACAGCTTCATTGATTTTGCCAACCGCGACCTTGTGGCCGTCGCCCCCAGCTTGACCTGGCTTATGGGACCACGAACGACCCTGACGGTCGATTTCGATTATTTGCGGCGTTGGAGCAACGATCCGTACGGTCTGCCGGCCCAGGGCACCTACCTCCCCAACATCAACGGCCCCATTCCGCGGAATCGTTCGACCACGCTGGGCGAGTTCAGCACGTTCAACCGCACGTCCTACCGGCTCGGATACGACCTGACCCACCAATTTAGCGATCAGTGGTCCATCCGCAACGCCTATCGGCATACGATCGCGGAAGACGACAAAGACAACCTCTATGCAGGCTTTGGGCACCCTGGACCCTGACCAACGAACCATTGATCGGTTTCAGGTACTACAACCCGGGATTAACCGGTACCACGCCCATTCAATGGTGACAAATGTGGTGGGACATTTCGCGTTTCTCGACATGGATCATACGCTTTTGACGGGCGTCGAGTTGCGACAAGAAAAAAACGACCAGGTTGCCTTCACCTTTGGCGGTGCGCCACCGCTTGACCTCTTTGATCCGGACTATTCACTTCCCCCTAACCCGTTTACCGGAACCAGGTTCAACAATCAGGCGGATACGAAAACCGTCGGGGTCTACATGCAAGATCAAGTGACGCTTCTTCCGAATTTGAAATTTTTGGGGGGCATACGGTTTGACTATGTGCGCCAGACCCGGGAATCGACTCGGGACTCGGCTTCAGAGAATTCCTCCTCAAACGACCACGAGTTCAGTCCTCGGTTGGGATTGGTGTATCAACCGATCGAGCCATTGTCGCTCTATACCTCATGGACCAAAGGATTTCAGCCAAACTCCCCCTCGTCGGTAAATCCCGATGGGGATTTGTTCAAGCCTGAGCGTTCCACACAATATGAAGTCGGCATGAAGGCGTTCTTGCTCGACAATCGTATCTCGGCCACCGTGGCCTGGTTTCATTTGACGCGGGAAAATCTGCTCACGCCAAATCCGGATCCCGGGTTGGCTGCGGCAGGATTCTCCGTGCAAACGGGCGAGCAACGGAGTCAGGGCGTCGAGGTGGACATCACGGCGCAACTCGTTCCCGGTTGGAATGTGATCGCGGGCTATGCCTACACCGATGCCGAAGTGACAAAAGATAACGATCCGACATTAGAGCATAAGCGCCTGGCCAATGTGCCGTACAATAAATTCACGCTGTGGTCCACGTATCATTTTCAGGAAGGCGTCCTGAAAGGATTCGGGTTTGGCGGCGGTGTCTTTGCCTACACCAATCGCAATGCCACAATTTTCGAAACGTTACCGACTATGCCCGGGTATGTCAGGGCCGATGCGGCGTTGTTTTACAATCGTGCCTTGGAGCCGGGAAACTGGTTGGGAGCGAAGGCATTCAATGTGGCGCTCAACATCCGGAATCTTCTGGATCAGCGGTACGTGGCCACTTCCTACAACGGGTCCAACCAATTTTTCTTCGGCGAGCCCTTTACCGTGCAGGGCACGGTGGGGTTGAGGTTCTGATCTTCCCAGGGAGGACCGGCTTGGAGGAGAGTCGAGAAGCCGGGCTCGCGCCAATGGAGCTGTGTCGTTTTCACGTCGCGTTGGCGGGTGGATGCCGGCGTGAGAGCAGGATGAAAAAACCCTCAACAAAAAAAGAAGAGGGCATTTGGATGAGACGAATCGTGAACATCAGAGGTTGGTTACTCCTGTTGCTGACGCTCTCGGCGTGCAGCGAAGGAAGATGGGTGCATCCGACCAATACCGAGCCACAGGCTCGACGGGATTGGGATTTATGCAAGACCGAGGTGCTGGCGGGGGTGGAACACCAGAAAGACACGATGGCGGGCGGGATTAATTTGAGCGGGTGCATGCACTCGAAAGGCTATCGGTATGTCGAAGATGTGACGTCGCACGGTCCCAAAGACACCAAACTGCCGACCCACTGAATTCCAATGGCTCACTCCATCCGGCCTGACACGTCAATTGGAGCGAATCCAGATTCAGGGTCACCCATTAGAAGGCTCCGGTCAAGTGGGCGCACGTCTCCTGTCACTCTG
>JBBDSY010000085.1:0-98450 GCA_040904705.1 Nitrospirales bacterium | reverse complement strand
TACCTCCTAGGATAGCAAGACTTTTGTCTTAGTTAAAGGTTAAATTACTATAGCAGTAAGGATGCCGCCGATGAACAGCGCCACCAGCAGCGACAGGCCGAATACCCAGAAGCCCAGCGCGAATCCCAATACCAGCGGCAACACAAATCCCACTATGGCCCCCACGAAGGATTTCAACCCGGTGCATACTAAGCGTTTGACGTCAGTCTCTAAACCGACCTCGAACAGCAGCAAGATAATACCGATTTCCGCCGTCAGCTTAATGGCCTCCACCGGTTCGATCCAGCCCAGCAGGCTAGGTCCCAGTACCACCCCAGCGAACAGCTCGCCAATTACTGAAGGTGCGTGCAAGCGCGTCGCCAGCTCTGCGAAAACCCGTGCCGTCAGGAGAATGACGAGCAGATACAGAAAAAATCATGGGTTGGCATTAAATAGTCACCAGGGTATCAGCCCCCAGGCATGCAACTGTCTGGCCTCCACACATGCGCCCACAACTGCCAGAATTTGAATCTTCACTACAACCACAGTGATCTTGCTAGATACACCCTCTTTCAGCATTCAGGTTTTCCAACCGATTGGAAATGGATGAGACCAGATGCAACGCTCAACACCTGTTAGGCCATTTTTTAGTCTTTCTAGGACTGGTATCTGCCGCCCAACTTGATGGGCATAGAGATAAGATTTACTCCTCGTCAATTCACCATCACTAATACGGTAGAAAGTATCTTATGGAGATTATTGAGCATCAGGAGGGTTATCCAGCTTTGGCCTTTTGGCCCCGTTTTCGCACAACCAGCACAGAACACTCTGCATGCCGAACGACCTTGTGTGCCACTCCTCCCAACATCATGACTCGTCTAAGTTCCGACATTCCCCTTGATCCTACAACGATGAGATCTGCTTGAACGCCTTGAGCAGCTTTGAGAATTTCATCAGCCGCGTGGCCTTCGAGCAGCTTGGTGTGGACTTCCAGCTCTTCCTCCACCAGATCACGTTGAGTTTTCTCAAGAAGTTGGGCTCCCGCTTCCCGACCAGTCTGCTTACAATCTTCGGCAAATTTTGTTGCATCCATATGACCCGAGATCCAAGCCAAGGTGATCAGAACCGCAGGCTGTTCCACGACATGAATGATGGTGAGGCGGGAGGACCTTGGAAGCTTGAGGGTCTTGAGCAAAGCTACGGATTCCCAGGAATCTGAAGAGCCATCTATAGCGAGGAGAACGCGCAGACCACCAGAGTTATTTGCGGCGGCCTCTTGTGGCCGCTCGCGTACGACTAACACGGAGCAAGAAGCATCGTAGAGCACCCACTCACTCACGCTACCCAAAAGAAAACGTTTCATCCCTGACAGTCCTTTGGTTCCCAACGCGACAAGGTCAATTTGATATTGCTCAATGGCCGTGAGAATTTGGGCGCCAGGGATCCCTTCCACAACAAGGGAATGGATCTCCATATCTTGCGAGCAAAACGAGGCCGCCAGACGATCCACTAGCTGATGGGCATTTTCCATTATCTTCTGGCGAATTTGGGAAAGTTGTTCTCTCACCTGCCCCAACACCCGAGGAAAATGATCTGGGCCTGGCAGCTTTTCATAAGGTTCTTCCACATAAAGCAGATACAATTTAGAGCGAGCCGGGAGCCGAAGGGCTTCAACAAACTTAGTAACCGACGAAGAATTCTGTGATGGATCCACGGCCAGTAATACGTTCATGGTTAAGCTCCTTTTTCTCTAATTGAGAAGAAAAACCCTCTTTCTGGCCTTTTAAGCCGAAAAAAATTTTCCAATCTTACGATGAAATGGCTTTCCAGCCTGACTGCTAAAAATCTCCATGCATGTTACCCAATGACGTCTCACCATCAATAGTGAAAAGAAATAACGAGCACCCCAAGCCCTTCACAAAAAGTTACGGCAATGGATCCGCACCAAGATTCATAAATACTGTCTAGGCTTGCTACGGAAAGACATGGGGGTGCTCGACCCCTTATGGGGATTTACCGCATCCAGAGGATCTCGGGACATTCCAAAGGCACCGCCGCATGTGGGTGGGCCGGAACAATGCGAGGGGTGTAATGGTCTGCCGGGCGACTGGCTGGGGCGTTCCCGCCATAAAGGTACGCATTCACGAGGCCCGAAACTGGCCCATTCAAATCTAATAAGGTGCAGCTGGAAGGGTAGTCGAGGTAGTGGTCCGCATAGAGTTCTACCCTGACCATCCCAGGATCCAAAGACCCACAATACACCTTAATTTCAAAGAACCAATCTTCTTCAATTTTAGTGACTTGTATGTCGCCAAAACGTAGGGTGGTCCAATGAGCTTGGATAGACTGCTGCCATTGATGAATGTCTAGAGCCAACTTGACCCCATCGGCTACTCTTAAATGATAAGCATGAGAAGCTGGCAAATATGCCTTCTCCACATACTCTCGCACCATCCGGTTACTACTATAGTGAGGGGTGAGCTGAGACATGCTCGTTCGAACACGCTCGATCCATCGACGGGGAATGGCCTCATGATCTCGCGCATAAAATTCCGGAATGATCTGATATTCTAAAAGGTCATAGAGTTGAGCCGCCTCTTCCGCATCTGTCAGACCATCAAGATTGGGGCCATTTTCCCCAAGTGCCCACCCAACGTCCGGAGTATAGGCCTCCGCCCACCACCCATCGAGTTCCGAGAGATTGAGCCCGCCATTGACTAAGACCTTTATTCCGCTGGTTCCTGAGGCTTCTAACGGCCGACGAGGGGTATTCAACCACACGTCGATACCCGCGACTAATTCTTGAGCCAAGGTCATTTCGTAATCTTCTAAAAACACCACCCGATTTCACAGCCCGGGCTCTGAAGAAAATTTCGCCAGAGTCTGAACGAGCCGTTTCCCCTCTTCATCATGGGGATGGGCTTTCCCCGCCATGATTAATTGAACGGGATGTTGCGGATCGCTTAGCAACCGAATGAGCCGGTCTCGGTCCGTCAGCAACAGCGTGGGCCGCTTGTAGGCCGTAAATCGTCTGGCAAACCCTAATGTGAGCGCATTGGGATCGAACGCATGCCGGGCTCCTTCAATCAAGTCTTCAGAAGCTCCATGTTCTTGACGTTGACGCACCAACCGGCGCCGCACATAGTCTATCAATGCCACACGTTGAGAGACGCGAAACGTCCATAAGGTTTCATCACTAAGTTGGGTGATCAGCGGGCATAAGTCCTTCAGCGTCCCCACCCACCGTTCCTTTCCGCACGCATTCGTCCACAAGAAATCAGCAGCTTGAGAATCCCAGGAAGGCACATGAATACCGTTGGTGATATGACCGACGGGGATATCGACTTCAGGCCAACGCGGAAAGAGCGGTTGAAAAATGTTCCGGCTGACTTTATCGTGTAATTGACTCACTCCATTGACACGGCCACACCCTCTGATTGCGAGGTAGGCCATATTGAAGGGTTCATTTGCATCACTGGCATCTCGACGACCTAAAGCCAAAAGTTGATCAAAAGCGGCTTCCACGGGCGTATGCGTGGTAAACGCATTCCCTGCGCGTGTGGCTGCCAGTGCCACAGCAAAGGACTGATTCGTGTTGGCCATCAAACTTCTTACGCGTGCCAAAATGGCAAACGCGGCGTGTCCTTCGTTCAGATGGCAGACGTCAATCTGAGGAGTACATACTTCAAGGGCGCGCCAGCCCCCAATTCCTAACACGATTTCCTGTAACAATCGCTGTTCTTGTCCGGCCGGATAGAGGTTGGCTGTGATCCCTCGATCTTTGGGGGTATTAAGAGGATCATTACTGTCCAAAAGATATAGAGTGACTTTGCCTACCTGGGCTTGCCACAGTCTCACCAACAGCGTCCGTCCCGGGAGATCCAATTTGATCCGCAACCATCCACCCCCTGGGTCCTGAACCGGCATTACAGGCAAACTCATGGGATCATTATAGGGAAACACTTCAAGCTGCCAGGCCTCGGGACTCAGAATCTGGCGGAAATACCCCTGCTGATACAAGAGCCCAACCCCTACGATCGGTACTCCGAGATCGCTGGCGGCTTTCAAGTGATCTCCAGCTAATATTCCCAACCCTCCCGAATAAATAGGAAGAGTTTCGCTCAGACCAAATTCCATGCTGAAATACGCCACTCTCTGGAGATCTGAAGTAGGATAGGCCTGTCCAAACCATCCCTGATCGTTCAGATATCGATTGCGCTGTTCAACCCACAGGCTCAAGTCATTTTGTAATGTTGGATCCTGAGCGGCCTCTTCCAGCCGGGCCTGCGAAACGCTTTGCAGGATGAAATACGGATTCCCAGTGCGCTCCCACGCTTCAGGATCCAGCTGTTCCCACAGTCGATCACTGAAGTGGCTCCATGTCCATCGAAGATCCAAGGCCAACTCGTTTAACCCCTCCAGACCTGGAGGCATGGAGCGACAGAAAAAATAGGAAGAAGTGTTCGGTTCGTCTCGATGGTTTTTCATGAACGACTTCTCTTGATTATCACTTAAAGGCGAACTTTCAATTGCTCACCGTCATGGAACTCAATACAATATTAAGATAGCGGCTGTCCTAAAGATGTACATCCTCTAATAGGTCCGCAAGCTTTCCTCCACATAAATTTAGTAGGGAAGTACCAGCTGCATTATGATTTTTTGTGTGGGTACCATGGCTACTCTTGGGGGACAACCTGCGAAAGTTTAATTCCTAAGTCGTTCATTAGGAATAGCAAGATTGTATCCAGAATCCTATCCCCGATCCCTGCCGGGATGATAGAGACCCGTTTTGCCTTCTGGGGCTTTCGTGGGTCATGAGGATCTTTTCCAAAACATTATTAATGAATAAACCAGGTTTCCATGCCCCTCAATGCTGTGCCTTCTTTCCTAATTGTGGAGAAAGGAAAATGGACAAATGGGTAAAAAGGCAACAGGCTTTTTAGAAAAGCTGTAGCAAAATAACCCAGTTGAGGATCTACCTTTTAAGGAATCAGGGCATTGTTGATTTTGTTCGCTTGATTCCGGCGAGTATTTAGTATTTCCATGGGAAGAAAGTATTGGCATATAACTTGTCTTTAGCAACATTGAAGGAAAAAGTTCTAACAGGAAACCCCAAGGGGAGAGGACTCTGATTATGATTATGGTTGTCACTTCTAAAGAAGAGTTCCGCACTAAAATTTGCTCTTTCCTTGAGGGGAAAGGCTATATGCTCTGCATACCCCCACATAGACAGGATATGTTGCCCTTGGTGAAGGAGAAGAATCCTTTGGTGATCGTGCTGGATATGTATGTGTCTGAGCCAAACGGCCTGAAGGTATGTAGGGAACTACGAGCCCAAAACTATAAGGGGAAAGTTATCGTGTTGGCCGGAACGTCTGTTAGCTCCTTGATTTCCGAAGTCTGGCATTTCGGGGTAGAGCAGGTAATCGGAGGAGTACAAGGAAATGGTGAGTCCATTAATCTTGATCAGGTTGAGTCGGCTATCAAAATGGCACTCCGTTCCTATATTGCCAAACGTGCCTTTGAATTATATGAAGCCGGTGGCCATCCCCATGGGAAAGATCTGGATGACTGGCTCGAGGCTGAGCGCCAAATCCTAAAATCTAAGAGTCTCACTGAGGAGCCCCAATCCCCCGATCCTCTTAAGGAAGCACCAGAAGAATCAACGGTTTTAACCCCGAAGACGGAGGAAAATCGTCTCTCCCCAAAAAAAAGGCGGACGACCAAATAGCCGAGTCGAACAGCACGGTCAATTAATCCAAACCAGAAAATCAGTATTGCACCCCAAAGGACAAAATGGCACCAGCCAGCCAACAGAGCACCTGCATTCGCTGGTTCGAGGAAATTGGGAGGCCAGATATTCCCTTGTTGTGAGGGATAAACGCCTCGATGGGAGAAATGTACGGCATCGGGACCCAAGAAGACGTGAAAGTCCACAACGGGTTTGCCATTACGGCTGAGTCTTATCGGGGATTCTTAAGGGAGTTCGAACTCGATGCTCGGATCAAGAAAATTCTCAAAAATCTCCATACGTACATTCTCACCCAACCTCCGTCAACAAGGTAGACAACTTAATGCAGATTGAATTTTTGGGGGCGACACGAGAAGTGACCGGTTCGTGTTATTTACTTCACGTCGGTCAATATCGGGTGCTGGTTGAATGTGGGTTGATTCAGGGCAGTCAAAAAAATGAGCGACATAACCTTGATCCGTTCCTCTTTGATCCTAAAAGTCTTGATGCCGTGGTGCTCACCCATGCCCATCTTGACCACTCCGGGCGCCTACCTTTGTTAATCAAGCAGGGCTATAAAGGACAAGTCTATACGCATAATGCCACGGTAGATTTATGTGCGATCATGCTGGAAGACGCCGGCTATTTGAATGAAAGAGAGGTGCAATGGGAAAACAAAAAACGCGAGCGCAAGGGCTTGAAGTTAATTGAACCCTTGTATACCCGTGGGGAATCGCAGAAGGCTCACCAACACTTCCGGTCTCTCGAATATGGAAAGACCGAGGAAATTTTACCCGGCGTAAAACTGACGTTACGAGACGCGGGCCATATCCTGGGTTCCGCCATCGCAGAGTTGGAACTGCATGAAGGGAATCACTCCCGTAAAGTTGTTTTCAGCGGTGACCTGGGCCATCAAGGATCGCCTATCCTACGTGACCCTGAAGTCGTGACGCACGCAGACCTGGTAATCATGGAGAGCACCTATGTCGACCGTCAGCACCGGGCCTGGGACAAAACCTGGCAGGAGATGGGTGAGATCATTTCAAGTGCCCGTAACGAAAAAGGCAATATTTTGATTCCCGCTTTTACTGTCGGACGTACCCAAGAACTCTTGTACAGGTTCAAGCGTTACTTTGATGAATGGGGGTTGGGGATTGGGAGGTGTTTCTGGACAGCCCCATGGGCATCGAGGCCACCAAAATCTATGACAAGCATGCGAGGATCTATGATGTCGAAGCCAAACCCATCGTTGAACAAAGCGGAGACCCCTTCGACTTGCCGAATCTGCATCTGTCTCAGCACAGCCAAGATTCGATGAAAATCAACCGACGCGAATCTGGTGCCATTATTATTGCGGGCAGTGGTATGTGTACGGGTGGCCGCATCAAGCATCACCTCAAGCACAATATCTGGCGCAAACAGGCTCACGTGATGATCGTCGGTTTCCAGGCTAGAGGTACCCTGGGCCGTGCTCTGGTCGATGGTGCCAAACATATTCGGTTGTGGGGCGAGACCATACAGGTTAAGGCCCAGGTGCATACTATTGGAGGCTTATCTGCACATGCCGATCAACAAGGCTTAATGGATTGGTATAATCACTTCGAAAAACGGCCGCGTGTCGTGTTAGTACATGGCGAACCTAAGGCGATGGATGCGCTGGCCCATCGGCTGGAAACTGAATACCACGCCGATGTCGTGCAGGCAAACTTTCAACAGAACCCGACGTTCTGAAAGTAGTTCACTATTGTGTGGTGAGCATTGAGATTTTTAGGACAGCTGTGACTTATATTTGTTCAGTTTTGCAGATTCAAAGACAGCATTCAATTTTCCACTCAGTCCCAATCCCATATCCAACAATAGTTGCGGGTGCGTTGAAATAGCTCGGAACACACAGGCGGGGAATTCATAGGGAACCGACTCCCGGACCTGGTGAGTTTGTTTGAGCGACTATCAATGACAACGCATTAAGAACCTTGGGAAAAATTTAAGGCTTCTTCAGAAGGGAGATCAGAATGAAAATTTTGGTGGCAGTCGATCCTTCACCTCATGCGCGAGAGGCCATTCGATTTGTGATGTCGGTGGATTGGCCAAAAAAATCAGAAATTTATTTAATACATGTCATTGAATTGAAAAATGCGCTTCCTCTAATTCCGTTGGATGGGCCTTTCGGTTAGGATAGCGTCATTGCCCAGGCAAGGGGACAATTGGTAACTGAGGCCAGGATTTTTCTTGAGCAACCAAAAATGGACATGCTCAAAGAAACCTCTTTGAACATTAAACCCATCGTGGCAGAAGGGCTACCTGGTGCGGAAATTTTACAGGCGGTGAAGGACTATCAGATTGACTTGCTTGTGGTGGGCACTCGGGGTCTTTCCAATGTTAAACGATTTCTCTTAGGGAGTACCAGTGATTGGGTGATGAGGGAAGCGACATGTTCGGTCCTGGTGGTTCGGGAGAAACTCAGTAGGATGACGATGGGAAAATCCCCCGCCAAAATTCTTCTAGCCACCGATGGCTCATCTGGTGCTCTGAGCACGGTGCAGATGCTTGGTCGGTTGAAGGGGAAAACACCTCCGAAGGTTTGAATGCCTTTTTCTTAACCGTCAATCAATAAATCAATCTATGGAAATTTTCACGAAAACGTTCCTTCTGTTCCTGGTATTGCTCAACCCCTTTACCATGAGTATCTACTTACTTGAGGTGATAAAGGCATTTGATTTTTTTCGTTTTTCACATCTAATTCTTTGGGCGTCTTTCATGAGCTTCATTGCCTTCGTTAGTTTTGCCTTGGCAGGGGAGGTCCTCTTTGAACAGATTTTTCAGGTTCGATTTGCCTCTTTTCAAATATTCGGAGGAATTACCTTTCTCATTATCGGCATTCGACTCATCCTGGGAATGGGCCCGCCGTTGGAAGCCCTCCGAGCAGACTCCTCGCAAATTTCTGGAGCGATCGCCATGCCTTTAATCGTGGGGCCAGGCACCATAAGCGCCAGTGTCTTGGCTGGAAGTCGCCTTGATCCGCTTTTTGCAACTTTGTGTATTGGGCTCGCGCTTTCAGTTGCCATTTTGGCTATTCTTCTTTTCAAATTTATTCATGATCACGTCCTGAGCCATAACGAGGTTTACCTGCAGCGCTACCTAGGCATTGCAGGAAGAGTAACGGCTCTCTTTACCGGGTCATTTGCTATCGAGTTGATTTTTAAGGGTATAGGGGGTTGGTGGCCAGCGTTTAACGTGATCCAATAATAAGAATGTATTTACGCACCAATCCTATCGTAAAGATGACAGTGTTTTTCGATTCACCTCCGATTTCCAGTGTTGAAGTATGTGACTCCAATTCCTTTCCTCATTGAAGGCATAATGCCTGTCGTCATCGACTTTCTCACAGAGTGAAAGCACTCAAGAATCCTCAATTGAACAGATTGAATTAACTTCATGCCACTGTCATCCGCTATTTTACGGCCTCACCCGCATCTGTATGAAATCAATACCTGGGTCTGGCTGAACACACTCTCACGGAAAGCCAAGAGAAGGATCAGACTTGGAGACGTCCCGAATACGGAATGGGATGATCTTCAGGCCAAAGGGTTTGATAGTATTTGGTTGATGGGTCTATGGGAACGAAGTGCTCGCAGCCAGCAAATTGCCAGGAATCACCCAGATTTACGAAGGGAATATGATCTAGCGCTTCCTGGCTGGCAGGAATCTGATGTTGGGGGTTCCCCATTTGCTGTGCGAGCGTATCGACCTGCTCCTGAAATTGCGTCGTGGGAGGAACTTGGCGACGTGTTGGGAAGACTTCATGCGCGAGGGATGAAATTGGTTTTGGACTTTGTGCCCAATCACACCGCATTGGACCATGAGTGGGTCACTCAACATCCTGAGTACTATGTTCAGGGGACTTTCCAAGATGCAATTGATTTTTCAACAGCCTTTTTCCCCGTTGAAACTCTTCAAGGCTTACGTTTTATAGCGCATGGGAAGGATCCCCATTTTCCTGCCTGGACAGATACGGCGCAATTACACTATTTCAATCTTAATACACGTACTGCCCTGCTTCGCGAACTGCATGACATTGCCCAATATTGTGACGGGTTTCGATGCGACATGGCGATATTGGTACTCAACCAGGTCTTTAGACAAACCTGGGGGAAGCACCTACAGAGTTTGCCTCTCCCTTCTCTTGAATTTTGGACAGAAGCTACCGTCGGTCTTCCTGATTGGTTGTGGATTGCCGAGGTATACGGGAACCGGGAATGGGAGCTTCAGCAACTGGGCTTTCACTTCACCTATGATAAAACACTTTATGATCGACTTCGGTGTGCCCCCCCTCAAGAGATTGCTCGACATCTTCACGTAGATGTGTCCTTCCAAAATAAACTTGTTCGATTTTTAGAGAATCACGATGAGGAGAGAAGTGCCGTCATATTTAAAAAAAGCCGCCTACCGACAGTCATTGTCCTTATGGCCACCGTGCCTGGTATGCGTTTGTACCACCAGGGCCAATTAACCGGGACACGGTTACGAATCCCGGTTCAACTCGGGCGAGTCCAAGACGAATCTCCAGATGAAATGATTGTTTCGTTTTATGACCGAATTCTGACAATCACCAATGAAGACGTCTTTCACCTTGGACAATGGACACTACTCACTATCACGTCTGCTGGCGATGAGTCTTTTAATTCTGTCATTGCCTATGAATGGAAAACGACTCAAGATTGGCGGCTCATTATCCTGAACTTGAGTGCGTTGGGAGCACAAGGTGTGATTGAGGTTAAAGGAGAAACAGTTAATGAAACATTCCATGGCACAGACTATGCCTTTGTTGACCTACTTACTAGTCAAAGGTTTGAACACAGACAAGAGGATCTCAGGTATCATGGATTATCCGTCCGTCTCGATCCCTTGGAATGCCATGTCTTTTCCATCTCCCCAAGTGGTGAGGGCCATAGCGGTAAAAGCTGAGACTGATAAAAATATTAGAGCGTATCGTATGGGGCTGAACAGAACTGGCTCACATTCCGAGGGGCCAAACATGTAAAGGTCGAGTTGTCAGGCGATGTTTAAAGCGAGGATACTCTTTACACCATCGCACGCAGAAAAGACTTTGATAGAGGCTCCCGTTTATTTCATAAGTTTCATCGTAGCTTTTCTACTGTAACCTTTCCGGGGCTTGTCCCATTATTTTCCACTGAGATACGGCAAATCCGTAGTCAATGGACATGAAAAATACGGTTCAAAATCCCTCAGGGATATCGGAGAAATCAATGAAGCCTGCCTCATCAGGTAAGGGTCAATCAAGATCCCACACCTGGTGGGAGATAGGGAAACGGGTTGTGAGGTTATCACGACAGCACGACATTTTTGGTCGTGCCGCGCAATTAGGATATTTTTTTCTTCTTGCCCTCTTCCCAGCTTTATTAGGCCTGACCGGCGTGGTGGGCCTATTGCCCATTCAACCAATCTTGCCTCGTTTAATGGAGTATTTCCACAAGGTATTGCCCCAAGAATCCTTGTTTTTAGTCGAAGATTATCTTCGGCACATCACTCAGGAAACCGGGAGTGGAATATTTTCATTAAGTCTTCTCGGTGCCTTAGTGGCGGCATCCTGGGGGATGATGGCCATCATGGAGACTCTCAATACTGTCTACAATGTGAAAGAGGCCAGAAGCCTATGGAAGGCTGCCGTCACTGCGGTTTTACTCGCAACCGGAGCAGCAGCATTTGTGATCGTGTCCATGACGCTGATTCTCTTAGGGGAATCTCTCAGCCTATGGATCGCAGAAACTGTGGGATTGAGTTGGTTGTTTACCTTTTGGTGGACAATTCTGCAATGGCCCATCACCTTCTTCTTTATGCTCATTGCCACCAGTCTTATCTATTATTGGGCTCCCAACATCCATTATAAATGGCAGTGGATTGCACCGGGTTCGTTCCTGGCAGTATTCCTCTGGATCGTCGTGTCCCTGGCATTCAAATTCTATGTTGAGAGGCTCATGAACTATGATGTGGTCTATGGATCAATTACCGGAGTGATTGTCCTGATGATCTGGCTCTACCTCAGCGGATTAGCGCTCTTAATAGGTGGAGAATTGAATGCTGTCCTTGAATCCAACAAACTCAACACGCAGAAAGCTGCGAAGCATTAAGAGCATCCAGGACTCCCCGTTAAAAGAGGCGGTGCAATTTTAAATGCTGGTTAGACATCATAGGGTCTATGACCGCCCCCAATATGTCACATAAAATAAACCTTTTGACTTCTTGGAGGCAGGATCTGTGGTCAGGATCCTACGTTTATGAGGATAAACGTCGGTAGGTTTTCTGGGCCAGATTGTAGATCTCAATGAACCCGGCCGAGGCGTTCTGGTTGAAACTTGCATCTTTATTGAACGTGGCCAGATTAGCATCGAATAAGGAATACGGGGATTCCAGCGCCACCACATCGGCCTTTCCCTTAAACAGCTTCACTTTGACTGTTCCATTCACCCGGTGATTGGCCGAGTCCTGAAAGGCATGAATCGCGTCCATGGATGGATCGAACCACTTTGCGCCGTAACACAGGTAGGCCCACTTTTCGTCAAGGGTTTTTTTCAGTTCGTTGAGATCGCGGGTGTTCACCAATTTTTCCAGGTTAAAATGCGCTTTGATCAAAATTTCCGCTCCTGGGGCTTCATACACTCCTCGAACTTTTAACCCGACCAAACGGTCCTCCGTTAAATGCACAATGCCCACTCCATGCCGAGCCCCTGCACTATTGGCCTTTTCAATGACTTCGACTAAGGACAAGCTTTCTCCATCAATGGAACACGGAATCCCTTTGTGAAAACCCACCGTGATAATGTCCGGTTGATCAGGTGCCTGTTCCGGCGTCACACAGACCTGTAGGAATTTGGCTAAATTGGGAATGCAGGCCGGGTCTTCAATATCTCCCCCCTCATTGGTCGAACCCCACATATTATCATCATGTGAATACAAATAGTCTTTATTTTGTTTGATCGGAATATCGTGTTGCTTCGCATAATCAATCAGTTCATCACGCCCCATGCTCCATTCCCGAACTGGCGCGATGACTTGCATGTTGGCATCCAAGGTCGTGATGTAATTTTCAAAACGAACCTGATCGTTCCCTTTTCCGGTTGACCCGTGGGCAATCACCTTAATCCCACGTTCTTTGGCCACGCGAACCGCAATCTCAGAAAGGGTAACACGCGCAAGCGGCGTCGACAGCGGATACCCACCTTGGTAATCGGCATTGGCCTTAATCGCTCGAGCGAGAATATTTTCCGCAAACTCTTCTTTAGCGTCAAAGACTACCGCTTCCACCGCGCCAAGTTTAATGGCTTTGGCTTTCACGGCTTCAAGATCTTCATGTAGCTGACCCACATCAACCGTGAGCGCGACGATGGAACAGGCATAGGTTTCTTGAATCCACTTGAGCATAATGGAAGTATCCAGGCCTCCAGAGTACAGCAGGACACACCGATCGAAGGTTCCCTTTTTGGCTTCATGCGAAGCAATTTTCTGGTATGTCAATTTTGATTCCATGCGTGATTCACCTAAATAATGTAAAAAATCCTCTATGTTCTGCCGATGCAAAATGCCATAAGTTGAGGTGGAATGGAAAGGGCTTTTTGGCGAAGATGTCCGATTAGGGCCTCACATATCGATCAACAACCGCTGCACCGACCGCATCACCCCACACGTTCACTGCCGTTCGAAACCGGTCAATGAACCAATCAATCGCAAGAAGAAGACCTAAACCCTCCAGCGGCAGGCCAACCGCTTGTAAGACAACAACCATCGTGACAAGGCCGGCTTCGGGTATCCCTGCGGCCCCGATGGCAGAGACCGTTGCCACCACAAATAACGTAATGAGGGCACCGAGACTCAACTCAATACCCCAGGCTTGAGCAATAAACACCGCGGCCACAGCTTCATACAAAGCCGATCCGTCCATATTGACCGTCGCCCCCACCGGAAGCACGAACCGGCTCGAACGACTGCTCACGCCTGCACGTTCCACCCCTTCCATGGTCAAAGGCAACGTCGCCGAAGAACTGGCTGTGGCAAACGCACTGGTGAGGGCAGTTCCAAGCACGCGCGCATATACTAAGGGAGAGCGCCGTCCGGCCAAATGCAGAATAAGCCCTAGACTAATGCCGGCGTGGATCGCTAAGCCCACAAGAACCGTGACAGTAAAGAGCCCCAAACCCACCAAAATGGCCACAATACCCTCACTCCCGCCAGCGTTCCCCAAACGCCCTGCCACCAACCCAAAAACACCAATAGGGCCGATCCACATGACAAGGTGAACCAACTTCATAATGGCTCCAAACACACCTTCGAACATATTGATGACGAGTCGTCCATTTTCCCCGACTGTCGTGAGAACGGCACCAAACGCCAACGAGAAAATCACCAATGGGAGCAATTCCCCCTGAGCAGCAGAAGCAAATAAATTTGTGGAAAAAAATCCCCTGACCACATCGGCCCAGCCAGTATTTACAGCAGCTTCAACCCCTGAGGGGGCAACGGCTGCCGTAATATCAGCCCCTATTCCCGGTTGAATCAGGTTCACTAAAATCATGCCTAGAACAATCGCCATGCCCGACGTGGTTAAATAGTAGACAATCGTGGCTCCTCCCAACCTTCCTAATTGTCGAATATCACCGAGAGAACCCACTCCCTGGATTATCGAGGCAACGATCAATGGCACGACGAGCATCCGCAACATTCGGATCCATAGCTCTCCGAGAATTTCCACATGCTGAGCTGCTTCTGGAGAGATGGCACCAAGAGTCCCGCCAGCAAGGGCACCAGTTACCATGAGCCATAAGAGGGGACTCCGGCCTTTTTCACGTTCTA
Source organism: Nitrospirales bacterium (assembly GCA_040904705.1). GTDB lineage: Bacteria > Nitrospirota > Nitrospiria > Nitrospirales > UBA8639 > Nitrospira_E. The sequence goes on along the minus strand of JBBDSY010000085.1, from coordinate 83,875 downwards.
AGAAATGGGGTGGTTCAGTAATGGGACAAACCCGGGCAGTTGCGAAGTGGATAGGTTACTTAGACTTTTTCGGCAATTTTGGCTCTGCAGTTTGATTGTCAGAAATGTTGGCTTTGACCTGTCTCATGATCTCCTCGGGTCGGTCTAAGGAAATAATGGGATCAAGCCTATGATGCAAATAGATGAGAGATCGAGAAGGTTTTACACCCACCTGCCAAATGACGTCTTAATCAGGAATGATTTCCTGGACATAGGAGATGGCTGGTGTGCTCACATACGCGTTCCGTTCCCCGGTCAGTGTTGACTGTCGAATTTTCAAAAAAGACATACTCACTCCTTATCTTTTTCACTGCCGATGCTTTACAACCAGGTAAACGCCTCTCCCCAGCCTTCCTTGGCATGGGCGGTCACCTCCGTCACAGTTTCTTTCGGAACAGCGTCTGGGGAACCGACCTCCATCTGATTATAATGAAAGGCATAGAGATGCGCCGCAAAATGATCGAATGGCAAGGACGATTCTCCGGGGACCTCTCCATGTCCGACTACACTGGGCTCAACCCCTTTCCCCCAATTTTGACGGCCTTCGTTATTCGGATTGAAAAAATATACGCGAACTTTTCCTTCCTCATCTTCGGCGACCCGCTGAATCGACACGGCATGATACCCCAAGAATCGCCCATGTACGTTGGTAATGAGAAGTCCCACAGGATTGGGATACACTAAATCATGCCCTTCGTCATAGGACGGGTGATGCGTGGCATAGAATAACCGTAAAAAATCTTCGTACCCGACAACCGACTGGTTAATGAGATTAAAGGGAGAAATCAGGCTGTTCGGCACCCACCGTCCGTACAACGCCGGGTTCACCCATTTGTGCGGATCTTCACCTCGCAATGCGGCGCGCCGCATCATTTCATCATAGACACGATCGAGATGCGGCACCAGAATGCGTGAGACGGGATCAAGCTTTAAATCGAATTTCCCTTCGGCGACTCCACCCCCAATCATACCGGAAAAAATCGGTATTCCCTCAAATAAAAATTCAACCGTGTCGTCCCGAACGGCGCTCGTCAACAGTTGCAACAAATATCCAGGGTCTTGAAGACTCCACAGACTCAGAGCCCGAGCGCCCTGACACGTTGGATTATTCCCCTGCCCTACGCCTAACGGCTGCCCTAACATGGCCACGGCACCACCGACAATAACCGCATTGGCACTAATTCCAGACCCACGAGGCAACGGTTTTTTGATCACTTGTTGAGCAGAGCTGCACAAATCCAGATTGCTCAATTTAGTGAGACCATCAGCCACTTCGGGTCGGGCTAAAAGCATCCGTTCCAACATCTGTTGAAAGCCATAGATGATCCAACTCGTGGCAGGATGGATCGTCAGGCGCATCAACTCCAATACCTGTTCTCGAAATTGCGCTAAATGAGCCTGCCCCACCTCGGTCAAATCCAACGCCTGTGCCAGGATATCCGTTTCATCATTCTTCAGGATATGCTGGAGGAGGGCCACGTGGTATTCACTTGAGAGGCCGGTTAACGTCAATAATTTGCCGACCACTTTGGCTTCATTGTCAAGCTCATGGGCAGTGGCCTTTGCCAGAAGATTCCGATAGTTCGTCGGTGAACCCGCTTTTTCTGCCAGGGGAGTCGGCGCACCTGTGGCCTTGAGATACCGGTCGAGCCGGGCAACCAGCTTGGGATTTGGTCCGGCTGGAATATTTTCAGCTTGCTCGATCATTTTTAACGTGAGGCTCACATCAATCGGTCGCTGGGCCACTCGCGCATCAATATCATCAATGACCTGTTCCAGCAATCCTTCCGACGAGGCCTCCTTTTCAATCATCACCAATAATCGTCGGGCTTGTGCATACACCTTTGGCCGAAGGCGCGACTCCTCCGTCTCATTGCCATACAATAAATCAAGGTTGAGACCCATGACCGTCCGTAGAAAGGTCAGTGCCTCTTCTTTCGAGAACAGGGGATGTTCCGATTCACCTGCCGCAATAGCCATTACACGAAGTTCGCTGAGGATTTCGAGTGACGGGTACTGCCCTTCGGCACGAAGCCCACCGGCCACAAACCCCGGCAGTAACCGCTCAGGGTGCTCCCATGGTCCCGTATGGAAGACCCCCGCAGAGTCGAAGCGATGGGCCTGGCGTCGCACTGCTTGCATCCCTTCGTCGCTCTCGAATAAATCGGTCGCACGCCGATAGAACTCGGTTTGGTATTTGCCTTTGGCAAACGCATCAGCCTGTTCCAACGCCTCAAGGGCCTGAAGCATCGCTTGCTCTTTCGGCCCGGCGACGGCGGGTATATCGGAAGGTGAGGGGTTCTTGCCCTTGGGAATCTCACTCATAGAAATCTACATCCTCATACCGCTGCACGAGTTCGCGCAGGATTTCTGGATCTTCCCCCGCCAAAAAAACTGTTCCATAATGATTGCCGAATCCCACACGTTCAGCCACTTTGGCCGTGACGGGTTCGAACATTGTATGCCGGTCCATATAGGGATGATCAGCCAGTTCTTGTGGAAACTGGAGTTGATGGACGGTGGCTTTACGAGGATATACCATCAAATTGGCCGCAAAGATGGAATGGTCTTTTTCTTTTGGGAACAATTTGTCCAGAACTGATTTTGACGTATTGGGATCGGAGCATAACAACAGTGCCGCATACGGGTTAAACCCATAGGCTTTCTGGATCAGTTCGAAGATGTGGCCACCAGGAACCCGAGCTGCGACCTCCCCAAAGTGCAATTCTCCCTCGTGATCCAGAAAATACTCTGGATGAATCATGCCGTTCACAATTCCGAACGCTTTCATGAGTTTTTCAATGGCCTTCCGAATCTTTGGTCGCATCTTCGTCAGCTTTGGCGTCTCTGGCACGATTTGCGAATATCCCAAGTGCACGTACTCGGTAATATTCATAAACTCAATTTTTCCCTTATTAATAAAGGCTTCCACAGAAAACTCTTGCCCGGCTAAATGGCTCTCCGCCAGACACGGAAAGGCATCATCGGGAAGGTCGACAATGTCTTGTCTGGTCCGAACAAACACATGGCCAACACTCCCAGCAGCCGATAACGGTTTAAGATGCACCGGTTCTGGCACCTCCTCCTGTAAGCGGAGCCTGGCCTCATTGATGTCTTCAAAAAAGGCTAAGGCCTCATCTCTCGAATGAATCTCTTCAAACACCCCGACGCGAATTCCGTTCATTTGCGCATTGCGTTTCATCATGGCCTTATCGCGAAAAAGCAATGCCCGCTGAAAAGCACGGGGGTCTTTGAGCAGGAACGTATTGAGCTGCCCAGCCCATTCCACAGTTTCTTCATAAAGCGGCACCGCATGGCTCACTCCTCGCTCAACCAATTTTTCGTGGAGGCGTTCGGAGTTCTGATTACGCATATAAAAGTCCCACGTAACCACATCAATGCCATCCTCCTTGAGGGCAATATCAAAACCCTCAGGCACGACCGCCACAAAAGGAATATTGTGCTCCTTCGCCGCTTCCATTGTTTCTAAGCTGTACCCTAACAGCGCGACAGGTGCTTTCTTTTTTGGAGCAGAAGGTGTCTTTTTTGCGGTGGAGGCTTTCTTGGCAGTTGAGGCTTTCTTTTTTGCAGCAGGAGTTTTTTTCTTTGCGGTTAATGCTCTTTTAGCCATTGAGACCTCCATATATATTTATTAAGATAACTAGTCTAGAATTTCCTGGCAGGGTTGACCGGGAAAGAAATACGGGCACAACGATCCATCAAATGGGAACCATTGAACCTGAATTGTTGTGAGTTGTAAAGAAATGTTCGTTAGACCAGATATTGGTACAGCTCGAATCCCTCTTCATAGTAGGGCTTTAGCCAACCACCGCCCCACTCTAGCACTTGTTCACGAGTTGTCGCAATACGTTCAAAGCCAAACCTCACGTAAGCACTGGTGGCCCACGTGGCAGACGGATGCGCAATCAACACCATTCCACGTTTCCCCTCCCGCCTGGTCCGATCACGGACATGCCCGAGTAATTGCGGGCCAAATCCTCTACCAGTTTGGTGGTCATAGACATAGATATACCCAACGTACACCATGTCTCCAACTGATTGCGTCGAGACAATCCCCACCGGAGCCCCCTCGGCCCGGCCAATATAAAATTGCCGTCGCGTAAACTCGGTTTCTCCCCAGGTTTCATCCACGTCGTGTTGCGCCATATCTTTTTCATCAAGAAATGGCCGATACCAATCGGCCGAGGACCGAAGAATATTTGCCGCAATCACCATTTCATGGCGCTTGGCTGGTTGAATGTCTAGTGGCGGTGAAGATGTCCTGAGTGAAGCAACCTCGTGCCGTTGTCGGTCTTCAATAATTCCTAAAGAATTTCGCATAAAGCATTCCTTCCAAAGTAGAGGCTTTCAATTTTCATTCGCGTTTTAATTACGACATTTATCTGTTGTCTCTAGCACCTTGTAGTCAAAGCAAATCACTGCATCTCAGACTCTTACCTTCTTTCACATTCTGCAACTCACTTTTTTACGAAAACCCAACTAGCAACTTCCATGAAGTTTTCGTGTGACATAACCTCAGCCTTTGCGTAGGATCAACCCTTCGTGGTCAAGCGCAACAGGGAAAATAGTCTTGGCTTGATTACCGGCAAGTAGGAAACGTGAATACCTCCATACCTCCTGTTTCTAAGGTAAGCATTGCTGTAACATGCTCCTTTCACCTACTCCCTTTTAAAATGCAAGAGACGTACCACCACTAACGCATTGTTTTTACTGTAAATTTTTATATTTCAATATCACGGAGCCTCCGCTGTCCCAATTAATGAGACATGCTTGACTCATTACTACTTTATGAGACAATATTGTCTCAATGCCAGAGTTTACTCCAATCGCCATTTTTAGTTCTCGCATCCTGCAAGAAATCTTGCAGCGTGAAGGTATCCGCGTCCTACCGCTGTCTGTGCCTCCTATTGTCGAAAATATTGAAGTAGACCCCACGACCCGTCTCGTTGTTCTGGATGGTCAACATCTTGAAGATTCGGTCATGTTTCAATTAATTCCAGCTATTTTGAAAAAATATTCGGATGTGGATATTTTGGTTCGAAAACCAGGTGCGGAAGCCAGCTATGTGCGAGCAGTTTTGAGAGCCGGAGCCACGGATGTGATCTATGAAGAGTCCATTGAAACATTGAGGGAGGCAATGACTGCTATTCAGGATAACCATGATTATTCTTCGCAAATACTTGATTTTCGCGATGGTAAAAAGAAGTCAAATAGCTTTGAAGGGATCCTTAGTCGCAATAAAGCCATGTGGGATATCTTCCAAACCATTGCGAATACTGCCACGTCAGACGCCACGGTGCTCATTGTGGGAGAAACCGGAACCGGCAAGGACTTATTGGCCCGTGCTATTCATCGCCAATCCCAACGAACCGGTAGATTTGTGGCGGTGAATTGCAGCACGATTAGTCCAGAGATCATTGAATCAGAACTCTTTGGGCATGAACGTGGAGCGTTTACCGGTGCCCATCAGCAGAAAGAAGGTCTTTTTCGGTATGCGGATGGTGGCACCATTTTTCTGGATGAAATTGGGGACATGCCGGTTCAGACGCAACTCAGTCTATTGCGGGTTTTACAAGAACAAACGGTCCGGCCTGTGGGATCTCACCAGGAAATCCCGATTGATGCGCGTGTCATCGCCGCCACCAATGCCTCACTTGCCGATGCCGTTCAAAAGGGTACGTTTCGAGAAGATCTTTTTTACCGCTTGGATGTGATTCGCCTAGAGGTGCCGCCCTTACGAGAACGACCGGAGGATATTTTATTTTTATTCGGTCATTTTCTCAAACAAGTCTGTGCAGATTATGAAATGGACCCTCCAGAATTGGACCAATCCTTCATGGATTTACTCGTGGAACAAGCGTGGGCGGGAAATGTGCGACAACTGGAAAATCTCACCCAACGCCTCGTCTTGAAAGGACACACCCATGAATTAACGGCTGAGGATCTGAATGATGTGTTGTATACCCAGGAAATTCCAGGAACGTCATCTTCAATTCTTGATTCCGAAACCTCACCCGCCGAGGATTCGCCTCAGACCGAGAAGGATCAACCCTTATCGATCGACCCCACGCATACGCTCTCAGACTTTCTCCAACCCCGCCTCACAACTCTCGAAAAAGATTATTTGGAAGCCGTGTTAGCCAAGAACAATGGTCGAATAATTGAAACCGCAAACCAGGCAGGCATCAGTCGACGAACTCTCCTCCGCAAACTCACGACCTACGGCATCGACAAACACCAATTTCGCAACAAGAAGGTCCTATCAGGATGATAGGACCATTTGGCGCAAGGGGGGACAACGCAAAGCCCACCACATTTATACGTTGGTATATCGTTCTCGAAGATAACTCAACAAATCGGCCACATGGTCCCGATCGCCCACGACCTTTCGCAAAAGGGCCGGCGTCTCATACAGATGACCCTTCTGGTGAACCCGTTCTCGCAAGAAATTTAAAATGGGCGCGAAATCTCCCCGTTCGATGCGTTGATCGAAATCAGGGAAACATTCTCGTAAGACTGAAAAAAGCGACGCGGCGTAAAGGTTGCCCAACGTATAACTCGGGAAATATCCAAAGGCCCCTCCAGCCCAATGCGCATCCTGCAACGCACCTTCTGCATCATCCCGTGGTCGCAAACCAAGGAATTGCTCACTCAACCGCGCCCATTCGGCTGGCACGTCCTTAACCGTGATTGTTTTTTCGAATAGGGCTATCTCCAATTCAAATCGCAAAATAATATGCAGATTATAAGAAATTTCATCCGCAAAAATCCGAATGCCTCCTGAGGTCACGCGTGTTGAGGCTTGAAAGACGAATTCTGGATCAAAGGCCCGCCTAGGAAAATGTCTGGCGAACACCGGCTGTAACCATCGATAAAACCCCCGTGATCGTCCAATCATGTTTTCCCACAGACGCGATTGCGATTCATGCATACCGGTTGACGTCGCGGCATACACGGCCGATCCCCCTGGCCCATGAGGGATCCCCTGTTCGTAAAGGGCATGCCCCAGTTCATGCATCGTCGCGGCTAATCCACTCAGGAAATCTCGTTCATGAACATGCGTCGCAATACGCACATCCCCACTCCCTACTCGACAAGAAAAGGGATGCTCGGCCTGCTGTAAGACTCCCCGTGTCGTGTCATACCCGACCGCTCGAATCACATCTTGGTGCAGCGCAATTTGCTGTGGGATCTCAAACGTTTCCGCAAAGGCGTCTGCGCCTTGCCTGGCTAGCGCCTGTTGCCGGACAACCGACAATCCCTTTTGTAACGCGCCAAACATGCCGCGTAAATCTTCGACCGTCGTCCCGGGATCATAGTCTTCTAGAAGGACGTCATAGGGATGTCGGTGAGGATCGATGGCCGTCGCTCGTTCAAGAGCCAGATCAAGATTGAGTTGAAGACTCGCAGCAAACTCCCGAAAATTTTTGTTCTTTTTCGCCTCACCCCACGCCGCAACACCACTGGCACTGGCCTTCGCCATTCGGCTCGCCAAGTCTGTGGACACACGCGTGGCCCGGCTATAGGTCCGCCGCATATTCCGAACCGCGGCTTGTTGCTCCAGGGATAATTTGGGTAGCGCGCCTACGGCCTCAATGAGTTCACCAAGTCGAGGAGAAGTGAGGCCCTCGTGGTACAACCGTCCGATCAACTCGCTCTGTTGAGCGCGGCCTTCTGCTGAACCCGAGGGCATAGTCACTTGCTGATCCCAACCCAGAAGTCCTCCTATGCCCGCCAATGTATCCAATTCAGAAATCTGATGTGAAAATTCATCCCATACGGTCATGGATTTTTGCGGTTCTCCTTTATGGTGACAAGTTAGAGAAATGGGTAGAAAACGAGGTCGCCCGCTCAGGCGAGAGGGGGAAGATTCTACAGAACTTACCATTCAACGCGCATGAAACGCTTTCCGAAGATTCTCCCCGGCTTCCTGTAACACTTGTTCTGTTTTGGCAAAGGCAAACCGCACCAGACGCTGCCCTAATTCTGTTGCCTGATAGTAAAAAGCACTACCGGGAACCACGGCCACTTTGGCTTCGGCGATTAACCGTTTCGTAAAGGATGCGGAGTCTCCCTGATGGTTCCAATCCGAAAAGCCAGCCAACAGGTAATAGGCTCCCTGTGGAGCATACGGTTCAAAGCCACTTTCAGTGAGCATTTGTACCGTCAGATCCCGCCGTTGCAAGAATTCCGCACGAAGCTCCGCATAGTAAGTCTCGGGTAATCCCAACGCCGTGACAGCAGCATATTGAAACGGGGTCGGAGCGCAGATGGTGAGATAATCGTGCACGGTGCGAATCGCTGAAGTGACTTCGGGGGAAGCCAGTACATAACCCAGACGCCACCCTGTTGCTGCATAAATTTTTGATAGACCTCCCGTAATGACCAGGCTTGTCCAGTTTGGGGCCAATGTGGCAGGAGCAAGATGACGATAGGGTTCGTAGTACAAATGATCGTAAATTTCATCCGTCACAACATAGATACCATGCCGGTCGGCCAGGTTCAAGATTGCCAGCAATTCTGCCTTGGTGAATACATGCCCGGAAGGATTATGCGGAGTATTCAAGATAATGGCTCGTGTTCGTGGACTGATGGTGGCTTGAAGCTCATCTAGGGGCATGAGGTAATCCGGAGGACGGAGAGTGACAAACCGTGGAGTTCCGTTTGCAAAATACACAGCCGGCACATAATTTTCATGTGCGGGTTCGATGACAATGACCTCATCACCCACCTCAACTAGAGCCAGCATGGCGGCGACAATCGCCTCGGTCACCCCACAGGTAATCGTAATCTCCGTATCTGGGTCAACAGTCAGACCATGGCGCTGTTTCACATGTCGGGCAATAGCTTCCCGTAACTCTGCCAAGCCCCACGTCACCGAATATTGATTATGATCGTCGGCAATCGCGTCAATTGCGGCTTGCTTCACCGCAGGATCTGTAGGGAAATCAGGCCGACCTTGGGCCAAGTTAATCGCCTGATGCTTCAGAGCAATGCGCATATTTTCACGAATTTGCGAAGGCCCAATGAGCGACAATCGGGATGGCAATTTAAACATGACGTTCTTTCACTCTCCTATGTCTAATGATCACAGGTATTTCATCAGAGGGAAAAGGATATCAGCTATGGCAAAGAAGAGAATAACTCGGCCACAGTTCATCCTCCAGCCGAAACACAAATCGCTAAGCGAAGAGCCACGATTACGCTATGGACGCTAGGCTCACCGGGGAGACATCCACTGACACGGTTGGCGTGTGGTGCCCCCCACCGACCATAAATCCATTGATCGGACTCACATCGCCATAATCTCTTCCCCACGCTAACGTGATGTGTTCCTCACACGGGATACAATTATTGGTCGGATCGAAATCCACCCATCCCAGATCAGGGCACCAGGTCGAGAGCCATGCATGGGAGGCGTCCGCCCCGACGAGTTTCTCCTGCCCCTCCGGAGGATGAGTTAAGAGATACCCACTAATATACCGTGCAGGCAGGCCCAGACTACGCAAGGCAGCGATTTCCACATGCGCAAAATCCTGGCACACACCCTTCCGGGCCTTTAGCACGTCTTTCACGGGAGTCGACACATCCGTCACACCCCCCTCATAAGTAAATTCCTTAAATATCCGACTGGTCAGATCCATGACGCCCGCGAGAATAGGACGCCCTGGAGGAAAACATGCGCGGACAAAGTCATAGGTCTCATCATCAATGGTGACATAGGGGGAGTTATAGAGAAATTGCTGAACGTCCAACATCGCGGGCTGCGTGGATCCCTGTAATTGCTGGGTCACCTGATCCCAGGGGAGGCTTTGATCCACATGGATCGAACCCTGTTTCACGACATCGACTAACGTTTGAGCCTCCACGACTAAGGCTGAATGCGGAGTCTGAATGGTCAGATGGATGAGGGGATTGCCGAAATAATCATTTCCATCCGAACGGACAGAAGGCATAGGGTCAATGATGACCGTTGACCGAAGATAATGTTGCCGGGGATGAGATCGTGGCGTTAACCGCAGAACATGATGGGATATCGCAACCGGTTGAGTGTAGCTGAAGGAGGTTCGATGGGTGACCTGATAAATCATGGAATGCCCTCAAGCCATTGAGGACCAGAAAATCGTTGTGCCAAGGAATGACTAAAATACGTGTGCGCGACAATGTCCGATAATTGATGGACACTTTGATCTACCTGTTTCAGCAACCGTACCAGGTTGGCCCTCACCTTCGTCTTTCTCGTGATTTCCGTCACTTGAATCATGTCGGTTAAACGGATGTCCGTACAAATGCGGGTGGTAATCTTTTGTGCCGGATTGAGCGAGGCGGATGTCTCCTCATGCGGCAAGGCACTCATATGGGAATCAAACGTGAGCAACTGGAAGATGACTGATCGGGGATTAGTCTCGTCGGCTACAAGCAGATCCAACACTGCTGCCAACTTGGCTTCCGCCTTATACCGGGTTCGATAGGTAATGGCGCTATCTGCTAATTCTAAAAGTAAGTTCAGCGAACCAGTCGCCTCGGGATTTCCGCGTGTGCCCAGATGCCGAATGAGTTTGGATAGGTGGCGAACCCGTTCCAAGCGACGCCCCATTTCCAAAAAACGCCAGGCATAACTGCGCGTCATGTTTTCCATGACCATCCCATTGACCGCGGCCAAATGTTGTATCATTCGACTGAGCAGGCGAATGGCATCATCCATGCTTTGCCCTTTGGTCCGTGCCCAGTCTTTCGGCACACTGGTGAGCTCGACCAAAATGTTCCAGGTGTCCTGAGACAAACGGTGACGGACCAATTCCGCCGTGCGTCGGACATTTTGTAATATTTTTGCCAAGCCATCTGGCGTTTCTGAGTCAAATAAAATCGTACGGAGTTCCGCTTCGACCATATCGGCTCCGCCTTCCACCGCACGCTGGGCTCGGCGCGGCGACAGATGCTTTTGCATGACCAGCAAAGATACTAAACGAGAGAGAGTATCGGAATCATCGCTCAACTCGGCTTCCCCGCTCGTGCGAGAAAACAAACTACGTAAAAGACGAATAGCCCCTTCAGCCCGTTCGATATATCGACCTAACCAGAATAAATTATCTGCCGTCCGACTGGGAAGGTCCCGCCCTCCCCGCCGAAGAAGTAGCGTATGGTGTGGCGGAGGCACAACTATTTGGCTCTCAAGGAGACCACTCCCCTGCACCCAGGCATCCTTACTGTAATCGCCGGGTTCATGCCAATGTCCACGCGGATCTGACTGCACCGATACCCGCGCCAATCCACCGGGCATGACGGCATATCCATCCTTCGTCGCCGTAAGATAGAGGCGAAGCGTCATCGGCACAGGCTTCAGTTGGTCGTCGGCTCCCCAAAAAGGGGTCGTGGAAGGCGAGACAATTTCCCGCCCCACATATTCGTGCCCGCGTCGGGTAATAGCCTGTACTAATTCTTGTGTGTCTTGGGCAGTCAGATCAGGACCGAACGAAGTGAGGCGACGGTGGGTGAGCCCATGCTTGGGGGTTAATACTCGACGAATCATCAACCGTTGTATGTTCTCAAGCACATAGGCACATTCATTAGCTTGACCACACCACCAGGTGGCCACGCTGGGAATCTTCAGCCCTTCACTAAAAAAGAATTGGGATAAGGCTGGCAAAAAACTGAGAAGAACTTCGCTGTCCACAAGTCCACTTCCGAGGGCATTCCCCATCGTCACGTTTCCGGCTCGAATGGATTGCAACAAACCGGGAACCCCCAATGCCGATTCTGTGGACAATTCGAGTGGATCGCACAGGTCCGAATAGAGGCGTCGTAACACCAGATCAACGGGTTTCAAGCCATCGACCGTCTTCAAAAACAGCCGATCATCACGCACGGTCATATCCGACCCTTCCACAACTGGATACCCCAGATACCGTGACAGATACGCATGCTCAAAATACGCCATATTTTGTGGCCCGGGAGACAGAACCACGGCCAGCGGATCGTCCCGTTGTGAAAATTGCAAAAAATTCCGGCTAAACGTTTGGAAAAACGAGGACAGTCGCTGCACATGCGTCTCGTCAAAGAGGTCGGGTAAAGCCCGCGACACGATTATACGGTTTTCCAAAGCAAAGCCTGCACCCGTTGGCGCCTCGGTGCGATCTCGTAACACCCACCATTTCCCATCGGGTGCACGGGCCACATCAAACGCCAGAAAATGCAAATAGGTCCCGCCCTGAACGGGAACCTGATGACACGGCTGTAAGAATTGCGGATTGCCGAATACGACGGCAGGCGGCAAAATTCCGTTTTTCAACAACAGTTGTGGTCCGTATAAATCACTCAAAATATGATTCAGAAGACGGGCGCGTTGAATGAGACCGGCTTCGAGCTGATGCCATTCCTCTTGATTGATCATGAGGGGAAGCAAGTCCAACTGCCAGGGTCTATCCGTGAGTTGGCCGTTCTGGCCGGTCTGATAGGTTACGCCATCATCTTTTAACAGACGTTCGGCAGTTTCCCGTGCCAATTGACGTTCGGTGGCATTCAAGGCAGAAAAACCTTTTAAGAATTTCTGCCAATGGGCACGAACCGACCCGTCCTGACCAATGAGCTCATCAAAGGTGTCAAGTTGCGACGGATAATTCATGGGAGCGTATAAAAAAGAATCGGGTGGTTCCGGAGCAACCGAGGGCATCATGGGGCACATCAGGAGAATTGGGGATAAAAGGATTGACTCATCACCATCTTCGACCCAGGCAACATAGTTTATTCACTGGGGCGCGACCGGCCATCGAAGATCCAGGGTACAGGGAAATTCCGGACGAGAGGAATCGGCTGGCTCAACATACATCCCCGCGGTATGACCAAAGGGTGTAAACCTGGCTAACCGACGGCTTTCCGCTTCATAGGCATTAACGGGAAATTGATCAAAGTTTCGTCCGCCTTGGTGTGCCACATGGTAGGTACACCCAGCTACCGCTCGCTGGGCCCAGCGATCATAAATATCGAAGGTGAGTGGTGCGTCCACCCCAATGTGGGGATGCAGACTGTTGTGGGGCTGCCACGCACGGTATCGGACCCCGCCCACGGCCTCCCCTTGCCGTCCCGTTGGAATCAACGGCACGCGTTTTCCATTGCAGGCTACCACATACCGGGTGTCGGTCAAGCCTGACAGTTTAATCTGGAGCCGTTCGACTGAGGAATCGACATACCGCACGGTTCCGCCGGGGGCTCCTTCCTCTCCCATGACATGCCAAGGCTCGAGCGCCTGGCGAACCTCCATGACGACACATTCATGACTGACTGACCCATAAAGCGGAAAACGAAACTCCAGATGAGGAGCAAACCATTCGTCTTTAATTTCATAGCCGGCTCGATTCATATCTTGGATCACGTCGTGCAAATCCTGTTTCAGGAAGTGCGGCAGCATAAAACGATCATGCAATTGCGTCCCCCACCGGACCAAAGTCCCTGAATCGGGTGTATTCCAGAATCGCGCGATGAAGGCGAGGAGTAGCACCTGCTGAGCCAAACTCATTCGTTCGTGCGGGGGCATTTCGAAGGCCCGGAATTCCACCAGACCAAGTCGGCCGGTTGGGCCATCAGGAGAATACAGCTTATCGATACAAATTTCCGTGCGATGAGTATTGCCACTGACATCAATGAGCAAATTTCGAAAGATCCGATCCACCAGCCATGGCGGTGGCGGCTGGTCGGCGTTGGGAACCGGAACTTGGGAAAAACCCAATTCCAGTTCATAGAGGGAATCATGCCGGGCTTCGTCAATTCGTGGAGCCTGACTTGTTGGGCCGATGAAGAGCCCTGAAAAGACATACGAAAGAGAAGGATGCCGTTGCCAATAGGCAATCAAACTCCGCAATAAATCCGGTCGACGCAGAAAGGGGCTGTCAGCAGGCGTCTTCCCCCCAACCACCATATGATTTCCACCCCCGGTCCCCGTATGCCGTCCATCCAGCATAAATTTTTCGGTGCCTAGCCGGCAGAGTCTGGCTTCTTCATAGATGCCGGTCGTAATGGCCACCATGTCCGTCCAATTTGTAGCCGGGTGAATATTCACTTCAAGCACACCGGGGTCAGGCGTCACTTTCAAGGCATTGATTCGTGGATCATACGGCGGCGTATACCCTTCTAAATGGATCGGCTGTTTCAATTCTGCGGCCGTATCTTGGATCGCGGCGACCAGGTCCAGATAATCTTCGACCGATTCCACAGGAGGCATAAACACCCACAGGTGCCCGTCTCGAGATTCCACAGACAACGCGGCGCGGACCGCCCGTTTCGTGCCTGAACCGGTCACCTGCCCACGCACAAGTTGCGGCCGATTGGCTGGATGGTCTTGGCCAGCCAGCCCTCGCAGAAAAGGTTGCAGGCGAGGATCAGGGTCCGGGAGAGGACCTCGTTCCTCGAAAGGATCGGTGGGAATGATATAGGGATATTCTCCGGGAGCCAGGACAGGAAGCGACGGCAGAGGCAATCGAAACCCGATAGGCGAATCACCGGGTACCAGGAACAGGTGCTTGGTCCGGGTCGACCACGGTTCGCTCATCCACCGGCGTTGGCCATCACGAGCATTCCATCGTTGTAATGGCAGCACATACCCAGCAGGAGAACCCAACCCTTTCTCAAAGGCTTTGGCCAACCTGTCCCGAGCCATAGGATCATCCAGATTATTCGTGGCAGGGTCGAGTTGTTCAGGCAGTTTGCGTTCCTGCTCAATGAAATGCCAGGGATCTTCGTAGACTCGATAAATGGTCTCGACTCCGACGTCCACACGCCGGGCGATTCCCTCAATGAACTGTTGCGCATCCTCGTGCGAAGCGTCAGCGGTGATAGTTTCATCAGGAATTAAGTGGTCATCGTGCCAGATCGGTTTTCCCTCTTCCCGCCAATAGAGGCCAAAGGCCCACCGTGGCAATTGCTCTCCTGGATACCATTTGCCTTGCCCGAAATGCAGAAGCGCCCCAGGCGCAAAGCGATCACGCAACCGTTTAATCAACCTGGCCGCCAATCGACGTTTATTGGGGCCCACCGCTTCCGTGTTCCATTCTGGTGCGTCGGGATAGTCAATCGAGATAAACGTAGGTTCTCCACCGATGGTTACCCGAACATCATTCGCCGCCAATTCTTTATCCAACCGGTGGCCGAATTGATCGATGGCTTGCCATTGTTCTTCGGTATAGGGTTTTGTCACGCGTGGCGTTTCAACAATTCTTGTCACTGACATCGCATGGGAAAACTCGGTTTCACATTGTTCGATGACGCCACTAATTGGAGCCGCCGTGAGAGGGTGCGGCGTACAGGCCAACGGAATGTGTCCCTCGCCAGCCAGCAAACCGGAAGTCGGATCGAACCCCACCCATCCGGCTCCCGGTAGATAGGCTTCGACCCACGCGTGCAAATCCGTGAAATCCCGGTCGGTGCCCGATGGTCCGTCCAACGACTTCACATCAGCGACAAGCTGAATCAAATATCCAGAAACAAAACGGCTGGCAATACCCAAATTTCGCAGGATCTGAACAAGGAGCCACCCCGTATCTCGACAAGATCCACGGCCGAGTTCAAGCGTTTCTTCCGGGGTATGAACCCCGGGTTCCATCCGAACCACATACTCAATTTGCCGTTGCAATTGCCCATTCAGGTCCATCAAAAACGGAATGGAGGGATCGTTTTGTGGCGCTTTGAAATTACTGAGCCAGGCCTGCAGTCGCGGACCAGGGGTCTCAATGTCCAAGTATGGCAGCAGGTCACGTCTGACGAGGGGATCATACGCAAAAGGGAGCGTTTCAGCCTCAGGTTCGAGGAAAAAGTCAAAGGGATTATAAATGACCATGTCGGCCACGAGATCGACTTCTACATGAAACTCCTGCACCTTTTGGGGAAAGACGATCCGTGCCAGATAATTGCCGTGAGGATCTTGTTGCCAATTGAGGAAGTACCCTTTGGGTTCGATCTTGAGGGCATAACTCAGGATCGGAGTTCGGCTATGGGGTGCCGGTCGCAATCGAATGACATGGGGGCCCATTTGAATACGACGATCATAGCGATAATGGGTTTGATGATGAAGAGCGACGTGGAGCGCCATAGAAAAGTACCGACCTTTGAAATGTTAAATGGGAAAAGCAGATAAAGGAATTGAGAGAACCACATTCCCAGTGGATCCGATCTTAGCATTCCAAAAATGTGTTTGACCAATGTACGTGAGGTACCAACACGGAAACACTGCTCCATGAAAGACGATTCGCCTATTCGCCTCTTGAGAAAGTTGTCATAGCAGCCGCCGACTATGCTAGAGTACCGACCTTTTCAATTGGACAGATTCAGCACAGGCAATCGTTTACTGCAGTATAGGTTGGGCTCGTGAAATCGCTATTTGACCGCTACCAAATGAAATCCGGATTCGATGAAATGTTCGAATCCTCGGGTGTCCCCCGCCCGCATTACCGGCGTCTGGTGGAGCGTCTGCAAAACTTTCCACAAGCAGACTTGGAATTTAAGCGGAGGCAGGCCGATCAAGCGTTTTTGCGGCAGGGCATTACGTTTACGGTCTATGGGGATCCTCAGCAAACGGAAAAAATTTTCCCGTTCGATCTGTTGCCCCGGATTATTCCAAACACCGAATGGCAAATGATCGAAGAAGGAGTCAAGCAACGGGTCCGAGCCTTAAACATGTTTCTCGTCGACCTGTATGGTGAACAACGGATTCTGAAAGATCAGGTTGTCCCTCGTGACCTGATCGAAAGCTCTGAGCATTTCCAAAAAGACCTCGTAGGGTTCTGCCCTCCCAACGGCGTGTTCATCCATGTCTCCGGCATCGATTTGGTCCGCAACCATGAAGGTCAATATTACGTCCTCGAAGATAACCTTCGAACACCGTCCGGCATTTCCTATGTCTTGGAAAACCGTCTGGTGATGAAGCAACTGTTCCCAGTTTTGTTTTCGGATATGCAGGTCCGTCCGGTCGATCAATATCCCACCCAATTACTCGAAAATCTCAAAGGTTTGGCGCCACTCGGCAAAGAAAATCCAACCGTCGTCCTCCTGACTCCCGGGGTCTTTAATTCTGCCTACTTTGAGCATAGTTTTTTGTCCTTGCAAATGGGGATTCAAATGGTGGAAGGCCGCGACCTGGTGGTGGAATCCGACAAGGTCTATATGAAAACGACCCAAGGACTGGAACAGGTCGATGTGATTTATCGGCGGGTGGACGATGCGTTCCTCGATCCGGAAATCTTTCGTAAAGATTCAGTGTTGGGAGTCCCCGGCCTGGTCAGAGCCTATCGTGCCGGTCATGTCGCCTTGGCCAATGGCATTGGCAACGGCATTGCTGATGACAAAGCGGTCTATACCTTTGTCCCGAAGATGATTGACTATTATTTACGGGAGCAACCGATTTTACACAATGTGCCGACCTATCTCTGCGGAATTCCGAAGGATCGCCAGTATGTGTTGGAACACCTCGGAGATTTAGTCGTCAAAGCGGTGGCGGAATCTGGCGGGTATGGCATGTTAATGGGACCAAGCTCGACAAAAGCTGAGCAGGAAGATTTTCGGAAGAAAATTAATGCGAATCCCCGTGGCTATATCGCTCAACCTGTCGTGACCTTATCCCATCACCCGTGCGCCGTCGGCACAGGCAGCAATCTTCAATTACTGGGGCGGCATGTTGACCTTCGCCCGTTTGTCCTATGGGGAGAAGAGATCACGTTATCACTCGGTGGCCTCACCCGAGTCGCCTTGAAGGAAGGTTCGTTGGTCGTCAATTCCTCCCAAGGCGGAGGGAGCAAAGACACCTGGATCCTTTTTGGTGATGAATAAATGATGTTAAGTCGAACGGCAGAATCATTTTTCTGGATCGGTCGGTATATCGAACGGGCCGAATATACCGCACGATTCGTGAATGTGCACTACCATTTACTGACGGAGATCGCGACGAGCGAAGACCAGGCGGATATTTGGACCAGATACCTGGAAGACACGGGTGAACTCGAAAACTATCAAACCCTTTACGGAGATATGCTCACGAAGTCCGTGATGGAGTTTGTCACCATAGCCCGCGACAACTCTGACTCGCTCACCAATCTCATCGCCGCCGCACGAAACAACGCCCGCGGCATTCAAGATCAGTTATCCAGCGAAGTCTGGCATTTCCTGAACGATTTTTATTTCAGTTTAAAAGGCAAAACAGAAACAGATTTATGGGCAGACACCCACGATTTACTCCGACATGTCAGAAATACCTGTTATACGTTGGATGGCGTCATGGGTGGCACCATGGTGCGGGACGAGGGCTGGAATTTTTATCGGCTGGGAAAAAATATCGAACGTGGGAGCCGGACTGCGCGCCTGCTCGACATTCCTGTCCTGAGTGACCCCACGACTGAACCTCGGAGGCTTTCAGAATATCACCAGTGCTTAGCCGCATTAAAATCAGCCAGTGCATTCGAAGCCTACCGAAAGTTCTACTCGGCTCAGTTAGTCCCCAAAAAAATTGTGAGATTTTTGCTCTTCCACAATAAGTTTCCGCGTTCCGTACGGTATACGACGACCCAAACCAGTGAATTAGTGGAACTACTCGCAAGCAACGCCCGACGGTCAGAAACACGGCAGGCCATACGATTGGCAGGGGCATTGGCAGCCGATTTGGAATTCGGCAGCTTGGAAGAAGTCTATTCTACGGGTTTGTCAGCCTTCCTGACCCAGGTGTTAGAACAATTTGACCAACTCTCGAATATGGTGGCCCAAGCATTTTTCCGAACGTCAGCCTATTCAACCTCGCCTCAATCCCCAACTCAAACCCAATCTCAAACCGCTTAAGTCTTAAATTGACAGAGGTGAGGTGAGTATGGCTTCCTTATTTCTCGGAAAATGATCATTCCCCTTACCTAATCCATGGCCAAACGACTCAAGGTCAGCACCTCAACCAAAACTTTTTCGTCTTCTAGGTAAATTAATTGATTGCTTTCATCGCACTCATGATGGCTTGGACTTCCTTAACAAAGAAGAATGAGTGAATTAGACGCCAATGGCTCCATGACGCCAGGGCCTCTTCCAACATGGCAGCAAGAGACTGGTTATTCTCAACGACCATAACACAGAGAACATAGGAGTCAAAACTCTTGAGGATGGCGGTCGAATGGGGCTCGTATTGGAGTAGGTTCAGCCAACGCTTTTCCTCACGCCGTAGGTCGATCGGCACAACTGGGATCGTCTCCCTGGCATCGTCCGTTTGATGCCCCGAACCCGGTTGTAAGCTTGGCCCTAGGAATTTGGTTTTCGAAGGAGAGAAGAGTTCCTTGACTTCTCTAATGATGACCTTCCTTTCTGTCGAAAACCCTTAGGGTGTCAGTCTGGCCTCGCTTTTGTTCTGAACATTCTTGTTTTCAACAAAAGATAAGGGGCTGTCGTAGATTAGTTATAATCTACGTCAGCCCCAAAGATAATTCATCTTAGAGCATGGTCAAGTCATCAAGCGCTCTTACCTGACAGCAGATGGCATTCCACTGGAAAAATCTAAAGGGGCCATCTCGCCATTTTTTGAAGAAATTATCTCGGCCACGTAAAAAAACCATGTGCCAATGTTGACAAAAATTTTCTACAAATTTCTTGAATCTCTTGACTTTTGTTTTGAAGAAATTATAACTACACCCATGGAGGGAATTACTCACCAATTGTATTGCTCAGAAAGGAGGCACCTCACATGACGTATGCAGCCTATGCACCAATGAACGCACAAATTGACCAATTGTTAACCGACGCAGTCCAGAAATTGTCAGGGGCGGTGTCAACCTGGGTCCCGGCCTGCAATGCCTGGGAGGAATCCGATAAGTTTTGTATAGAAATGGCGTTACCAGGATGGGGCTCAGACGAAGTCTCGCTGCAAGTCGAAATGGATACATTGACCGTCACCGGGAAAAAAGAACCTCCCACCGATTCTGTGAAGACACAACGAGTCTTCTCTCTACGCGAAGTCGAAACGGGCACATTCGTGCGCTCCTTCCGGTTAGCTTCGAACATCGATCACGATCAAACCAAAGCAAGTTTCACGAATGGGATCTTGTTGATTCAATTCCCAAAATGTGAAAATGCGAAACCCCGCCAGATTCCCATCGAATAAGGGGAAGAATGTTTCCGGTGTCGACCAGGAGCCGGTCCGTTTCTAGGGGCCGGCTCTGGGGTTTTCCTGCAGCCATTTCGAGAGTCATTGTTTTCGTTTGAAGGAAAAGGACCAATGAAATCAATCGATGGTACACCCAAACAAAAAAAGGAGAAATTCATGGCTCAAGGAAAAAACGATACGAATAAACAAATCCGGCGTCCCGATTCAACTGCTCTTAATAGCGCACAAGCCAAAAGCGCCGGCTCAAATTTCGACTGGCATTTTGGACGAATTACGCGTTTGGGGCACCATGATACTGCTGGGAGAGCCATCTCAATTGCTTGGGATGAAGGCGGTGTGACTTCCCACCAAGGCGACGTCAGCGACGAAGCATGGGAAATTTTTAAGCTAGCACTTCAGACCACTGGTCGAATCGCCATCCTGAGCGATGAGGATGCAGAGAATTGGGGATACGACTATCGCTTCTTGGAAGTCATGGCGTAAAGAAAATCAAATTCCAAACATGCACCGATCGATAGGCGCCTTTTAGGAAAACGCAAGTTCAGTTATTGTTAAAATCAAAGGAGAAATTTCAAAAAATCTCAAATAAGGGGGAAGGGATGTAGCCATCTCTTCCCCCGATTAACTTTATACTATAACTTTAAAATTCCGACCTCAGAGTGCTCATCCGAGATTTGTGGACGTTTTAATAAGAGATAGGGCCCATTCGGAATCATACATACTGCCTCCCAGCCTTTGTTGCCCAAAAGAAGAAGGGCCGCTTCAATTTCGACAGAATCGTTCGACTTCAATTCGTAGCAGATATATTCCCATGCGATCATAAAATTTTACTCCTATGGTTGGTCATTCCTACTGAGGATGCAGGAGTCGGCTCCCCATTGTTGAAGCACCCTGATCGTTATTCAAATATGTTTATTGGAAACGGATGGCTTGTCCAACAATGTGCCTTATGGTTCTATGATGCCTTATGGTTCTATGACGTTTAGCATCATTCGTAGGATCAATAAACTCCATGGATGAGCGTCCTCGCTGCGTAAGCACGAATCTCCCAATGGATGGACGTTTTCCTTTTATGTTTTTTCCTTTTTCCTTTTCTTTGGATACAGGCATGGCATTAAGCTGGTTAGACTGTTCGTGATGCCAAGCAATTTGTTCCTGAAGCTTGGAAAGTTCGGCTCGATGGGACAGCAGAAGTCTTTTCCACCTTTTTCGCTTGAACCATTTTGGATCCAAATAGGGTTTATTCTCGAACCTCGCAGTCACTGTTTTAAGTGGCTCACATTGGATTCAAGTCGTGCAACCGTTTCTTCGAATAGTTCGGCCGCTATGAGATGCTCTTCTGCAGGCCACTCAATGGCGATCTTTTCAGTGGAAGGGGTAAGAGGCATTACTGGAGCCTTTGCCAGTCCCAACCCCATTCAACTTACTAGGCCACCAATTGTCAAAAAAACTATGATACCCTTCATAGCCTGTTTGCTTTTCATTAGCATCCCTCCCATTGAAATACTTGACTGCCTTTTGGTGACGCCGTGCGGTGAATAAAACCAGAAGTAGATGCATTTTCAGAATGATAATTATCTATCGAGTATTTTAATGAAAAGAGGTGGTTCCTAATGAGGCCACCTCGTTGTTTAAATGATCATGGGGTAATCGAGAGAAAAATGGTGCTTCGCCCGCGTTGGAGCAGGAGCAAAATTTTATCCTTGCCTCCAAGCTTTCCTGTTAATTGTTGAAAGTCTGTCACGTCCTTGACCGCTTCTCGGTTAATCTCAAGGATATGGTCACCCTTCTGAATGCCTGCTCGCTCAGCGGGACTTCCAGATTCAACTTTCGTGACAGTGACGCCCTTATCTCCTGAAGATGTCGATTCAACGATGACGCCAGCGAGGGCATGACTCCCTTGTGGTGCATCAGTTGTTGCCTTCCCTACAATGTCTTGAGGCATCTCTTGGATTGTCACGATGAGCTCATGGTTCTCGCTTCTGCGGAACACCTGTACTTCTACTGGCGCATTCGGCACACTTTCAGCGACTAATGATCGAAGGTGATGCGTATCCTTTACAGTCTTAGAATCAAATTGCCGAATGATATCTCCACGTTGAATACCAGCCTGTTGAGCGGGACTGTCGTTGATCACCTCACTTACCAACGCGCCTTGGAGATCAGGGGACTCAAATTGGTCCTGAAGGTCTGGTGTAAGGTCTTGAATCGAGACCCCCAACCACCCGCGCACCACTTTCCCATGATCAATGAGACTGGTTTGGATTGTCTGTGCCATATTGCTAGGAATGGCAAACCCAATCCCCATATACCCGCCCGAACGACTAAAGATCGCGGTATTGATCCCTATCAACTCACCTTTCAAATTCACTAAGGCCCCACCTGAGTTACCTGGATTAATGGCGGCATCGGTTTGAATAAAATCTTCATAATCGACAATCCCTACATTGGCTCGGCCGACGGCACTCACAATGCCCATGGTGACGGTTTGGGTCAGGCCAAAGGGGTTGCCCACCGCCATCACAATTTCTCCGACCTCTAATTGCTGTGAATCGCCCCAGGCCAAGACAGGAAGATCATCGGCATCAATTTTAATCAATGCCAGATCGGTTTTCGGATCAGTGCCAACCACTTCGGCTGTAAAATTTCGTTTATCGGAGAGGGTGACTTGAATCTTATCACCCGACTCCACCACGTGGTTATTGGTGATGATGTAGCCATCTTTGCGAACAATGACACCGGAGCCGCTTCCTTGCTGAGGGGGAAATTCCTGCTGTTTAAACTTCTTCTCAAATTCTTCCAAAAAAAAATCTACGAAAAAACGGATCGTCGAAAAATGGTGATTGGAGGGGTTCGAGCTTTTTCGCGGAGACAGTCGTTGAAATATTCACCACGGCATGACGGGCCTGCTTCGCCACCTGTACCAGGGTACTATTTTTCGCCATGGTATCGCCTGCTCCCAAAAGCAACGCGCCTGAGAGCAAGGGTTTTGTGTCGGAAGAGCCCGCATTCTCTGCTTCAGCGGTGTCGCCTTGGGAGAAAGTCAAGTCCCCCGCGAAGCCCATCCCCAGAATAATTCCGACGATGAGGAACCCGATTCCAATAGAGGGAAGCCAGAGACCGTTGTGTTGATTGTCCCTTGTAATTCGGAAGATGTCCTTCATAGGTGACCCTCCCAACGAACGTGTATGCGTAGGAAATGAGATGCTCGTGTATACATCTTGAGTCTGGCACCCTCGAATCAATTGACCAACGAGCGTAAATTTTTCGTCCTGATTTTTTGATAAGGCCAAAGAAAAAAAAGTCAAGATGTCGCCCAGGCATGTAAGAAAATCTTGACATGCCACGCATCGGGATTACTTAAGTTTCGTAAGGAGGTCAATTCGTGTTCTACCAATCGGGCCACACAAGAAAGGAGGGACACATGAACGTTCAACGCGTCATCAAGGGCATCATCATGGGAGGGTTCATCCTTGCCCTCAGTACTGGCCATCACATCTGGGCAAAAGAAACGTCAACAGCTATTTCGGTGCATCAAGCAACCACCAAGCCAGCCAAAGGCTCCGGCTCGGTTGAGTCAGAAGTGGCGTCGAAGAAACAAGAGGAAGTCGCCACGAAACGAAAGGCCTTGGTGCATGAAGCTATCACGGCTCTCTCAGAGACGAAGAAAGCCTTAAAGGCATGAGAAGACAATAGCCCCAAGGAAGCCCACACCGCCTTAGCTGAAGTGACGGGTCAATTGGAAATTATCCTTTCCCGTGACCCGCATTTGGTTTTCGTCCCGATTGATGTCGAGGTCACCTCTCACGACATCTATGCTGATTTAGACACGATTAACACCACTAAGGAACGCGCCGAACAGTTTCTCGAAAACGGGGACCTGCAACAAGCCAGAGTGCTCCTCTCAGACCTGGCCAGTGAGTTGGTCATGAATACCATCAGTCTTCCACTGGCCACGTACCCTGATGCGATCAAGGCCATCGTGGCCTTGATCGATCAAGGGAAAATTGAGGAAGCGAAGAAAGGGTTGCAGGCCGCGTTACAGACTGTCGTTGTCACGAATAAGCTCGTCGTCCCCTTGCCCATTCTTCGAGCAGAAACTTTCATTATTCAAGCCGAGGAATTAGCCACCACATTGGAGATCCAGAGGCCAAGGATGAATCCACGGTTAGGGAGGACAACTCCGCAGACCACACCCAAGATCCCGCTGCTCACAAGGAACGAATTTTGAGCAAACTTGAACATGCCCGGCAACAATTAAAAATGGCTGAAGCCTTAGGCTATGGTATCAAAGAAGATCGCTACCAAGAGTTTGCGAAGAATATCGAATCCCTTGAGATAAAAGTTCGCGGGAAGGAATCCACAACCGGGGTCTTGATGACGTTGAAACACTCCCTCTCCCAATTCAAGCAGATCCTGTTTGATGGATAAAGGAGGCTGGAGTCAACACCTAAAAACCGGACACGACAGCGCGGAAGGGTCAACATCAAACCAAAACGTCATGTTGTTATTGACATCCCTTCCTCGCTGTCGTGGTCCATGAAACACAAAACCCATTTTCTCTGTCCTGACGGTTGGCAGCAAAGTTTTTGGCCAACAATTTTTACAGGAAACGCGCTCATATCTTTAAAGCCCCATTAGCCGACCGTGATTTTTCTCACTGACGGTTTGGCCTGAGGATCTTTCGCAATCGTAATAGTCAGAACTCCATCCTTAAATATGGCTTTA
Organism: Nitrospirales bacterium; assembly: GCA_040904705.1. Lineage (GTDB taxonomy): Bacteria > Nitrospirota > Nitrospiria > Nitrospirales > UBA8639 > Nitrospira_E. Next base: position 58,974 of record JBBDSY010000085.1, on the reverse strand, counting down.
ATAGTATGTTCATCAGCATCAGTAGGCAACGACAGGATGCGTTGAAAGAACCCGTAAGACCGTTCAAGCCGGTGGTAGTGCTTGTCCTTATCTTCGTGTTCGTCTCGTTTTTCACCTCGAATCGTCAACGTGCCATCGATGAGGGTCAAATCAATATCCTTTTCTTGCACCCCTGGTACTTCCACGGTAATGGTGTAGTCTTTTTGACTTTCTCCGATGTCTACTTGGGGCATAATCAAGCCTTCTCTCATGCGACCATTTTTGATTCCAGATGACCGCATAGGAAATTGTCCTAAAACCTGATCAAAGAGTGTATCGAGATCATGATGCAACCGACTCAGAGGATTGTCGGTTACCTTTCCAACATTGAGGCTTCGGCCGGTTTGGGATTCCTCTTCTTCTTTTTTAAACCAATTCCACGGCGTGAGAAGATTTTTGAGTTCCATGATGCCCTCCTCCTTTCGTACTAAATCCTATGGAAATATTTAGGCGCCCCCATTGGATCCCATCTCTTTGGGACACGCTCTTTCTTCCCAGCTAAGACCTTTTCAAGAAAAATCAAACCATCTGGGAGTGTGGAAACAAATCCCCGTCATCCACTATTCGATAGACAGTCATCACCAGCATATTTCCCCTCTTGACTTTTGCGCATGACAAATTATTGAAAAAATTAGCATGGCAATGTCGTCAGACATTGAAATAAATTGAAAGAGGAAAGGAGGTGAATGTTATGGGTGGCGTTGTGGAAGGCTTGATGGCCGTCATGGGATTAGCGGCGGGTCTGATGGTAGTCCTGACTACACTCCTGTATGGAACGACTCTAACTGGAGCAAAACGGGAGGAGTCGCATCATGACCCCCATTCCCTTCACCTCTCTGATGAGCGTCGAGCGGCCTAAGAAATGAGGTGCTGAAACTGAATACTTGTGAAAAAAATGGAAGAAGGTTTCTCCTGTTCCTGGCTCAACCAAAAAAGGAGGATGACATCATGAAAAAGACTCTTATGGCTATAGCATTAGCGATGAGTGTGGTGCTGATTGGATCACTGGCCTTTAGCAGCCCAGCTTTGCTCCCGAAGCATCCTGGCTATCCCATGGGAGAATTCAAAGACCCTGTCTCGGGAATGCCCACTGCCAATGACCCAGGGCAACAAGCACCATCACCCGTTGATGCTTTAAAAGCAGCTGCGGAGTTCGATGATGCCCGTGTCGTAAACACGGCAAAAGAGATTCGCCCCAACGTTGTGCATGACTTCATGGAGAAGGATAAGGCCCCGGCCCCAAAGGGCGACAAGAGCTAAGAATGCTATGTGACATAAACAGAAACCGTGTAATGTTTTACACCCACGTCAGGAACAGGAGAAATTTTTCAAAGAGGGGATCAGATGATCCCCTCTTTTTTTCAAAGACCCCACTTGACAAATTTTATTCTGAAATTATTTATAAGTCTGAAAAGGTGAATGCGTAAGATTCAAGGGCTTTGACAAAATACATAGGCCCTGGTTTCTGGGAAACACTCTTAACCGAGAAGGAGGGAAAGATTATGCTGATTCGCCAAGTAAAAAGATGGCCTTTTGAAAATCAACTGAACGGGTTTTCAGAGTTAGATCGGTTGCGACGTGACTTCAGTCAATTCCTTACCACCCGAGGCGGGCAAGTCGGGTTGGATTCACCGGCCGGCGTCTATCCTTTTCTGAATGTGACGCAGGATCAAGACAACTTTTATATCCGATCGGAAGTACCCGGGATGACCTTAGATGAATTAGATGTTTCCGTTACAGGACGAAATGTGACGGTCTCCGGCGAAAGAAAAATTCCTTCAGAAGATCAACAAGTACGTTATCATCGGCAAGAACGGGAAGCGGGGAAATTCCGACGACAATTCAATTTACCTACCGATGTCGAAAATGACAAGGTGGAAGCCAGATACCGGCATGGCATGCTCATGATCGTCCTGCCAAAAGCGGAAAGTGCAAAGCCGAGGAAGATTTCCATAAATGGATGACGCATAGCTTTCTCTTTGACAATGATGATGTAATCTTAAAGATGTGTGATGTCAACTAAAAAGGAAGGAGATAACCATGGCGCCAGCAACACAAGATATTCAAGCTCGGGATAAACAAGAAGTGCAATCCACGTCAGAACAAACCACTCCAGGCCGAGTCTTTTCTCCACTCGTGGATATTTTTGAAGATGATCAGGCGTTAACGATTATCGCAGATATGCCCGGAGTCAACTCGGACAATGTCAGTATCGATCTTCAAGAAGATATCCTCACACTAACGGGGGTTCCCTCCTTAGCGCCTCCAGACAACGAAGAAATCGTGGTACAGGAATTCGAGACAGGGAAATACTTCCGGCAATTCACTCTTTCCGCAGTCATTGATCAGGCCAATATCAAAGCCAATTTGAATCATGGGGTTTTGCGTGTCACCCTCCCAAAAGTTGGACCAGCCAAACCGCGTAAGGTTCAGATCACCGAAAGTTAATGTACATGTTCATCCCTTCCTCTTTTTCAAAAAAAACGGGCGATCTTCTCTTATGAGAAGATCGCCCGTTTCCGTATTTCGACGAGCCCGTATAATTAAATCTTCACGGTCAAATATAACGCCCCTTTCCCACGATGGATAAAGATCAGGGCCTCTTTTTGTTTTTCCAAATGAGAAACAACCTGAACGAAATCTTTCTCTGATCGAACCGGCTTCCGGTTGATCTCACTGATAATATCTCCTTGGGCCAACCCAGCTCGTTCAGCTTTACTGCCTGGGGTCACCTCCATGACCACAACGCCGCTCACCTCTTCAGCTATACCTAATTGTTGCGCCAAGCGACCATCCAAATCCTGAACAGCCACTCCGGCAAACGGACCATCCTGCTTCATCGGGCTAGCCTTTGCCACTTGCGTGGGTTCGTCCTGTTCACGAATCACCGGTCGCAGAGTGACCTTTTTCCCCTCTCGCATCACCACAAGGGAAATGGTATTCCCCACGACTGTCCCTACTACCTGACCTTGCAGCCCGCGTGGATCTTCCACTGCTTGCCCTTCATATTCCACAATGACGTCCCCACGTTGAATCCCAGCTTGATCCGCAGGACTCCCAGGCATCACATTGGTCACTAACGCCCCCTGGGCTTTGCTTAATTGGAACGAATTGGCTAAATCGGGCGTCACCGCCTGGATGCCCACGCCCAAAAACCCTCGCACCACCGAGCCGGTCTTTACTAAACTGGCATAAATCGGTTTGGCCAATTTCGTAGGAACGGCAAACCCAACTCCTTGATATCCACCCGTTCGCGAAAAAATGGCGGTGTTGATTCCGACCAATTGGCCTTGAGTATTGACCAAGGCGCCACCTGAATTGCCGGGATTAATAGCCGCATCGGTTTGAATGAAATCTTCGTATTGGGTAATGCCCATTCCCCCACGCCCTAAAGCACTCACAATCCCCAACGTGACGGTAGAATTCAACCCAAAGGGATTCCCGACCGCTAACACATATTCACCAACCTGAAGGCTGGACGAATCACCCCATGGAATAAATGGAAGATTGTTTGCCTCCAATTTAATCACGGCCAGATCGGTTTGAGGATCAAGCCCGACCACTGTTCCGGACAATTCTCGTTTATCGGGAAGGGTCACCGTAATCTCCTTGGCCTCTTCCACCACATGGTTGTTGGTCAACACATAGCCATCTGATGAGACAATGACCCCGGAACCGGCACCCTGGAGATCCGGCATAGGAGCTTGATCCTGGCGAGGTTGAAAACCAGGGGTGCCCGGCATCCCAAAGAACTCTTTCATTGGATCAAACGGCATGCCGGACATTGGAACTGCTGCTTGTTTGCTGACGGTTATATTCACAACAGCTGGTGTGACTTTTTTGGCAATGTCCGCAAATCCACCTTTCTGGAAGTTTGGCGGGTCAGACGTTTGCATGTGCTGATTAGGTTCTTTGTCATGCGCGAAAGTCTTCACAGGATTATTCCACGACCCGAACAATAAGGCGCCGACCAGGATACCCATACCTGCCAGCCCCAGAGTTTTTGGCCATAAGGCGCTCCAATCCCGTTGAAACGCAATAGCCTTTTCATTCTTCTCCATATGTGTTCCTCCTTGATGAGAATTAACCGACATCACACCGTGTTTATAAGATGAGCATACAGCTGCACCTTAATAGGAAGATTAAATACAGATTAGAATTTCTTAAGACGAAGGAGGGAAAAGCATCATTCGGAGATAGGAATGGCCGAAATCTCGGGCGTTGATATATTCTCGAATTGGGGGGAGAGTGACGAGACCACCAGAAAATAGCCTGGCCGTTTTCTGGTGGCCTTTGTCGTTATTGGTGTTCTTTACACCACGCCAGAATAGTACCGGAGAACGTCGGACACTGAGACCACTCCGACAATTCGCCCGCTTTCCGTCACCGCCAAATGTCGCGTACCCTTTTCCTTCATGAGACGAACCGCTTCGACAATAGGATCGCTGGTTTCAATCGTCACAAGAGGTTCCCGCATACAGGTTTTGACCGTCGTCGTCGTCGCGTCGGTCCCGGAAGCCACCACTTCACTCGTCAATTCTGTTTCGGAAATCGAGCCAATATATTCATCACCACTCTGAACCAACAACGAACCAATCTTCCATTTCTGTAAGCTTTGTCCCGCCTCACGAAGAGTCGCGTCTAAAGAAATTGTTCGAACCGTATGAGCCATAAAATCGGAAACACGCGGTCCTGGAGATTTCTGTTTTTTTGTTTTCTTGGCCAATGAAGCTCGTCGAGCTTCCAAATCACCAATAGCACTTTCGAGGACTCGATGTCGTTGGCGTATGGTTTCTCTCTGCGAATCGGCATTCGTTCCCTCCGGAGCTTCATTTGTGAGATTCAACAGACCTGCCGCTTCACCGACTTCCGCATATTCGTACGTATCCAAAAGAGGTGAGGAGCTGCCGAATATATCAGCCAACATATCTTCGGTTCCCGCATCGAACTCGTTGAGGATGTCCGCCGAAGGTTCATTCATTAAGTGTTGCTTTAAGGCCTCCAGTTTTTGGCGCAGCCGATTAATATCCTGATCTAAGGATTGAGCCCGATCTGGCTTTGTCACCGCTTGGGGTTTCATAATGCCTCCTCTGATAGAGAGATAAAAAGGAGTTTGATCCTACCCGACCGCCTGGAGGTAGGCAACTGATTTAGGGAAAAAATACCCGCAGCTTCTAAAAAAAGCGTGACGCCGGGTGTTTTGAGAAAATTAACTGAACTGAAGGAAGATTAGGATTCCAATAAACTCGAAAGGAGAGTGGCAAGGCCCAAGAAGCTGAAAAACCCGACAACATCTGTGATCGTAGTCAACACAATTGAGGAGGATTGGGCTGGATCTTGCTTCATCGCTTTTAGGGCAATGGGGATAATGGCTCCTGACAATCCCGCGATGACCATTGAAATAATCATTGAGAGGCCAATAATGACCGTTAAGCCCAAGGATTGACTCCAGATGGCGACAGCCATACAAGCCGTGGCTGAAACCGCCAAACTATTCAGAAACGCCACGTAGACTTCCTTGCCGCCGACACGCAACCATTGTGACGGTCGTATGTCCCGTAACGCCAATCCCCGAATCACGACAGCCAACGATTGGGCACCCGTATTCCCGGATTGTCCGGCAACGACAGGAAGCAAGACTGCCAATGCCGTAAATTTGGCAATCGTTCCTTCAAACATCCCGACGACAAATGCGGCAAAAAATGCCGTCAACAAATTTAACTGGAGCCAGGGCAATCGCTTTTTCACAGAAAACCAGACCGGAGAAAGCGCCCGCTCGTCCTTGTTGGCCCCGACCATCGTGAGCAAATCGGCAGTCGCATCTTCCTGACTGGCTTTAATAATGTCTTCATTCCGCACCACGCCTAACAGACGATCATCCAGGTCTACAACGGGGATCGTGAAAAAATGCCGTTCTTTGAACAGCTCGACAATTTCTTCTCTGGATTCCAGAGGATGAATGATTGGCAAATCACGAATCATGACCGCCTGCAATTTTTCTTCAGGGTCCACGAGGAGCAAATCTCGCACTGAAAATTTTCCAGCAAGCTTTTGATTGCGGTCAATGACATACACGTCATGCACATCTTTTTGCGCGCGAGACCGAACATGTAACATGGCATCACGAACGGTCAGCTCTTCTTGTAAGACTAAAAACTTCGGGTCCATGAGACTGCCGACGGATTCGACCGGATAGGTCATATATGATCGAATTTCTTCGGCGTATCGCTCTGGCACACGGAATAAAATCGCCCGTTGCAGATCTTCATCTAAACGCTGAAACAAGACCGCGGCGAGAGAGGGTGACATGTGCGGAACCACCTGTTTCAAGAGATCGGTTGGCATCAGCGCAAGGGTTTCGGCTGCCACAGGGGGAGTGATACTGGACAGCAGGTTGGCTGCATTCTTGGCGGTTGTTCCCTGCAAGACCCGCAGAATATCGGTAGCCGGATAAGATTCTAAGATTCGAGCCGCTTCCTGATGATGCTTCAGGAAAAAGGCTTCATTCAGGACATGCGTCCCACCTCGTCGATTCTTCGCAATTGTCACTGTGCCTTCACTCATCCGGCATTCTTCCGTTCCGTGACCGTTTGCGCCACATCCGTCATCAAACGAATTCCGGTAATGGAGTAGGCTTCCCATAATTGCATCAGCGAATCACTCACCGATCCCAACGGCGCTTTTCCTTCGACATCTTTTTCAATACGTCGCAACATGCGATATCGCAACGCCCCGAAAAATGTTCCCCATCGATCCACCACTGGTAAGGTGTGAAACCGGCTCCATTCAGGATGTTTGATAATCTCTTCAAGATTGGCTTCAGCCGACAACGTGGTAATTTGCGTTTCCATTAATGTCCCGACCAAGTGATCGGACGTATCAACCAGTAATTGCCTGAGCGTCAAGACCCCTTCCAATTTGCCATCTCGATCAATCACATAAATATAGTACATAGCCTTCTGCCCATAAGTCCGGATACGAGAGATGGCTTCCTCGACTGAAATATCGGGTGGCAGCGTAAAAACCTGGGGATCGGCTAAGCTCCCTGCGGTATTTGGTGAGTAGCGCAATGCCCGCCGGAGCGTGGCCCCCACAGAGTTATCCAACCGCTCCAAAATATCCTGACGCATCGTTTCCTCGAGTTGTCGAAGCACACCAATCGCAGATGTGGCATTCATGGCACTCAAAACATGGCTACTTAACTCCTTGGGAAGTTCTTCAAGAATTTTGGCCGTGGACACCGGCAAACAATGCTCTAATACCTGAGCAATCTCATCTCCCGGCAACATTTCCAGGAGTGAACTAGCCTCCTTCGGTCCCAAGGACTCCAGATGCCGGGCGGATTCTACGGGATGAGATTGAAAATACCCCAGCGTGAGATGGTGTTCGAGTTCCATACTTATTGTTCTGGATGCTTCAGGACGGCCGTCGCTTCTGAAAACTGAGAAGCCGGAATAATGACCCGTCCCTCCCTCGTTTCCACCACCACGGAAATCGGAGTGACCGCTACGATGGTCCCTTGCGTTTCTCCCACCTTCACCATCATGCCGATACGAACGACGGGACTCAAATAATGGGCGGCAATCAAATTCGCCACAGCATTACGGGAGCCTAACCCAAACGAAAGGGCCGCCCCACCAATTAATCCAGCCAGTAAAATCACGATGGTACTATTCAATAATTCTGTATCAATACCTAGCGCGTCAATGGCCGTCACGATGATCAACAATACCACCGCAACGTACACCGCCTGAGCGACCATCGTGCCATGCGTGATCCCCGCGGAAATACAAGTCATCGTAATCAGCTCTCGGACAAAAGTCGCGGCCATTAAACCGAGAATCAGAATCAAAACGGCAATCCCAATATTCGGAATATAGTTGGCGAGACCGGTCAACGCATCGGACACCATCGTCAAACCCAACGTGTCGGAGGCTTTGATCAGAAAGACTAAAAAAATTATCCAAAACCCGATCAAACCCAGGATTTCGGAAAGCTTTTGTTTAGTGCCTGACCGTTCGAGCAAGGTTTGGACGGCCGTGCGACTCAATAATCGATCAAACCCCACTAATTGTAGAAAGCGTGTCGTGGCAATAAACACGCCCTTGCCCAGAAGATAGCCTAACCCCAGCAGCAGAATGGCCAAGATGATCGTCGGAAAAAATGCGATTATTTGGCTGAGACTCGCCGTCACGGCCTCGGTGAAGCCATCCCACCAGCCGGCCATCGTTATTTTCTTTTCTTCCATGTCTCTCAACACCTTTTCATTGAACGAATGGGGTCAATAACAGAGAGTATTGATCGCCTTTTCGGCGCATAACGTCGAGGTTTCATCATAGTCTCCCCTTAATCCAGCTGCAACAGGCGGAGACAGTCACAATCACTTTTTCGTGGAATGAGGCACTGCTGAAGCCCGACGTTTCCGACGCTCACGGGAAACGGCCTGAGCAAGACCAGAATGGGCAGGATCATTCAGCCACGAAGTGAGTGCCCGACTCAGACGCACCCGCCAGGATGGATACACAGAATCAGCCGCACCAGGGAGATTAGGTGTGTCCAGCTCCCCTAAGACATCTTCCAATTGTATCATCAGCAACCGGGACGGGGTTTGGGCCAAAAATTGATAAAACATTTTCACCATTCCGGGAGAAAGAGTCGCAGGCCTCGTATCCGACACGGCAAACCCGGCCCGGAGTAAAGCCTTCCATAGCTGACGACGGTCCTCTTCACGGGCTAGGGTCTCGAAATCCCGGTCTTCAGGCTGGGTATACAACCCTGCTTGCCCCTTAATTTCTATATCCCGCCCTTCCCAAAACCCTTTGAGTGTAGGGAGATCATGCGTCGTCGCCGATACAAGCGCCTGGCTTGGAAATTGAGATGGATGATGAAATGCCCCTTCATAATCTCGTTCGAAAAACAACAGTCGATACGAGAGAAGCCCGGCCCCCTCAAGCTTCCGTTGAATAACCGGAGTCACGGTTCCTAAATCTTCCCCGACGACCATCACTTTGTGTCGAACGCTTTCTAGCGCTAACACCGCCAACATTTCGTCGACATAGGTTTTGACATACAACCCATCCTGTCCGCTATGCCCAAAGGGAACCCAAAACATCCGAAACAACCCAAGCGCGTGGTCGATACGAAGCACCCCGCCATGCCTCATGTTTTGTCTCAGCGTTTGACGCCAAAAATCATATCCATGCTGACGAAGGGCACGAGGATTCGGAGCCAGCAGACCCCAATTTTGACCTTGAAGATTAAATGAATCTGGCGGAGCGCCAATTGTCGCATCCTTCGCCAATTGACCTTGAAATCCCCAGGCATCAGCTCCATCGGGATGAATACCCACCGGCAAATCGTGGTACAGGCCTAGGGATAAGGACGACTTCTGCGCCACTTGATCCAATCGTGAAAGTTGTAATTCACACAGCCACTGCACATAATAAAAATAGTGAATGCGAGCCGCATGTTTTTTTTGAAACCGTTCAACTGCTGGAGATGTCGGCTCATGATAGTCTAATGGCCATTCACGCCATATCGCTCCCCCGAAATAATCACTCAATGCCTGAAAGGTACAAAATCGTCTGAGGAATTCTGGGGCCTTCTGAACAAAACGAATAAAAGCCCGGCCACGCGTCGTCCGGGGCAGAAGATGATGCCGTTTAAATACACGGAAGAGCTCTTCCAGGACAGATATCTTAAGTTGATGAACCGCTTCATACTCGACGAACCGACTGGAACGCAGAGCGCGTAGGGTATCTTGAAATTTTTTTGTCTGGAACATCCGTTGAAATTTGGACGACAGACGGAACTCCGCCACCTGTTCCACGTTCAAATACATCGGGTTCCAACACAATCGACTAGAGGGGGAGTATGGGCTATGTAAACCGGGCGTCAAACTGTGCAAGGGTTGGAGACCGATCGTTGAGGCTTTCCACTTTCTCCCGGCCGTTCTCATGATTCGCTCCAAATCACGAAAATCCCCAATTCCCCAATTTTTCTGAGATCGAATGCCGTACAACTGCACCCCAATCCCCCATTTTCTTTTTGAGCCTGCTGGAAGATAGCAGCGCTGTGGGGCAGAAATAACGAGGCTCTTAGCCTCCAGCACACGAGACCCAACCTGAATGGTGACCAACAAGTCATAGTACCCCAACTGAAAACGCCCCGGCAGGTTCACTTGCCTTCGCACATAGCGAATTCCTCGGATCATGGTGTCTTCAAGATGTGTGCAGACCACACCCTTCATAGGGAAGGATCGAATCTTTCCCTGTTCGTCCTTCAAACGAATTTCGATTTCCACCGAATCTAAGGAAACAGCTCCCAGGGGCACCGCGATCGGAAAACAGAGAGAGGTGCGCGCTTCCGGATAATGCAACAGCACGGGTTCGATCAGACGAGTCCATCGTTCTTCCTGAATATCCTTCCATTCTCGTTGAATATCCGATTCCAATTGCGCATCGATCCCCAGCGCTCCCAAAATCATTCGAAGCGTCGCATCCGTTGCCTGGTGAGAGTGCCCCCTCCCATCCACATACTCACACTCCACCCCGACCAATTCTGCCAAGGCTCTCAAGCCAGGAATTGGAGACCCCGCCAACCGAGCATTAGTAGACTTGGAAGCTTTCATCCTCGTATCCGTAATTTTTCGACCACAAAACCTCTGTCTAGGAAATGGTTCAAAGGATAGGCCAACCCCTCGTAATTTCTGGAAATATCCAAAATTTACCGGCAGTGACCCTCTTCTGAAATACCATAAACACCCCATTACGGCAAGAAAAAACCCTTACACACTTTCCATGGTATGTTATCCATTTTTATTGGAAGGAAAACCCTCGCGGAGTACGAGACATTATAAAAAAGATCTCGATAATGATGTGCGCCCTGTAGAATACAACATCCCATCACGACTGCCATAAACTACACACGAGTCCTAATTGGTCATTGGGATACGTTCTTTTTCCGGTCTACAAGGATAGGAAATCGGAACACTGATATACTACAATTGAGAATTACAAGGGATCCGTTAGCTCTGACGAATCCAGCTCACACGATCATCTTAAAAAAAAGGAGGCATTATGGATTCAGATACCCGAGTCATACTTTGCGGAGGGTTAGCCCTGGCAACCGGGATTTTGCTAGGCACAGGCTTGGGGCTCTTGATGGCGCCGCAGACAGGTAGGCGCACACGGCGGCAAATCAAAAATTATTTGCACGACACGACCGACCGCATGAACGATATGGCAGATGAGACCAAAGACCGAATGTCCGAGTTTATGGACAAAGGCAGACGCTTCGTAGAAGACAGGATCTAACCCGAAGCATTTCTCCTCTCCTGGTCCGAGGTTGCCCGCGCTACTTTTGTAGCGCGGCTCCCCGCACCGGAGGTCCCAGATTTCCCTAGGGCACTCGCCTGTTTTTTCCTCTCTCTCACCTATTAGATCCATCGAGTTTCGGAATGTCATGAGGATCAGAATCTGGTATATGGCATGGTCGAACTGCAGCTGCCACTGGGAAAAAGACGGGTAGAGTTTGAGCTTAGCGAGTTAGCACGAGGCGATTACGGCGAACCGCGCAGAGCAACCAAAGCGCCAGATTAAAGCCCTTATTGTTTTAGTCACTTTTTTCGAATCAACAACCGTCGCGCTCGTCGAGACCCATCATACAAGGCCCTCACCTGCCGGTGCGAAACCCGCCAATCACAAAAATCCCTTGAATACGATACGTTCGTTCAACAGGTGAGCCACGTTTTAGTATTTGTAGAGCACAAAAAATAACTATGAGGGATTCGAGGATGACATTGCGAGAAGGACGATCAGGGCGAAGATTTAGATGGAGTTTTTGGTAGCTTGTTTCAAGTCCCGCAAACGCATCAGTGTCATCGCCCGGGCTTCCAATTTATACACCTTTCCACCCCGCCACGTTTTCGGCACGTCTTTGCCGTTTGTCTTCGCCGTATCAAACACCAATTCCCACGCCACGCCTTTCTTATGAGCCGGCAAGGTGAAGGACACCGCCTCATGATAGGCGTTCAATAGCAGCAAGAATGAATCGTCGAGAATCGGATTCCCCAATTCATCCATTTCCTCAATAGCATCTCCGGCTAATCGAACTCCCAGTGTGAGCAGCCCCTTGTGCCAATCCTTATCGGTCATTTCCTTCCCATTGCTCGCAAACCAGGCAATGTCTTTGACCTCAGAATCTTTAATCAGTTTTCCCTGAAAAAACCGACGTCGATGAAAAACAGGGTGCTCTTTTTTGATCACAATGAGCTGTTTGACAAATTCCAGGAGTTCGGTCTGAGCCTTTGTCACATTCCAATCAAACCAACTGATAGGGTTGTCTTGGCAATACGCATTATTGTTGCCACCTTGCGTCCGCCCGATTTCATCACCACCGCACATCATCGGAACACCCTGGGACAGCAAAAGTGTCGCGAAAAAATTTCGTTTTTGCCGTTCACGGAGCTGTTGAATCTCTGGATCGTCAGTCGGACCTTCGGCCCCGCAATTCCAACTTTCATTGTCATCCGTCCCATCTCGACCATCTTCTTGATTGGCGTCATTATGCTTCTGGTTATAGGAGACCAAATCATTGAGGGTAAAGCCGTCATGCGCGGTCACAAAGTTGATACTGGCATACGGCTGACGTCCGCTTTGCCCATAAAGATCGCTACTCCCGGCTAGACGAGAGGCAAATTCGCCCAACAACCCATTATCTCCCGCCCAATACCGACGAACGACATCTCGATATTTTCCATTCCACTCCGCCCATCCCGGCGGAAAGTTTCCGACCTGGTAGCCGCCCTCGCCTAAATCCCAGGGTTCGGCAATCAATTTGACCTGCGATAAAATCGGGTCTTGATGAATGATATCGAAAAAGGCACTGAGTCGATCCACATCATGCAGCTCACGCGCCAGGGCAGAGGCGAGATCAAAACGAAAACCATCCACATGCATGTCGCACACCCAGTAGCGCAAGCTATCCATGATCAATTGCAAAGTGCGAGGATGCCGAACATTGAGGGTATTTCCACAGCCCGTATAATCCATATAATAACGAGGATTGTCCGGTGACAGCCGGTAATAGGCGGCATTATCTATTCCCCGAAAAGACAGGGTTGGCCCAAGATGATTCCCTTCGCCTGTATGGTTGTACACAACATCCAGGATGACTTCGATGCCCGCACTATGCAGCGTTTTGACCATCGTCTTGAACTCATAGACTTTTCGACCTTCTCGAGGATACGCGGAATAGCGAATGTCTGGGGCAAAATACCCGATGGAATTATATCCCCAATAATTGGTGAGCCCTTTATCAATCAGAAACTGGTCATTCAAAAAGTGGTGGACCGGCAGGAGCTCCACTGCCGTCACGCCCAACGACTGGAGATAAGCAATCATGGGTGGTGAGGCCAACCCCTCATACGTTCCCCGAAGATGTTCAGGTACTTCAGGATGAGTCATGGTGAAGCCTTTGACATGCACTTCGTAAATAACCGTTTGCGCCCAGGGAATTTGCAAGAGCCGATCGTGACCCCACGAAAACGACTGATCCACCACCACTCCCTTCGGTACATTGACCGCATTGTTCCGCTCATCCATAACCAGATCTTCTTGGGCGTGGCCCACCCGATACCCAAACATGGCATCAGACCACTTCACAATGCCGGTGAAGGCTTTGGCATAGGGATCGATTAATAATTTCGAGGGATTAAACCGATGTCCGACAGAAGGATCATACGGCCCATGCACGCGATAGCCATACAATTGCCCCGGTCGCACTTCAGGAAGATAGACATGCCACACCTGATCGGTGCATTCAACAAGGGGCAAGCGATGCGAATCCTGCTCATGATGCTCCACATCAAACAAACACAAATCCACTCCCGTCGCATTTTCAGAGAAGAGAGCAAAATTCACCCCTTCACCATCCCACGTCGCCCCTAACGGATAAGGCCGCCCAGGTCGTTGTCTCATATATTTGACTCCAAGGGTAATCAATCATCCCAAGACAAGAGCCTATGGCCTTGTCAGACAATTTCCTTAAAAACTGCAATAATACGGTAACAGGCAATACAGGTACCGGAAAGCCCCCCGCAGCCTCGCCGCCAAAAATTTATTGGATCTTCTCCCAAGCAAGTGGGCAAGAATTAGCATATGAAGGCTGAGAAAGCCAATCACAGCAAGTGGATTGCTGGTTTCAGTGGAGAGGAAAATCTGGCACGATAGCCGGATGTCAAAACGGAAGAGCCTGCTGGACACATACCGATTCCCCGGGTTTCGTCCAAGGGCCACGAGCAAGGGGATAGTCGGAGATCCGAAAGGCCCGGGTGATCCGACTAGCGCGGCGGCAAAAAAATCGGCGTGTGGCTGGTGTGGGACCACGCACCGGAGTTTCTACGATCGGAAGATCCGGCGGATTCGAGACCTATCGTGTGGAGAGATGCGAATCCATCTGGCGGTGGAGGTTCGTGGAAGGTCTCAACAATCAGATACGGGTGATTCAACGAAGGGCGTATGGGTTACGCGATAAGGAGTATCTCCGTCCGAAAGTTCTCACCTGTATGCTCAAGCCCATATGAAAAACGATCCATAACCACCCACTCACTTGGGAGTTGAGCCAATTTATTAAAATAGCCTCTTTTGAATTTCGAGTGGGTCATACTTTCTTTCAGCTAGCGGCTATGCCATGCTTCCCACCCATTTTATTGGGAGGCAGTCGATGCAGAACCAAATCTTTGAAACCGCGTTGGGCCTGGCCACTCCGTGGTTTGTGCAAGACGTCGAATTTGATGTGGAACGGAAGACGTTGGGGATTCGGATCAATGTTGTCCCGGGCAGCCGCTTTGCCTATCCTGGCGTCGATGGCACCCATCCCGTCCATGATACCCAGTCGAAGCGGTACCGGCACCTGAACTTTTTTCAACATGAGTGCTATCTGGAAGTCCGGGTCCCTCGTCTCCGGTTGCCGGACGGCCGAGTCCTGTTGCTCGAGCCCGAGTGGGCCGGCCGCTTGTCGGGCTTCACCGTGTTGTTCGAGGCGCTGATCCTGACGTTGGCCCGCCAGATGCCGTTTGCCGCCGTGGCCCGTCTTGTCGGTGAATCCTGGCATCGGGTCCAGGCCATGTGCGCCACGTCTGTCAATCTGGCGGTCGAGGCTGCAGACTTGTCGGACGTTGAGGCGGTTGCCATCGACGAGGCCTCGTGTCAACGGGGCCATGCCTATCTGACCTTGGTCGCTGATGCCACACACCGCAAGGTGCTGTTCGTCACGGAGGGGCGAGCGGCCACGACGGTCGAGTTGTTGGCTCAGCACATGGCGGCTCATGGGGGCGATCCCAACCAGGTCACCTCGGCCAGCATTGATATGTCGCCAGCCTTCATCAAGGGAGTCACGGAAGCGCTGCCGCAGGCGCGGATGACGTTTGACAAATTTCATGTCATGGCTCATGCGTCAACCGCAGTGGACAAGATGCGCCGGACCGAACAGGTAACCGATCCCGCGCTGAAGGGGTTACGCTGGACATTACTCAAGGATCCCGGCAAGCTGTCCGCGAGCCAGCGGGCAGACTTGGCCGCGTTGCAGGCCCACCTCACCACCACGCGCACGGCCCGGGCTTGGCTGTACCGCGAACACCTGCGGGAGATTCTGGCTCGCAAGCAAGTTCATGTCGTCTCAGCCATGCTCCGTCAGTGGTGTACCCATGTCCTCCGGTCCAAAGTTGAACCCATGAAGACGGTGGCCCGCATGGTCCGACAACACTTCGAGGGGATTGTCGCATGGGCGCACACTCGGCAAACCAATGGGTTCCTCGAAGCCCTCAATGGATTGTTCCAGGCCGCCAAGCGCAAGGCCCGAGGGTACACTCACTTTACGACAATGCGCACCGTCATCTTCCTCATCGCCGGCAAACTCGATTTCCAGAGGCTCAACCCTCATGCGAGATAACCCACTCATTTTTCAAAAGAGCCTTAAAATATCGTGCCGAACGACAAAACATGCTAAAGTAGTTAGTATTATTTCCCTATTGAGTTTTTCCAAACGACCACACTCGGCTCACCCATACCACATGGACAATCTATACCTATGATTCAGCCACAAGGAAAGCAGCCGATTGGCGCTCTAGTCACCGGTCCGTCACAAGTCACTTTTCGCGCCTGGGCTCCATGGGTCAAAACTCTGGCGATCGATATTCTGAGCCCCCAACCCCAAACAGTTATCATGGAACCCCGGCCCTTCGGCTATTGGGAAACAACGGTCTCACATATCGCAAGCGGAACCCGGTATCAATTCGTCCTCCATGACAAGCTCAAACGCCCAGACCCGGCCTCCCGCTTCCAGCCGGAAGGGGTCCATGGTCCCTCTGAAGTCGTCGACCCCGCTGCTTTTCATTGGACAGACCGTCAGTGGAAAGGCTTGCCCTTACAAGATTACATCATCTACGAGCTGCACCCTGGCACCTTTACCCCAGATGGCACGTTCGAAGGCATTATTCCCTTCCTACCCTACCTGCGAGACGAAGTGGGTATCACGGCAGTTGAACTAATGCCGGTTGCGCAGTTTCCCGGAAAGAGAAACTGGGGATACGACGGAACCTATCTCTATGCACCACAGAATTCCTACGGAGGGCCTGAAGGCCTTCATCGTCTCATTGATGCCTGCCATGCCGCAGGGCTAGCCGTCATTCTCGACGTGGTCTATAACCATCTGGGACCTGAGGGTAATTATTGGGGTGACTTTGGCCCATTCTTCACAGACCACTACCGGACACCTTGGGGAAGCGCCATCAACTACGACGGGCCTCACAGTGATGCAGTCCGTGACATCATCATTGAGAATGCCGTGTATTGGACGAGAGACTTCCATTTCGATGCGCTGCGACTGGATGCCATCCATGGAATTTTTGATGCCAGCGTCAGCCATATCCTGAAAGACATCCGAGACGCCGTTCATTCCGCAGCCAAACAGGATGGCCGGTCGGTCTGGGTTATTGCGGAAAGCGATTTGAACGATGTCAAACTTATCACCACGGCCTCAAAAGGCGGCTATGGATTGGACGGGCAATGGAACGATGACTTTCACCATGCCCTTCATGCCAAGGTAACGGGAGAGCGGCAAGGCTATTACCAAGACTTCGGCACCTTGGGTCATGTCGCGACCGCCTTCCGCAAACATTTCGTCTATTCAGGCCAATACTCGCAGCACCGCCATCGACAGCATGGGAATTCTGCAGCACAATTTCCACCCTCACAATTTGTCGTGTTTGCTCAAAATCATGACCAGATTGGGAATCGGGCCCAAGGCGACCGTCTATCAACGCTGGTCCCACATGCGGCCCAACAAGTGCTGAGCGCTTCGGTGCTGCTTTCGCCGTTCATTCCACTCCTGTTTATGGGAGAGGAATACGGGGAACGCGCTCCCTTTCAGTATTTTATCGACCATGGAGACAAAGGATTAATTGAGGCCGTTCGCAATGGCCGTTTGGCAGAATTCAAACCCTTCGGCTGGAAAAATATTTCTGATCCCTATGCCGTTGAAACGTTTGACCACTCCTGCTTAACCCCTTCAGACGCTCGAGACCAAGCTCAGCACCATTTGGCAGCTTGGACCAAACAACTCATTGACCTGCGAAAACAACATCTCTCGTTGGGAACGGGAGTCAAAGGCCACCAACTACGCCTTTGGGTCAATCCCGAAAAAACCGTCTTAACCATCTCTCGACAAACCCCCAACGTAGAAGCCATGCTGCTGATCTTAGGATTCAACGACAAACCAACCACCCTTAAAATACAGCAACCCAAAGGACAATGGACCCTACTACTGAGCAATGGTGAACCTGAATATGCCGAACCGACTATTGCCTCTTCCCCAGCAGCACCCGCCACACTTGATCTCACTTCCACCAAAGAAACCCTCTCCCTCCCTGCGTTCCCAGCCTGGGTATATAAGCACACCTGACATGCCCCTATCACAGCAAAAATTTTATCGCTTCAAAATGAACATAATGTTGGATACAAATATTTTTGATTCCCTGTCCGATAATCCTGGTCTCATTTCCGCATTAACGCTTCTTCAAGAGAATCAAAAAGTTATCATCCTAACAACCCCTATTCAGGAAGATTAAATGACGGGCATCAAGGACAAAGTAAAGGCTCGCACACTTGCAAAGATACAGAGAGTACTAGTGAACACTGCGGGAGGAGTCTACGGGGTTCCAAGATATGGGCAATCAATCTATAAAGATGGAAAATCTAGTGGTGGTGCAATTCACGATATCCGCCCAACTAACCACAAACAATCGCACCCGTGACCCGCTTTATTGCAACATCCGCTTCTAAGCATGCCGACACTCTTGTTACAAATGACGGACGACTCAATCGGCGCCTCGAAAAACTTACTTAAAAGAAATGCCAAGTTTGGAATTTTTTAGACCTAGAGGATTGGATCATTTCACAGAAAAATCCATAACTAAGGCATTTAACAATCTGAATTTACCTGAAAAACAATCAAGCAGGCTTAAAGAACACGACGCTCAAAGGTGGGAGAGTGACGAGGAGTGAGAAGGGTTGATTGTGCCACGGGATGGGATCGGCCTGCACGCTGCCGCCGTTGCCCATATTACTGCCTCCGTAAATTTCGGAATCGCTATTCAAGACCTCTCGATACAGACCACCGCAAGGAACGCCCATACGATACTGCTCCCGTGGAATTGGCGTAAAATTGCACGCACAAACGATACAGTCGGTCCGATCCTGGGCATAGCGGATGTAGGTGAGAGTAGAATTCTCGCTATCGTGGAGATCGATCCATTGAAAGCCTTGCCAATCAAAATCTACTTGGTACAACGCCGGCTCTGATTGGTAGAGACGATTGAGATCGGCGAGGTATTGGTTCAATCCGCGATGTGGGGCATAGTCGAGCAAATGCCATTGCAGACTGTCGTCATGATTCCATTCCCACCATTGCCCGATTTCCGCCCCCATGAAGAGCATCTTTTTCCCTGGATGCCCCCACATATGACCATAGAGGGCACGAAGATTGGCAAAGCGTTGCCAGTCATCCCCAGGCATTTTGTCGAGCAGCGCCTTCTTTCCATGCACCACTTCATCGTGTGAGAGCACCAACACAAAATTTTCTGTAAAGGCATACATCAGCCCAAAGGTGACTTTGTCTTGATGAAACTTTCGGTACACCGGATCCATTTGAAAATATTCCAGCGTATCGTGCATCCAGCCCATGTTCCATTTAAAGGAAAAGCCTAATCCGCCCACATAGGGCGGCCTGGACACACCTGGCCACGCTGTAGATTCTTC
This sequence comes from Nitrospirales bacterium, assembly GCA_040904705.1. Classification (GTDB taxonomy): domain Bacteria; phylum Nitrospirota; class Nitrospiria; order Nitrospirales; family UBA8639; genus Nitrospira_E. Next base: position 39,619 of record JBBDSY010000085.1, on the reverse strand, counting down.
CGCAATCATGAGAATGCCAGAATGCTCCTGATGAGCCACGGCATTTAATTCCTTGATGAATTCCACAGCTTCCAGATTTTCGTTCCCACCAAATTGATTGGCTACCCATTCGCCGTCCTTACGCGCATAGTTCAGATACAGCATGGACGCCACGGCATCGACACGGAGACCATCAATGTGATAGCGATCAAACCAGCTTAAAGCACTATTGATCAGAAAGCTTTTGACTTCGGTGCGGCCATAATTAAAGATACGGCTTTTCCATTCCGGATGCCAACCTTTACGTGGATCGGCATGGTCGTAGAGATGCGTCCCGTCAAAAAACGCTAATCCATGAGGATCATCGGGAAAATGAGCAGGCGCCCAATCCATAATGACGCCAATACCGGCTTGGTGACAGCTATCCACAAAATCCATGAACTCATCTGGCGTCCCAAACCGGCTCGTCGGCGCAAAGTAGCCGGTAGCCTGATACCCCCAGGACCCATCAAATGGATGCTCCACAATCGGCATGAGTTCGATATGCGTAAACCCCATTTCCTTCACATACGGCACCAGACTTTCACCCAACTCACGATAGGTCATCCACCGATTCCCCTCTTCCACCACACGTTTCCACGAGCCTAGATGCACTTCATAGATGGACAGTGGCTTTTTGAGCGGATCGCCAAGCTTTCGTTCATCCATCCAGGACGAATCTTTCCACTGATGCTGCGACACATCGTAAACCAGAGAGGCCGTCTTAGGGCGTTTCTCTGCGGCTGTGGCATAGGGGTCGGCTTTCGTAAACGGTGGGGCTCCACCTTGGGGTAATATCTCGTATTTATAGAACTCGCCTTCTTCAATGCCAGGGATAAACAATTCCCAAATTCCCACTCCCCCACGAGCGCGCATCGGGTGGCGCCGCCCATCCCAGTCATTGAATGTTCCAATGACGCTCACACGCTTCGCATTTGGGGCCCATACCGCGAAATTGATACCCCGCACCCCCTGCTGTGTGCAACCATGCGCCCCTAATTTTTCATAGGCTTTATAAAGTTTCCCCTCCCCAAACAGATGCAAATCAAATTCTGATAAGACCGGCGAAAAGGCATAGGGATCATACTGTTGAATGGTACTACCTTGGGTGGTAGTGACCCGAAATTGGTAGGAGGGGGCCAGCGAGTTCCCCTTAAAGACCGCTTCAAACACGCCATCCGGAGCGACAAGCGTCATCGGCAACGGATCCGCATCCGGTTGATGAGGTAGACAGGCCACTTCGGCTGCATCAGGCAGAAACGCCCGAATCCGAATCTGTTGGGCACTTCCCTGGCCCTCCCGGTGCGGGCCCAACACGGAAAAGGGGTCCCACTCCTGGGCCGTCAAAATTCGTTGAAGTTGTTCAGGGGTAACAGGCATTGCCATCCGTTATGTTCTATGTTAACTAGTTAGAGCTTAACATATATTTCAACCTATGTATTCAGCCCTCATCACATTTTTGCTCATCTTGTTTCTTGCCGTTGCCTTTTCATTACAGAATTCCGAGCCCATTAAAATTGACTTTTTTTCCTGGGCAATTGAAGCATCCCGGGCCGTCGTGCTTCTTACGGCGTTGGCATGCGGAGTAATTCTTGGGGTCTTTGCGTGCTTACCGGCTGTCTTTAAAAAAAGCCGGTCGCTTGCTCAACAACACAAAACCATTACTCAACTTGAGCAAACCGTAGCCGAGCAAAGTCGAATGCTTGCTCAACAACACAACACGATTACTCAACTTGAGCAAACCGTAACCGAGCAAAAACGTCTCCCAGTTAAATCAGACCTGGCATAACTCATGGCACCACGACAAAACCCCCCTCAAGACCGGTTGCCGCAAAAAGTTCTGGCCATGATTATGGCCGGCGGCAAGGGCGAGCGGTTGATGCCCTTGACCGAACAACGCAGTAAGCCGTCGGTTCCTTTCGCTGGCAATTACCGGATTGCCGATTTCGTCCTGAGTAATTTCATTAACTCAGGCATTCAGGCTATGTACGTGCTTGTCCAATATCGCTCACAGTCATTAATTGAGCACCTTCGGCGGGGATGGCGTTTTAGTGGGCCCAATCGGCAGGCCTTTATCACCGTCGTTCCCCCGCAAATGAAGGGACGAGGGAAATGGTATGAGGGAACTGCCGATGCCGTCTACCAAAATATCAATCTCATTCGGGATTTTGCACCAGGCTTAGTTGCTGTTTTTGGGGCGGATCATATTTATCGTATGGATCTTCGGCAGATGATCCAATTTCACCTGGACCAGCAAGCCGAGGTGACCGTGGCTGCGCTCCCCGTTCCGAGGCATGCCGCTAAAGGTTTCGGAATCATTGAAGCCAGTTCCGACTATCAGATTGTGGGATTTGAAGAAAAACCAGCCGAGCCAAAACCCATTCCTGGCAATCCGGAAATGTCATACAGCTCCATGGGCAATTATCTCTTCAGTGTCGATACCTTAGTCCGAACTCTAGAGAAAGACGCCAGCCATGCGGGAACACACGATTTTGGACGAGACATTATTCCTTCCCTCATCAAATCCCATCGTGTCTTAGCCTACGACTTTATGGAAAATGCGGTTCCCGGCATTCATCCCTATGAAGAATGGGGCTACTGGCGGGATGTGGGAACCCTAGAAACCTATTGGCAAGCCAATATGGATGTCTTGGGGGAGGCCCCTATTTTCGACTTACGCAACGTGAAATGGCCCATTACCACCGATGCCTTAACCGATCCCATCGCCAGCATGGTCCGTTCTCACATGAATGATGCCATGGTGGGCCAAGGTAGTCTCGTGATCGAGAGTACGATTAACCGCTCGATCATTGGCCGTAATGTTCACATAGGTGAAGGCTGTACGATCGACGAATCCATTATTCTTGATGGTACGGTGATTGGCCCAAAGAGTCATCTGAAACGCTGCATCATTGATCGATTTAACGTGATCCAACCTGGAACAATCATGGGTGGTGACAAGAGCCGTATGGGAAAGCGATCGTCCGGTAAACTGGGACTCACCACCATGCCTCGTGGACAATCCTATGGCGGCCGCGCGATTTCCCCCTCTTCGGTTGTCACGTGATCCGCCGATCATGTCTGCCTATTCCCCTCGCATTCCGCTTTCGACCTATCGTTTACAATTTAACACTGGCTTTACTTTTTTAGACGCCGCGGGCTTGATCCCCTATCTCCACCAACTTGGCATCACCGATTGTTATGCCTCCCCCTATCTCAAAGCCACACCAGGTAGCTCCCATGGCTATGATGTGATCGACCCCACAGTTCTCAATCCCGATATCGGAACGGAAGCCGACTATCAGATATTCATCTCAGCTCTCCAGGAACATGGCATGGGACAACTGTTAGATGTCGTCCCGAATCATATGGGCATTGCTGGCTCGGCCAATGTCTGGTGGCAAGATGTGTTAGAAAACGGCCCATCGTCCCATTACGCCGCGTTTTTCGATATTGATTGGACTCCCGTCAAACCCGAACTGGAAAACACCGTCCTGCTTCCCATTTTGGGTAATCAATATGGCATTGTCTTAGAAAATCAAGAAGTCATCTTACAATATGATGACGGACAGCTATTTCTTTCCTATTATGAACATCGGCTCCCGTTAGATCCTTCGACATGGTCCCTTGCTCTGACATTCCGCCAAGACGACCTGATTGCTAGGATTGGGGAAACATCCCCGGATCTCCAAGAATATCAAAGTATCATCACAGCCTTATCCCATTTGCCTTCACGAACGGAAACGGACCCTGATCGTATCGCGGAACGCTATCGAGAAAAGGAGGTCATTCGTCGTCGACTCTCCACTATTGTCACCGACAATGAATCCCTCCGGCAATTTCTTGTAGACAATATTCGATTGATCAATGGCAGTAAAGGCTCTCCGGAAAGCTTCGACATGTTGGACGAATTGGCCTCCAAACAAGCGTATCGATTAGCCTATTGGCGTGTCGCTGGAGAGGAGATTAATTATCGTCGTTTTTTTGACATCAATCATTTGGCAGCCATTCGGATGGAACAACCTGCGGTATTCCAAGAAGCCCAACAGAAAATTTTCGATCTAGTCGCATCGGGCGCCGTCACGGGGTTACGAATCGATCATGTCGATGGCCTCTACGACCCTCAAAGTTACCTGGCCCAATGGCAATCGTGGGCCGCTCAGCAGTTTCACGCCACACCTGACTCCCAGGGACGGGTCCTGTATCTGTTAGTCGAAAAGATCTTAGGCACGGGGGAACGTCTTAATCCTGATTGGCCCATCCACGGGACCACAGGTTATGGCTTTCTCGCTGTCGTCAACCGCTTGTTTATTCAGACATCCCATCAGCGGCAAATCGAACAACTCTATACCCGTTTTACCAAGAACACAGTCCCATACAATGATCTCATCTATCACTGTAAAAAACTGATCATGACCAGCTCGATGGCCGGAGAAATCAATGCCTTAGGGCACGAACTCAATGTGCTTTCTGAGCGGAACCGCCGTTCTCGTGATTTTACGCTGAATAGTTTGATTCATGCGATTCGAGAAATCATCGCCTGCTTCCCCGTGTATCGCACGTATATTCGACCAGACTCCACGGAACCCATCACAGACAGCGACCGAGCCTATATTCGGCTGGCTGTCACTCATGCCAAACGCCGAAATCCGGCCTTTAGTGACTTGGTCTTGGATTTCATTCGTGACGTACTCATGAATAACCCACAAGATTCTTCCCATTTGGATTGGACGATCATTCGCCCGTTTGTCATGAAATTTCAACAGACCACCAGTCCGGTCACAGCTAAAGGTGTCGAAGACACCGCGTTTTACCAGTACAACCGCCTGACGTCCTTAAATGAAGTAGGTGGCGAACCCCAGCATTTCGGGCTGTCCGTTTCAAAATTCCATCATTATATGCAAGAACGGGCCGAGCATTGGCCTTGGAGTCTCTCCTCCACCACAACCCATGACACGAAACGCAGCGAAGACGTCCGTGCCCGGATTAATGTTCTCTCTGAAATTCCCTTGGAATGGCGGAACCGCCTCCGAGCCTGGAATCATCTCAACAAAAAAGCCGTACATCGGCTTGAAGACCAAAGGGTTCCCAGCCGGAATGAAGAATATCTCATTTACCAAACGATGCTTGGAGCCTGGCCCTTCGGTCCGATTACCGATGAGGTCCGTACACATTTCTTGGAACGCCTGCAGGCATACTTGGTCAAAGCCTTACGTGAAGCCAAGGTGACCAGCAGTTGGCTCAACCCCGACGAGACTTATGAACAGGCGGTCGTCAAATTTCTATCTCGCATTCTTTCTCCCACACCCACCAATGCATTTCTGGAAGATTTTCTCCCTTTCCAACACCGAATCAGCGGCTATGGAATTTATAATTCCTTGGCTCAGGTATTGATGAAGACCTTGGCCCCTGGAATCCCCGACTTCTACCAGGGCACCGAGCTCTGGGATTTGAGCTTAGTCGACCCCGACAACCGAGGTTTCGTGGACTATGCCTATCACCAAGAACGTCTGACTGAATTGCAAGGCCTCCAACAGAAACTCAACCCCATTGAGCTTCTCCAGTCTCTGTTTCACCAGGCCGACAACGGTCTTATTAAAATGTTTTTCACGCACACCGCTCTTCAATATCGAAAAAATCACGACTCCCTCTTTCGTCACGGATCTTATCGCCCATTGGATGCCGAAGGAGAACGAGCGGAGCACATCTGTGGATTTCTTCGGCAAAAGAACAATAAGATCTGCATCACGATAGTCCCACGGTTTGTAACCCATCTCACTTCAGATCCAATGACGCTGCCAATTGGAGAATCTTCCTGGGAACATACATGGATGTCCTTACCTTCAGACCTCGAAGCTCGGTCTTACCGAAATATCTTGACCCAGGAAATAGTGACTCTACAAAATGAGCCAGACATGGTAAGATTGCCTGTAGCGACATTGTTTGCACATTTTCCTTTTGCGTTATTGGAGCCTGTTTCATGACTGTGACGAATCTCAATACTGTCCCTGCAGCTGATGATGAATCCATGGCTGATGACTCCATGCCACAAGGAGAGCTGGGGTGGGAGGGACATGTCCATGTTTCTGACGAACAACCCCTATGGAGCCGGATTTTGGAAACGTGGCCAGAATTGAGAACAGGACTTTCTTATAGCCTCATTTTCGCCTCGGGAGTATGTTTAGGCGGAGCGATCATGGCTATGATGTCGAATTCAAAAGATAACCAACCAAATTCATAACGACTGCACGAGGAGGAAGGACTATCACGATGAGCGACTACAATGCACAGGGCGATTCAAGCTGGGTCAATACCTTCGTATTTATTGCCGGATTTTTATTGGGCGCGGGAACAGCCATCATGCTCACACCTGAATCAGGCACTCAAATTCGCAACCGCATCGCTCGGGGCGCGAGAACAGCTCAGGACGAATTTTCTGATATGGCCGCACAAACAAAGGAAGCCATGCATACCTGGTCAGAGGAAGCGAAAGAAACGATGAAACACGCCGCCAATCGTGTCAATTCTGCCGTAGATACCACGAAAAACGCCGTTAAGAGCTCGACACAAGATTCATTTGACGATTAGCTCCAACCTACCTATTTGGCTGTCGACGATCGGATGAACATTTCCCGATCGTCGAAGCTGGCGTCCTCTCTTCCCCTCCATCTGGCTTCTCTCTCCTGGGCGCCCCCAGACAGTCATACAACGACTCTGTTTAATTTTCCGTTCGCCTTGTCCGGTCTTTGAAATCGTGAGACACTGTCAGCTATGTCCCATTCACCCGCGGCACCATCGCCGCTGACCCATCGTCTCAAACTCGGTCTCATCTTAAACGGCATCATCATCCTGGCCGAATTCATCGGAGGGTATTGGACTAATAGCCTCGGACTCATCAGTGATGCCAGCCACAACCTCATCGATCAAGGCTCCCTGTTATTAGCCCTATACGCCCATATTCTGGCTAGTCGGCCAGCAACCGAAGAACGCACGTTTGGCTACCACCGTGCCGGCACCATTGCCGCATTTCTCAACAGCCTCATCTTGCTCATTACGGGTTTGGCTATTGCGGGATTTGCTCTGTACCGGATCATGACACCGATTGAGCACATTCCCGGTCTTTGGGTTATGGGCATTGCGGGAATCAGTATGATGGCGAATTTCGGGGTGGCCTGGTTATTACGGCAGGGCGCCAAAAACGATTTGAATATTCGCGGTGCCTTCCTGCACATGATGATGGACGCCTGGATGTCGGTAGGCGTGATTCTCTGTGGACTTGGAATCGCCCTGACTCAACTCACAATTCTGGATCCTCTCATTAGCTTGGTATTGGTCGTCGTGATCGTCAAAGGAAGCTTGCCGCTCTTCCGGGAATCGTTAGATATCCTCTTAGAATCCACGCCACCCCACCTCAATACTTCGACCATTGTCTCAAACATTGAAGGGATCCGTGGAATCAAAAAAGTGCATGACCTCCATATTTGGTCCGTCGAACCCCGAATCATCATGCTCACCTGCCACGTCCTCGTCGATACAGAAATCGTCCCCGATAAAGACCAACTTCTTCAGCCTATTCAATGCCTACTCTCCACACAATTTGGCATTCATCATCTCACCATCCAATTAGAAACTGAATGCCCGGAAATGGATGACCTCCACTGCAACCTCAATCACCTCACAAAAGAGAGCTCGCAAGAACCCACCTTCCCCCACGCCCATCATCACTAAAACAACAAAAAGTTGATCGGGAGAATGCCTTAATATTCAGACGGACTGTATTGAAGAAGAACTTGGATAAGAAGCAAAATTGCTTGGTTCCTCCTATCAATAGTAGGGGGAAGAAAGTGTTAAAAACCCACTCTCAAAATCCTCAGCCAATTCCACATGAATTTGAGCAAACTGCTAGGTGATTTTCTCGCCGTTAGAAAATACTTTTGATTTCAGCAAGTAGGCCACACCACCACCTAAGACCAACCCAATCGCCCACCCCACCAACACATCCGTCACATAATGTGCCCCCAAATATACACGTGACAGACCAATACACCCCATCAGTGGCACAAGAAACCATCCTAATGACGGATACAACACGACTAAAAACGCGATGGCCGTACTGGAATTCACCGCATGATTCGAGGGCATACTAAAACTTCCCCCACAACCCACCAATTCAAGAATCTGGGAAAGAACTTGGCAGGGGCGTGGGCGTGCAATCAGTAGTTTCATTTGACCCCCAACAAGATCTCCCAACCCAACGAGCAACCCTAAGGAAGGCGCAGCAAACTTCGCCTCGTTCCATTTGGTCCACCCCCAGTAGGCTAGCGCTAAAATCCCCGGAAAAAACAAATTACTTTCCTGGGAACATTGAAACATGAGCCAATCCAAAGCAGTTGAGTGCCCGGCCCACCCATTGATCGCTCGAAACCATTCTTCATCAACAGACATGTCTACCACCCACGATGCATCTTCTTGCTCGATCAGCCTGGTCCGCCATACAGTTTCACACCTTCAACCAATTCCGTTGTTATGTTATCATGCCCAACCGATGAACCAAGGAGTCATTTCATGTTGATTGATACCCATGTACATTTAGATGATTTGCGATACGATACTGATCGTGAGGCGGTCTTTCAGCGCGCACAGGAAGCTGGCGTCGAAGCATTTATTACGATCGGCTGCGACCTGTCGACCAGCACCTCTGCCGTGAAGTTAGCCACCGAACGCCCGAACGTGTATGCGACTGTTGGGGTGCATCCTCATGAAGTGAAACGGATCGAACCTCATTGGTATGAAGAATTGCGTCAATTGGCTCAAAATCCTAAGGTCGTAGCATTTGGAGAGATCGGGCTTGATTTTCATTACGATCATTCTCCTCGGGAAATCCAACGTCAACGTTTCCGCGAACAGATCGCGGTAGCCAAATCTCTTAACCTTCCTCTAGTGATCCACACCCGGGAAGCGCAAGAGGAGACAATGACTCTTCTTCGAGAAGAACATGCCGAATCGATTGGAGGGGTTTTGCACTGCTTTTCAGGAGATCCTTGGCTAGCCCAGGAGGCACTGGACTTGGGCTTTTATCTCTCCTTTTCAGGTATCATTACGTTTCGAAATGCCACGCTTCTCCGAGATATCATTCGCACTGTCCCTGATGATCGCATCCTGATCGAAACCGACGCGCCGTACCTCACGCCTGTCCCGTTTCGTGGAAAACGCAATGAATCGGCCTATGTCAAACTCGTGGCAGAACAAATCGCTGAATTAAAATTTGAACATTCGGCAACTGGTCTCGCTCACGTTTCCGAATTGACCACCAATAACGCCAAACGTCTCTTTAAAATCTCTTCATGATGCGATTACGTTGCCGAAGCTTTTTGGGCAATTTTCGAGGATTGCCCTTTTTATCTTTTGGCCTCGTCAGGAATTCTTCACTATCATCTTTGCCCACAGATTTTCCCCTGGCAGAACGAACGGATATTCCTTGCTGACTCCCCTTTTTCAATCTGGTCAGAAATTCCTGCGATCGAATCACAAATGCTCCAAAGGCGCGGGCCACATTGCTTACTTCTAGATCGGATGACACCACCGCCGTCTCGTTTCCATACCGGCGAATAAGCTGTTGAATGACCTGATCGGCTCGTTCACCCTCCGCAGTGTAGATCACTGTCACTCCGGTTTGATGACTGGTGTGTCGGAGGTTCCCTGGTCGCTGCCATGCATCAAAAACAACCGTGACCGGACAGTGAACAGCTTGCGCATACAAGCCCAAACTGGCAACGAATTGGTCTCGATGCACTTCTCCCTGTCCCACCACTTTCTGCGGGGGAAGTCCCATGGCTCCCAAGACATTGTAGCCATCAATGATAAGATGCTTATGAATCACGTTGCGTCGCTCTCGTCCATACCAGGCCCAGTTTACTCTTGAATTTGTCGGAGATCCACTACGCCCGGCTTGACAAGAAGTGAATCATCTGCGAAAAAAGATAAAAACACGTTTATTCTTTATGCCAGCCAATCAAAACGTTTTCATTGCTTCCTCTCTCGTTCTCTTCCTTCTCACCTCGTTCAGCACCGCTTGGAGTGAAGAAGGAGTATTTCGTCTTCCCTTTGATCGAGAATCGCTGCCACATGTGCATCTAGTGGGCAAACGCGCGGCTGGTACGCTCGTGCGAAATATTCGTGCGCATCAACATAAAAAGTACACACGCCTCGTCCTTGATTTAGATCGAACAGTTCATCCAGCCCCTTCAGACCGACGGACTGAAACTGAATTTCTCCTGGAACTTCCTCACACTCACATCGGGGAAAAGATTCTTTCCAAAACAGTAGGAAAGAATTTTCCCCTAGATCTACGCGTTACCCAAAATTCCCAAGGATCTCTGGTGCTCGTCATTCCGACCAAACCGTGGAAACGCTATAAATGGTATGTCCTGCAAAAGCCTACACGGATTGTCTTAGATCTGTATCCGGATCCTTCTCAGAAGATCACCGTCACCAAGGCAGCCGAACCATCGGCTCCAGCTCCAGTCGTTGCACAAACGCCACCAGCTCCCGTCATTGTGCCACCTCCGGCTATATCGGTCACAAAAAAGGAGATGGTCATTGTGCTTGATCCCGGACATGGCGGAAAAGATCCCGGCGCCCTGGGCCGAAAGGGAACGAGGGAAAAAGATATTGTCTTGAAAGTATCACGTCATCTTCGAGATCTTCTGGCAAAAGAAGCCAATGCCACAGTCTTCATGACTCGAGAAACCGACGTGTTTATCGAATTAAAGGATCGAGCCACCTTCGCCAATCAACACAAAGCCGATATTTTTATCTCCATTCACATCAACTCTCACCCTCAAGCTTCCATTAAGGGCTTGGAACTGTATCATTTTGGAGAAGCCAGTGACCCACGAGCAGTTGAAGTGGCCGCGCGCGAGAACGGCACCCCGCTTGAAGATAATGGTCCCCCCTGGCAATTTATTCTCGCCGACAAGCTCCATGATAAAAAAATCGAGGATTCTCAGGAATTTGCCTGGACCACGAACAAAGCGCTGGTGAAATACTTACAGCCTTTTTATAAGATCAAAGACCACGGAGTAAAAACCGCGCCATTCTTTGTGCTTCGAATGACCACTATGCCGGCGATCTTGGCGGAAATTGCCTTTATCTCCAACCCAACTGAAGAAAAGCTCCTCCAAAGTTCTACCTACCAAAAACGCATGGCTCAGGGGATCTTTGAAGGTATTAAAACCTATATCAGGCCTTTACAAACCGCTTCTCGATGAGCACTCCCAATTAGCCTAGCTTTCCCCCTGCCTGGACACCTCCTTTAATTCAGCCATCGTGTCGGGTAACATCTCCTCCAATTTGATTCCTCCATCACATGTATTGATCGTCAGACTCCATTCCCCAAACATCCATGGCCACCATCAAACTCACGATTGAATATGAAGGAACGGCTTATGCAGGCTGGCAGCGACAACCTCAGCATCTCACCATTCAGGCTGTATTGGAAGACGCGCTTTTCAAGGTCACGCAGCAGCACACGCCGGCCGTGGGGGCAGGACGAACTGATTCGGGGGTCCATGCCTTAGGTCAAGTCGTGAGCTTTCGCTCCGACAAATCTCTGGTCGGAGCCCAATGGGCTCCAGCTCTCAATAGCTACCTCCCCGAGGATATTTCGGTCATCTCTAGCGAACAGGTAGAGGATGATTTCCACGCCCGCTTTAGCGCTAAGGGTAAGATGTATGAATATCGAATCACCTCACAATCTTCTCGCCCGGCCTTACACCGCCACCGAGCCTGGCATTTTCCTCACCCTTTGGATTCGGACGCCATGCAACGGGCCATGTCAGGATTCTTAGGCACACATGATTTCACCTCGTTTCGTGGTCAACGATCACAAACCCGTAACCCTATCTGTACCATGGCACATCTTTCTCTTCATGAAGAATCGCCGTCATTCACAATCCGCATCGAAGGCGATCGTTTTCTCAAACAAATGGTACGCGCTATCGTGGGAACACTGGTTGAGGTCGGACAACACAAGCGAAGTCCCCATACGATGCAGGATATTTTGCGAGCCAAAGACCGTCGAGCGGCTGGTCGCACCGCCCCGCCTCATGGCTTGTATTTGGTACAGGTTCTCTACTAAGCCAGCGTTCCGGAAATTCTTCTGATTTTCAACCAGGCCTCATTTTTTACCGAGCTATTTTGATATAGTGTCTTTGATGACTCTTTTGCCAACTTGTGTAAAAACGGCTACTCAATGATCCCAAATATCCCTCCTGAATTCGATCATCCCACGTTTCGATTGGCGGTCGCACAATTCGACCAAGCCGTCACGCACATGGCGCTTGATCCCAATCTTCTTGATCGCCTCAAGGCACCTCAACGAGCCCTAGCTGTCAGCCTTCCTGTCCAAATGGATGATGGCCGGGTCGAGGTCTTTCGTGGGTATCGGGTGCAACATGACATCTCCCGAGGTCCCACCAAAGGCGGGCTTCGCTATCACCCCGACGTCACGCTGGGTGAAGTCAGTGCGTTGGCCATGTTGATGACCTGGAAAACCGCCTTGGCGGGGCTACCTTTTGGAGGGGCCAAGGGAGGAGTCGCGGTCAACCCGAACCAACTTTCTTCTGGAGAATTAGAGCGCCTGACCCGAAGGTATATCGCCGAAATTTTCCCCTTACTTGGCCCCGATAAGGATATTCCCGCACCGGATGTGGGAACCAATGCCCAAGTCATGGCTTGGGTCATGGATACCTATAGTCAACAGGTCGGTTTTACTGTCCGGGATGTCGTGACGGGCAAACCCCTCTCGATTGGAGGAAGTTTAGGGCGGGAAGAAGCCACGGGGCGGGGCGTGGTAGACGTGACATTAGAAGTGCTACGGCATTTTCACTGCGCCATGGATGACACTACGATTGTCATACAGGGATTTGGCAATGTCGGATCACACGCCGCTCGGATATTGCACGAAGAGGGTGCAAAAATAATTGGCATAAGCGAGCAAATTGGAGGACTCTATAATCCAAACGGATTGGACATTCCCGCGATCTTGAACGAACGAAAAATGGACAAATCCTACCTTCCTTCCCTGACACAATTCGGAGAGCCCATTTTCAATGAAGATCTCTTAACCCTTCCATGCCGCGTGCTCATTCCAGCTGCTCTTTCGGAACAAATTACCCAGGCCAATGCTCCCAGGATTCAATGCCAATTCCTCATTGAGGCAGCCAATGGTCCCACCACACTTGAGGCCGATGCGATTCTTCAAGACCGCAATATTATCGTCGTCCCGGATATATTGGCCAATGCTGGAGGTGTGATTGTGTCCTATTTTGAATGGGCACAGGATGCGCAACGGTTTTCGTGGGAAGAATCCCATATCCATAGCCGGCTACAAACCATTATAACCAAGGCATTTAATCGCATTTTCCACGAAGCCACAGACAAAAAAATCCCATTGAGAACGGCCGCGTTGATTGCCGGAATTGAAGAGGTCGCCCATGCACACCAATGCCGTGGGCTGTATCCCTAAGCAGAGGAAAACCACAGAGGCGTTGCGAGGTCGGCAGGAAAATGAACCCAACCAAGGCACCGGCTAGAGAGGGTTTAGGCCAGCTCTCCCGAATAGATTTTCATAACCGTTGAGAGGAACTCCAATGCCTCCGGTTTTTGGCGTTGGAATGAATTTCGGCCAATGATCGACCCAAAGCCCCCTCCATCACGAATTGCGCGGGCTTCGTCAAAAATCTTTTGATCTTCGCCCTTGGCTCCACCAGAAAAAATGACAATACGACGTCCAGCAAAGGCACTTTGAACTACATGACGGATACGGTCTGTTGCGGTGCTAATGGGGATTTTCTCTGCTTCATACACCTTCTTGGCTGCGGCTTGTTCTAAATGCGCACTTGGGACTTTCACCTTGATAATATGTGCACCGAGTTGTGCGGCAATTTGTGCCGCATAGGCCGCGACATCTATCGCCGTTTCCCCTTCCTTGCTCAATCCTTCTCCACGTGGATAAGACCACACCACAACGGCTAAGCCATAAGATTTCGCTTCTTCTGCAATCTCCCGCAAATGTTGATACATCTCTTGGCTATGGGCTGACCCCGGATAAATGGTGTAACCCACGGCGCAACACCCCAGTCGCAAGGCATCACGCACACTCCCCGTAATAGCCGAATTGGGATTTTTTGTTGCATGCAACGAGTCGTTATTATTGAGTTTTAAAATGAGTGGAATTTGGCCCGCAAACTCAGCTGCTCCGGCTTCTAAAAAACCTAGCGGAGCCGCGTAGGCATTGCACCCGGCCTCAATGCCCAATTGAAAATGGTACAGTGGATTATAGCCGGGAGAGTTTGGCGCAAAGGATCTGGCCGGTCCATGTTCAAACCCTTGATCCACCGGCAGTATCACTAAACGCCCCGTTCCCCCTAACCGCCCGTTCATCAGCAACCGAGCAAGATTCATTAACACGCCTGGAGGATTGCCCTCATAATTTCGTAAAATTTCTTTGACCCGAGGTGTCATCACATCTACTCCTTCCACGAAGCTTCTCTCACATTGTTGTCACAAATATTTTCAGAATTTCATCTATTTATAGTCTAAAAGAGCCTGGCAGCTAAGACAATATGAAAAAAATTTCCCTCAAACTGCCGTTCATTGTTCAGTTCGTTCAACCTTCTTTCGAAGAGCAATGAGTTCTTGCTCCATCGCTTCAAAGCGCTCGGCAATAGGATCTGGAATATTGGTGTGGTCCATGGTGGCTTCTGGAAGACGTTCACCATCGTACTTGACGATCCGTCCGGGATTACCGACAACTGTGGAATTCGCCGGGACTGATCGCAACACCACGGCATTGGCACCAATCTTCACATTGTCGCCAATGCGTATGCCACCTAATACTTTTGCTCCAGCACCCACCACCACGTGATTGCCTAACGTCGGATGACGCTTGCCACGCTCCTTCCCAGTCCCTCCTAAGGTTACGCCTTGAAACAAGGTCACATAATCACCAATTTCCGTCGTTTCGCCAATAACCACCCCCATGCCATGGTCAATAAAGAACCCGGTCCCAATCGTGGCACCCGGGTGAATCTCTACACCCGTGAGCCAGCGTGCTATTTGAGAAATAAGCCGGGGGAAAAACGGAAGTTTCCACTGCCATAGCCAATGAGAAATCCGATAGGCCAAGAGCGCATGGAATCCAGAATAGGTGAAAAATACCTCCAGCCGGCTGGTGGCCGCCGGATCACGCTCAAATACCGCCTGAAGATCTTGCGCAATTTGTGTCACCTTTGGCATTTATTCACCTAACCCGGCAAGCTGAAACCAACTATTCTCCCACACGTCATCTCACGTATTCACAGACTGTATCAAACATACAGCTAAAACCGCGATGCCTTCTTCCCGGCCAATCATCCCAATACCCTCCCCACTTTTCACTTTAATATTGACCTGATGAGATTCCACATGAAGGACTCGGGCCAGACTTTCCTGCATGGCTTTTAAATGGGGTGCAAGCTTGGGAGCCTGCGCGCATATCACGGTATCCAGATTCACGAGGACATATCTCTTTTTCGTCAAAGTCTGCACGACATTTTCCAACATGAGCAAGCTGGACAGGTCTTTATACGCGGGATTGCTCGCGGGATAGTGCGTGCCAAGATCGCCTTCTCCCATGGCGCCCAACAGGGCATCACAGACGGCATGGGTCAAGGCATCGGCATCGGAATGACCCTCCAACCCTCGCGAGTGAGATATCGTGATACCTCCAAGAATTAACGCACGGCCTTCGCGCAAAGGATGAATATCGTATCCTTGGCCAATTCGCAAATTACTCATATCGTTCTTTCCATCTTGGCGGTGTAAACCCAATCAATCTAATCAATCCGATCACAGGTGAGGATTGATTTTATGTAAGATTGCCTCTCCAAAAATCAAATCTTCTGGCCTCGTAATTTTAATATTAAAACAACTCCCCTCCACGACGGAAACCTCGTGCCCACTTCGTTCGATCAAGGCCGCGTCATCTGTGACATCCCAATATTCTTGTTGCGCCTGTTGATGGGCTGCAACCAACCAATCGTACCGAAAAATTTGGGGTGTTTGAATCTGCCATAACTCTTCACGATTTAAGGTCTCTTGAATGACACGTTGAGCGTTCACTCGCTTCACCGTGTCATGCATAGGCATAGCCACCACAGCTGCTCCGGTTTGTTCTGCACAGGAGATGCTCTGCTCCACGATTTCCTCTTGAATAAAAGGCCTGACTCCGTCATGAATCAAGACAAGTTCCGGAGGATCGGAAATGGCGAAGAGCCCATTGCGTACCGAATCCTGACGGCGTTGTCCACCTGTCACAATATGCGCGACTTTCCCCAACCCAAAGGGCTTCACGATTTCCCGCCAACAATAATCTTTGTCGTGTTCAGGAACGGAGAGGATAATTTCACGGATCGCATCAATCCGCTGAAAAACCTTGAGGGAGAGAACGAGAAGAGGAAGACCACCCAGGGTCAGGTATTGTTTCCGACCAGCCCCACCCATGCGAGTCCCTTGGCCTGCGGCAGGGACAACCGCCACCACAGATTTAGACACGCGCCAAGCTTAACTCCTCGCGTTCGGTTTCTTCTTTCAGACGTGTAAAAATCATCCGCCCCGCGCTGGTTTGCAAGACACTCGTGACAATCACATCGACAGTTTTCCCTATCGATGTTTTGGCATGATCCACAACGACCATTGTACCATCATCCAAATAGGCCACACCCTGTCCGGACTCTTTGCCTTCTTTTAACACAAACACGCGAATGGTTTCTCCTGGCAAGACCACCGGCTTCAGGGCATTACAAAGATCGTTAATGTTCAGCACTTCTACCCCCTGAATCCCTGCCACCTTATTCAGATTGAAATCATTCGTCAGGACTTTCCCATTCATTTGTTTCCCTAATTCAATTAATTTGGTATCAACTTCTTTGACATGAGGGAAATCATCCTCCACTAATTTCACTTGGATATTCGTCATTTTTTGAAGGACATTGAGAATATCTAAGCCGCGTCTGCCTCTCGCCCTCTTCAATCCGTCAGAGGAATCCGAAATATGTTGTAATTCTTGAAGAATAAAATGTGGAACAATCAAGGTGCCTTCAATAAAACCGGTTTCACATAAATCAGCGATTCGCCCATCAATTATCACACTCGTATCCAACAACTTCAGCTTCAACGTTTGCTCTGCCGCTCCCCCACTAGCTGGCTGGGGCTGAGACCACCCTTCCCTGCCAAACCGTGTCCCCATACTGAGCCCCCAATAAGGCACAGCTAAAAACATGACCAACGTTGCCAATAAGGAAAAAACCGAATGATCCCCGCTTCCGAGTAAGCCGGTCGAAGTCCCGATCAATCCAGCACCCAGCAGACTGCTGATAAGACCGACCCCACCCCACAATATCACTGGTAAGGGAACAGCGAGTAATCGTTGCTCGGCAACGAGGATGCAGACGCCGACCGCCACTCCAATAGCGGCACCAATTCCCAGTATTTCGTTTTGGCCATCAGAGAGGCTCCATCCCAGGGACATACCCAACACCATCCCAACCACAAGGAACATGACTCGTAACACCATACGAGATTCTCCTTCCCTTAGGTTTGTGATTTAGACAGAAGACGATCTTCCGCCTGGCGCACATGACTCTGACGAGAAATTTTCCACTTATCGCGTGTCATATCGATTCCCATACGTCTCAAATGCGATAATGAAGATTTTTAGCTGGCTGCCTCATATGGCACCTTAGGAATATCTGCGACATCCGCTAACAGAAGAAATCGGTTCACCGTATCTTTTTGAAAATAAAGAAAGTGGAGGAATCATCCGTAGAAAATCCATCACCGATGGCAGGTTGGTGCATTATAGGTCTTTTCCCATGAAGGAGCAATCATGTCGGCTGGATATTTATGGAAAGCAAAATGGCAGGCGACGTTTATGTCATCGAACCTAACCTGTACCAACTTCCCCCTGTGACAGACATCACATGAGGCCTCCGGTTGGACCAGTCATTTAAGATTTCTCAACGAGCCTGTAAAGGAGAAGAAAAGCCCAACGGGGGAAATGCAAAGATATCCACGGGATGTTAGTCAGTGATGAGAGCCTGCTTGACTTCTGCCAATACCGATTCCAGATAATCACGGATCTGCGATAAATGCTCCTGAGAGATAGCCTCAAACCGTAAGACCAGCGCCGGCTGCGTGTTGGACGCTCGAATCAAGCCCCAACCATGATCAAAGCGCACGCGAACCCCGTCAATTGTGATCAACTCCCGAATGGGCAATTTCGCTGCGGTAAGATTTTGAGTTGCAAAAATTTCCAGAAAACGTTGGGTCACAGCCACCACAAGCTGAAACTTCCGATCATCCGAACAATCCACACGAATTTCCGGAGTCACCACGGTTTGGGGAACATCAGACAGAAGACTTGAGAGCGGCTTCTTTGTCTTAACCAATATTTCAATAAGGCGGCAGGACGCATACAAGGCATCATCATAGCCATAGTACCGATCGGCAAAAAAAATATGACCGGACATCTCTCCTGCCAATACGGCCTTCTCCTCTTTCATTTTGGCCTTAATAATCGAATGCCCTGTTTTCCACATGATGGCACACCCGCCTCGCTTCGGAATATCGTCATAGAAGACTTGCGAGGCTTTGACTTCAGAAATAAACGTACTTCCGGGACGTTCTTTAAGCACATCTCGCGCAAATAACAGCAACAAGCGATCACCCCATAATATCTCGCCCTGCTCATCAATCACACCAATTCGGTCTGCATCTCCATCATACCCAAAACCTACATCGGCCTTCGTCTCATTGACCTTGGTGATCAAATCCGCCAGATTCTCGACGACGGTCGGATCAGGATGATGATTGGGGAAATTCCCATCCAAATCACAATACAACCCGGTCACCTGACAACCCAATTGCTCAAGCGCCTCTTTAGCCACAAGAGAGGCCGCACCATTTCCACAATCAATCACCACCCGAATACCTTCTGCTCGCACCGAGGAAAATTGCTCCTTCAGAAATGCCAGATACTCAGGAATAATCGCCTGTTCAACGACCTTTCCCATTCCAGAGGAAAATTGCTCATCATCAAAAATTCCTCGTAAACGCTGGATATCGGCTCCATACAGAGCTTCTTTCCCCACACACATCTTGAACCCATTATATTCTGCAGCATTATGACTTCCCGTAATCATAATGCCTCCCTCTACCGCACGATGAAACAAGGAAAAGTAAAGCAACGGAGTGGCACACAAGCCTATGTCAACAACGTTGACTCCCGCACTCGTCAATCCGGTGATGAGTTGATCGCGAAGAGCTGGTGACGTCAGCCGGCCATCACGCCCTACCGCGATGGTTCTTACCCCTCGCTCACTCGCGAGCGTGGCATACGCACGGCCAATTTTTTCTACCACCTCGGGGGTCAGTTCCTTCTCGACAATCCCCCGAATATCATATTCCCGGAAAATACCCATCCTGCTTCCTTTCAAATGGCCCGATCCAGTATGTTTTCATGGAACGGGTTGCAACCGTCCAAAATCGTCCTTCAGTCGCACAATGTCATCTTCGCCTAAATAGGGTCCATTTTGAATTTCAATAATTTCAAGAGGAGTTGTCCCAGGATTTTCCAATCGGTGAGGCGTTTCTTTCGGTATCCCCGTACTCATTCCCGCTTGTAAATCATAGACTTCCTCACCGCGAGTCACCCGAGCAGTTCCAGTAATCACCACCCAGTGCTCACTTCGTTGATGATGCAGTTGCAAGGACAATCGCTTCCCTGGCACAACTTCAATTCGCTTCACCTTATATTGAGGGCCTTCTTCTAAAACGGTGTAAACCCCCCAAGGCCGCTGAACGGTCCGATGCTCTAAATGTTCCGGTGCCTGTTGTTGCTTGAGAAGACTAACGATAGCTTTTACATCCTGCGCCCGCTCTTTTGGACACACGAGTGTGGCATCCGGGGTATCCACGACCACCATATTGTGGAGCCCAATGGTTGCAACCAACCGGCGATCGGCAAATAAGACAGAATGCCGGCTTCCTATATCAATGATATTGCCATTCCGCACGTTACCGTCCTTATCAAGAGGCGCGACTTCCTCCAAACTTCCCCAACTCCCCACATCCGACCAACCAAAATCCACTGGTACCACCACACTGCGGGAAGAATGCTCCATCACCGCATGGTCAATCGAAAGGGAGGGAATCTTGGCATAGGCTTTTCGAAGAGACGCCGAAAATTCCGATGTCCCAATCTGCCGATCAAGGTTTTTCAAGATTTTTGCCAATGTTGGTTGCTGAAGACCCAGTTCTTCAAGAATATTGGCCGCTTTCCACACAAATATTCCACTATTCCAAAAGTAATTCCCCGACTTCCAATATCGGGTGGCAGTGGGAAGATTGGGCTTTTCGACGAACCTTGCAACGGAATATCCAACAAACGGTCCTTGAGAGCCTACCCGTTTGCGTTTGTTGGGGTGAATATAGCCATAACCCGTTTCCGGTCGTGAGGGGTGAATGCCAAACGTCACCAAATGCCCCTGGGCGGCTAACTTTGTGGCAAATTGCACAGCCCTCATGAATTTTTTCGCGCCTTTGACTACATGATCGGCTGGAACCACAACCATTACCGCTTCAGGGTCACGGTGTAAAAGCTGCAACGCGGTGAGGGCAATGGCTGGTGCCGTATTTCTGCCCTCCGGCTCAAGGATAATGTTATGAACCAGATCGTCTTTCCATTCATTCAATTGAAGCCGAATGGACTCGGCTTGATTCTCGTTCGTGACAACGGTCATCTGCCTAGGAGCAATATTCTGGATGAGGCGTTCAAAGGTCTGTTGCAACAAGGTTCCTTCCCCAATAATCCGCAATAATTGCTTGGGAAATCGTTCACGACTTAACGGCCAAAACCGCGTCCCACTTCCGCCAGCAAGGATGACGCCATACACATGAGTATTCATATTTGCTCCCTTAGATACAGCATAGCCATTTCCCCTCACATCTATGGGACATTACCGAAATTCATTGACGTCTTCTACAAGATTTCATCGGATTTGGTTGATCAAAACTCAACATTTACCCAACATTCGCTCTACCGTCGTCTGGCGGCCAAAATCATATCAATCACTTCTCGCACAGCCCCCTCACCCCCCTTTTTCTGACAAATATAATGGACCACTTGTCGAACGTGTTCGACACAATCCGCTGGCGCGGCGGCATATCCAACCGTTTGCAGAGCACCCACATCGTTGACATCATCACCCATATAAGCCATCTGTTCGAACGGTATACTGAATTTTTCGGAAAGATGGGTCAAAACGGACACCTTATCCTTCGCCCCCTGAAATACTTCAGAAATCCCCAACTTTTTGGCACGGCGCGCGACAATCTTGGTTTGCTCCATCGTGATAATCGCGATGATCACCCCCTCAGCTTGCAACAGCTTAATGCCCATACCATCTCGGGTATGAAATTTTTTCAGTTCTTCCCCTGATTCACCATAATACATCCCAGCATCTGTCAAGACGCCATCAACATCCGTGGCAAAGAGCTTTAAATCGTTAAAAATTTTTCTTGGGCTTTTGACGATCCGCAAAGGTGTCGACTTCCTAAACGACTTCACATTCCGATGCACCTTTGTCGATGAATTGGTCGGTTTATTTTTTTTCATAAGAACAATGGATCCCTTCTGATAGTTGCGAAAGGAAAGCCTCTTTGGCATTTTCCTCTCTCACCCGTTTATCCCTAATTCTTTCGACAATGTACAATACGAATTCATAGATAAGAGACACAATTCTTTTCCTGACGGTTAATTTTCCCGATTTACCCAAACCCTACAAAAAGATCCAATGCTCCCTAGATTATTCCGGATTTTTAATTCTTGGATGTTCGACGCAAGAGTTCAAAAAAGACGTGCTAGCGTCGTTTGCTGGCTCCCGTCCCTTATGGCTCCCATCACAACCAAAAGGGTACAAGGCAGCTTCTAAACCATCATCACAGAGGCCTCTCCCCCCATAAATTACAGAAAAACTCGTATTCTACCGGAGGCCATCAACACGATGGCAACTTCGGGTCAGATCAAGGCGAACTCCTCTAAACCATTCGGATGACTATCTTATGTCGAACCTCCAACTAGAGCCAACGGGCAAGCCTTAACGAATATGGCTAAAACAACCATCTATCATACATTGGGAAAGGGATTGGTGAAATATAAAGATCTTCCTGCAACCAATCCAACAGGGGGTGGGAAACGATTCAAGAAAAAATTACTTTGACGCTTAATGAAGGAGCCCGTGATCAGGCAACCATCTGCATTATGGCAACGGACACGAATAGACAAGAAGAGTAAAGGGACTTTTCAGAATTTATTGTAGATGCAAAGATTCGATTATTATTACTGTAACGTAAGACCATGTTTCTCCATACAGTTTCCTATTTCTAAACCTCTCGCCACAGAATCTCCCCACCAGCCATTCCCATAGCGTTGATCCACAGCCTGCTCGCATGCCGTTTTTGCAATAAGAGGGTCACTCGCCGTCCCATCATTCGCCACCCAGGTTCCCTGGGTACATTGTCCATATGGATGACACAATCGGTCCGCCCTGCTCGATTCATAATCCGGGTCCACATATCCATTCCAAATGCCGCATCCGCTTACACAAAAAAACACAAATATGCAGAGGACACACATCCCCTGAGCTATACCCCTGTGTCTTTTTTGTTCTGTATGACATAATGGTGTCATGTTAAGGGGTCCTCTCCAACACGATTCAATTGAGAATATCACCCCATCTGTATCGGCCGGATAGACCTGAGAAAATAGGGGAAGGAAAGTTAGCACAATCAGAGAAAATATGAGGTGTTTCCTGATGCAATAGGTTAAATTTGGCCCCGAATCCACGCCCAAGTGAGGCCCATATATTCATGGTAAGCCAGTTCCGCCAACCGAATCCCTGAAGAACTGGGGAATAAGTTCGCCGGAGACCAAAATTCTTCGGCGGGCTTCCAAGGTCCAGCCGGCGCAGGAATTGGGGCTAGCCCTTGTTTCTCAAATAACTTCATCGCCCGTGGCATATGAAACGCACTAGTGACCAGAATAAACGGCTCATGCTTCACAAGATCTCGAACATACAAGGGATGATCTTTCGTATCTCGAGATTCAACCTCTAGGACCATGTCAGTTTTAGCCACTCCTAACTCTTGGGCTACACGACTGAGCGTTGTGGCTCCAGGTGGCCCGTCAAACCCGATGCCCCCTGTCAAAATAATTTTACTACCAGGGAGAAGGCGATGCAGTCTGATACCTTCCATGAGGCGAACTCGCGAATGATGGGAAACTTGCAATTGAATAGGGAGCGTCGAGTCCCCAATCACTCCTCCAGCAAGTACCACAATCCATTTCACAACGGGTTCGGTAGTTCCTACGATGGCCGGTCGAAAAATCCCGACGACATTCAATGGAGGATATTGTGTTTCAAGGGTACGGAGAATGCGACCTGACACCCCTTCAATACTACACATTAAGAGGACAATCATCCCCAGAGCAACAAACACTTTCCCCGTTTTCTGCTTCCGAGAAAACATCAGTAGAATGAGACCGAAGGCCATAAGCTCCAAACAAATCGAGAGAGGAGAAAACAGTGGAGCCAGAATTTTTTTCAGACTAAACATGCAAAAATCTCCACTCATCGCTTTTGGAGAAACTACCGTGAGAACCCGTAGGTAATTTACAGGATTACTGACAATTACACAACAATTTTTCTTTTTCGAATGAATAGATAAAATCCCACCCTACAGAAAACCTACACAGTGACCAATACGGTAGGTCTCCGACGGAGAAAGATTGGAGGACTTAAAATAAAAGTAGAGAATGACAAGCGCTGTAAACTGTTGCAGGACAAAGTAGGAAACCAGGGAGAACTATCTCAAGAGGAGAACCAACACGTCGCGTCAGCGTTGAGAATTTGGGCAGGATCGAAGAACACTTTGAATATGTCGATCAAAATCTTGGTGCGCAGAATCCAGGCTTTGTTGAGCAACCAGAATATCTTTCAGGAGATTTCCCTGTCGTGATTGATGCTTTACACAATGAATCTTTCCCCCATCGAATCCTCGTCGACTCCGTCGGCACCCATCAAACTCTTCAGGAGCATGCCTGAGGCTGAATTTGGCTTCTTGCAATTGATCATGCTTTTGCACAACACGATCTTGGGCAACCTTTAATAGGGAAACCGCTTCGGTACAGGAAAAGTCCCAAACTTCAGCCCATCCCGCGGTCGACAGGACAGCCACAAAACCCAAAGTAAGGAGCCACACCCGCATGTTCAATCTTTTCAATAACAAGGAACAATTACACCACTTGGTAGATGAAGGAAACACCTCTCATTCTTAACCTAAGCTCAGACTGTACTTTCAACAATAACTCAAAAGGGGGGGAATAAGGGGCAAGAAAATCAAGAAGTGGAGCGGGGTTTGATCTCAACACTGATCGTCAACAAATAAAAAACTCCGCATTCATTTAAGCACAAAGTGGGCACGACGATTACTTTGAAAACAGGGTGTCGTACGTTCTAGGCAAAATGGTTGGCTTTTCCCTAAACTCAGGACCCGTAATCGGGAGGCCGCGACCCCTAAATTAACCAGATAATTTTTCACGGCTGAAGCTCGACGATCTCCCAAAATGAGATTGTACTCCTCCGTTCCACGCTCATCACAATGTCCCTGAATGAGAACCTCTCGACTGGGATACCGTTTCAGCAGCACCTTGGCGTTTTGCTCTAAAATTGGAATGGCGTCTTTCCTGATCGCCATTTGGTCAAAATCAAAGAATATATCCTGTACGGTCCATGGAAGTGTGAGGTCTTCGGCAGATCGGGAAAAGGGGGTCTTTCCCACCGACGGGCTCGTTGGAGGCGGAACGGGTGTCGAAGTGATTGGTACCGGGGTTATCAGCTTTTTCTCGTCTTGTTCTAGCTCAGGAACATCCGAAGTAGCCAAAGATTTTTCTTCTGGGGCCACGTCCTTAACCTGACCACCTTCATCGCCAAGACTGACGACGGATACTTCATGAAAAGCACTACAGCCAACCGTTACCAACAAAAAGAGAGACAAAAAGGCAACATGAATAGACGATCTCTTTTGTATCATGTCCGGCATTCAGTGAAGATCATGAAGCCCAGAGAGGCCTTGCAGAAGGGCAGAAATGCCTAAAATCAGAATTTTGGTTGCATCATACAACTTTCATCACCAGAGTCAATGTCAAGACTTTTCTGTTTTCGGCTGCACCTTGACGGTTTTTTTTTCACACAGGTATGATTTCGTTCCTACTCAAGGCAATTCTCTGAACACCAAGTCCTTCCCATTTCACTGCTCCATCCCTTTGAGACCGAAATGATTGACGTTCAACATGTGACGAAACAGTATGGCCAGGTCAAAGCTTTGGATGATATATCCTTTACGATTCACCAAGGAGAAATCGTCGCATTTTTAGGCCCGAACGGGGCAGGAAAAACAACCACCATGCGGATTTTGACCGGGTTCATGCCTCCCACATCGGGTACCGTAAAGATTGCGGGATTCGACTGCCTGGAGGAACCCTGGGAGGTGAAAAAGCATATTGGGTATCTTCCGGAAACCCCACCCCTCTATTTGGAATTAACGGTCAAGGAATATCTCACTTTTGTGGGTCGAATAAAACACCTGGAGCCAGGCCCATTGCAGGAACGCATGGGGATCATTATCAACCAAACCGGACTGACCGAGGTGCAAGGACGCGTTATTGGGCATTTGTCCCGTGGGTATCGCCAACGGGTAGGCCTGGCTCAAGCCTTAATCCATAATCCACCTGTGTTGATTTTGGACGAACCGACCACAGGCTTAGACCCGAATCAAATCATTGAAATTCGCGACCTGATAAAAAATTTGGCGGGTTCCCATACCATCATCCTAAGCACACATCTGTTGGCGGAGGCCACCGCGATCTGTCAAAAGGTGATCATTATCCATCGAGGCCGGATCGTCGCCATCGATTCCCCGGAACATTTAGGGGCCAAACTCCGTCAGTCTGAAATATTGAATCTTACCGTCAAACAGACTGACCCGGATTTACTGGAAGCTCTTAGCAAACTACCGGGTGTGATGCGCGTGTCCCACGGTCCCTCACCCAACACCTATGTCATCGAATCACATATTGGGGACGATGTCCGCGAAGAACTCACCACACTCATCGTCACCCGGGGGACTGGACTACTAGAGTTAACTACTGAAACGGTAAGCCTTGAAGATGTCTTTAAAGTGCTGACCAAAACAGACAAACCGGTCGACTGATAAAATACAACAATACACCTCAGGGCTGAAACCTTTCCAAACGTCGATTGACCATGACTCCCGTTCAAACCATGATTGCCAAAGAGTTGCGCAGCTTTTTCGTCTCCCCGGTGGTCTACGTCATCGGGGCCATATTCTTAGCAGTCGTCGGACTCCTCAGTTATCAGGCTGTGGCAAACGCCAGCAATCAAGCCCTTCGGCTCATGCAATTACAAAACACCTATGCGCAACTCAATCTCAACGAAATGATTTTTCGACCGCTCTTTCAAAGTATGAATCTCATCCTCATGATTATTTTACCGTTACTGACCATGCGGCTCTTTGCCGAAGAGCGAAAATTGCGGACGTTTGAATTGCTCCTCACCTCGCCCATCGGCGTAAATGAAATCGTGTCCGGAAAATTCTTGAGTGTCGTGATCGTCTATACGGGACTGTTGTCGCTCACCGGCCTGATTCCGCTCACGCTTTCGGCCTATGCCACTTTCGACTGGCAGCCCATTTACCTGGGTTATCTGGCACTCCTTCTCCAAGGAGCGCTTATGTTGTCCATTGGTGTCTGTGCCTCAGCCTTAACGGAAAACCAGATCATCGCTGCCTTTTTGAGTTTTGGCATCATCTTAGGCCTCTGGGTACTTGGAGCTATCAGCACGGCCTTTGGCGACACCACTGTGGGAAGTATCCTGTCCTATTTGTCCTTTACCGAACACTTTGAACGATTGATCCGTGGGCTGCTGAATGTCAAAGATCTCCTGTACTACATATCTGGGATCGCCTTTATGTGGTTCGCCGCTCACCAAGCTATTGATGCCTACCGATGGAAATAACTCGTCTCGCCTCAATACTGGGAGCATTAGGAGTGTTGCTGACGGTTGGGGGCATAGGACTCCCACTCCTGGTACCAGAAACAGAGAACTCGAGTTCCATCGTTCTCGGAATTGGCACACTGTGCCTGCTTGGATATGTCGGCATCCATTTTCAAGGGTTGGTTAGAGGTTCACGAAAACGTTCGGCGCGACTGGGAACACATAGTATCCTTGCCATTCTCCTGGCAGCCCTTGCCGTGGGATTAACCAACTTCCTCGCCGACAAACATGCGCCCGAATGGGATTTCTCAGAAACCAAAAATTTCACCTTGAGCCGACAAACGTACCAAGTGCTTCGGGACTTACCCCGAGAAGTGGCCATCAGAGTGTTTACACACGAAGGCAGTCCGGGATATGGCTCCTACCACGACCTGTTAACGACCTATGCGAACGAAAGTCCTCTTCTGACGGTTGAATTCATCGATCCGGAACGACACCCTGATAAAACCAAAGACGACGACGTCACCAGAATCGATACGGCCGTCATTGAAAGCGGTCCACAAAAAATTTATCTCCAACGCGCATCTGAAGCCGATGTCACTAATGCCCTGCTTCGCGTAACACGAGACAGGAAAAAAGGCATCGCCTTCACCACGGGATATTCAGAAAAAAGTATATCCGATACCGAAACGCCGGGGTTGTCCCGCGCCGCGGATGCCTTGAACAAACAAGGCTATGACGTCACAACCATTGATTGGCACGAAAATGATTTCGGTAAGGCCTCCTTACTCGTCATCCCTTCACCGGCCCAACCGCTTCCCATGGACGCCGTGAATCACGTCACCCAATATTTGCGAAACGGAGGCCGTCTTTTGGTATTAAGTGATCCCGGCAACAACGATTCGTTAGACACTCTCCTTGCGCAATGGGGAATTCAATTGGGAACCGGGATTTTAGCCGACGAACAAGATCGTTTAGGCCGGGGCAGTCCAACGGCCTTAATGGTGAGAACCTTTACCACGCACGATATTACCGAAGACTTCACCACACCCATTATTTTTCCGGTATCGCGTTCGGTGACCTTCGATACCACCCAAGGGAAGCATTGGGATTTTGTGGCATTAGCACAAACCTCACCAAACAGTTGGGAAGAAACCACGCTCACCAATACCGAACCCGTCTTCAATGAAGACCAGGATCCGAAAGGCCCCTTCCCCGTCGCCGCCGTCTTAACATCAAAACGAGTGGGACCAGACCAGGAGCCGGAGTCGGCCATCGTCATCGTCGGCAACGCGGCATTCGCCACTAACGGGTGGCTCACCTATCCCGGCAACACCGATTTTTTCTTAAAGACCATCGCCTGGCTCGCGAAAGAAGACGCTCTCGTGTCTCTCACGCCCAAAGAACCTGCATTTCATCCATTTGTCCCAAATCCCTCACAGGAACAGGCCCTGGTCTTTTTTCAAGTGCTGGTCCTCCCTCTGTTAGTATTATTTGTCGGCCTCTCTGTATGGAAAAGGCGGCGAAGCCTCTAATATGCTGAACAACCCGATCCGCATCACCATCGTATTAGCCCTCATCGTGCTCGGGTTAGGCGGATACATCCTGTTTATCGATATTCCCCAAACCCGTCAATTCCAAAAGCAAGAAACTCAAGAACGACAACTGATCCCGTTTGATGATCGAGACATCACCACCATCACCTGGGCCACCGCCACCGAAACCATTCAACTAGAGCGCGATGACAAATGGCGATGGACCATCACAGAACCTATGCGGTACCCCGCGGACAACCAGGAAGTGCGACGCATCTTACGCGCCCTCACCATTGGAAAAATCAAACGAACCATTGAAGATGGCCCTGACACGTTAGAGAAATATGGATTAGCGCCACCGTACCTCACACTCACGCTCAACACTCCCACCACCACGCAAGAACTGGCCTTGGGCGATCGCGGGCCCTTTGCCCCATCTTTGTATGTCCAGACAAAAGACGACAACCAAGTGGTTCTGACCACCTTGGATGTGATGACCTTTGCACAAAAGACGTTCCCAGATTTTCGACTGAAAGACCTCCTCTTTTTTGATCGTGAACGCGTCCATGAAGTGCACATTCAACATGCCGACACGACAATGGTCATGGCCAGAGTCGCCGGTGTCCATAGCCTCTCCCCCAATTGGATATTTACCAGTCCTATGAAAGCACCGGTCGATAAAATTACCGTCGGCAAGCTTCTCATGGATTTAAGCGGACTCACGGCAACGGGATTCGTGGATGCAGAAGAAGAGAAACAACGAATACTAGGACAATCGAATCGCACCCATGTCGGAGTCACCCTATTGGAAGGGCCACGAACCCATCATGTCAGCCTGTATCAATTTCAAGATGCAGAAAAAGCCTATGCCCTCACCTCCAGTACCGGCCCACTCTATGAAATTTCCCCAAGCATTCTGAAGCCGATCACCCAAGGCGCTTTCTATTTCCAGGATAAACGATTATTTGGTATGGAAATCAAGGATCTCGTGATGTTGGACGTCACCACGCCGGAAGAGCAGTACGTGCTCATCAAGCAACATGATGAATGGATATTAGAAGACCGGCCCAACGCGGCATTAGACCAAGAAGTCGTCAACCTGTTTGTCAGTCGCGTCGTAGATATTCCAACCGAGATCGCGCATCCCGAGGGGTCAACGATACCCGGCCAAACAGGATTAGACTCCCCATCCGCTACCATTCAAGGCCGCAGTCGAGAGGGACAAAAAAGCGGGCTATTGGTGTTAGGAAAACGAGAGAAAGGGTTGGTGTTTGCAAAAGGGGCTGGCCTCAAGGGCCTCTATCAAGTTCGCTCCACGATCCTGGATCAAATTCCTATACAGACTCAGCTCGTCAGATAAGGAGGGAGCTGAGGGCCTCGCTAAATGCACCGCGCTCCGTGCACACCCCGTATGGCCAAAAAACTCATGCGACCTCTCGGGAGTAATATTTCAGCAGTCCACCTAGTCTTTCACGAGAGCGAATGGGGTTGGTTTCCCAGGCCTCTTTCCTCGGACGCCGTAGCAGTAATTCATTGCCCTTTCCCTGATGAGGCCGTTCCTGATGATAATGGGTAACATACTCCTTTAGTACCTGCCGAAGAGCACCTTCTCCAAACAGGATCAGCCGCGACAAGACTTCTTCCTTCACGGACCTCACCCAGCGCTCGGCGTGAGCCTTCAAATTCGGACTGCGTGGAGGAAGTTTGACGAGCTTGACGCCTGCCGCTTTGATTGTCTCCTGAAAGGTGGAGCAGAACTTGGTATCACGGTCGTGGATCACATGTTGACCTGGGGTCAGGAAGCCCCACTCCGTCATCGTTGAATTCCGGGCAATCTGTCATCCATGCTCCGTTGGGGTTTGGTGTCAGTCCCGCAATGTGCACCTTTCGACTCCCCACCTGGATAAAGAACAGGATGTAATAGGTCACCAACCCACTCCTCGTCCAGACTTCCGTGGTAAAGAAATCTGTTGCGACCAAGATATCCCAGTTGGAGCGAATAAACTCGCGCCAGGTCGTGGTCTTTTTTCGCTCCGGTGCTGGGGGAAGGCCGTGACGTTGCAAGATATTGCCGACCGTTTGATCGCTCACTGTATACCCCACATTCTTCAACGCTCCGACAATGCGGTCATATCCCCAGGCGCAATTCTCTTGAGCAAATTGGATGGTTAACTTCGATGGCTGGATCGATTCGGGGGCGTCCTGGATACTGTCGGTACGTTGAGCCGTCAAACTTTCTTGCGATGAGTTCCCGGTGCCAGGCCAGCAGCGTCTCAGGTTTGACCACCGACATCACTTCCGCCAGGGCCTTTTTCCCGAGGCGTTTACCAAGTGCCGCCAGCGCGGTACGTTCGCCGTCCGTGAGCCGCACGCGTCCCGTAATCTGGTTCCGCAAAATGCGGTTTTCCCCAACCAAATATTCGTTTCGCAAGAACAATTCTTGGTCCACCGTTCCTGTAATATAGGCGAGTACTGTTTTCCACTCCATATCTCCTCCCCCTGGCCAGGATAAAGTTTTTATGGGTGTGGAGTATGGGGGAACGGGGATGGGACAGACAAGTGGGAGGGGAATGCTGAGGTTGTGAGATAAATTCTAGAGAAACAGCGAGTATGAGTATTTTGACCATACGAGCAGGATTTGACTGTCATGAGAATATCTCCTGGAATTCAGGCTTTCGAGTTAGTGCAATGCGGTCTTCTCAGAGGTGTCCTGTATTTCTGGACGGGAATGCGGTAAAGCTACATTGACCCCAACCGCAATCAGCCCCATCAACAAGATCCATCCCCAGGCAGGGATCCCCGTCACTTCAGGAAGGGTGATTTTACCCCAATCTCCGTAATCGCGAATAAGAGGTATCAATAGCGGATACATCCACACAAAAATCCAGGCGCCCGCCAACATTCCAACTACCCCGACGACCGCGTCTTTTCTCCCCTCTCCACATGCTGCCACACCGGTGCCGGGACAATACCCAAAAACGGCGATACCCACGCCAAAAAAGACACCGCCCACAATCACTCCTCCCAACATCATCGGTTTAATGTGCAGCCCGGCCATCTCTAAGTCCACCAGGCCATATACCCCGATAGCCCCAACGGCGATAGCGGTCAACATGATTTTCAAGACCGTCCAGTCTTTCAAAAGCAATTGTCCGAGAATGACCTGATATTTAGCCGCTCGACCCTTCTGAAGCAGGAAGCCGAATATCATCCCCGTTATCAGCCCCAGGAGCAACCGGTCAGGAGACTCAAACATGATCCCGACCTCTTTTTCCAAAGATCAAAAATGCCGTGAGGATGGACACAATGAAGATTACGATCACAAAGAACCAGCTGGAAACGGCTAACTGCAAGGTGCCGCTTATACCATGGCCGCTCGTACAGCCTTTGGCCAGACGTGCGCCAAACATCATGCATGCTCCGCCCAAAAATGCGCCGATTACCCGAATGGGAACGCTTGGGCCGAATCGCCACTTCCAAAGACTGGGAACGACCTCGCGCGCACGATCACCTGAAAGATAGGCGCTCAGGCTGGACCCCACGAACACCCCGATCACCAACATCCACTCCCAACCAATGATAGGAGAATGTTCCGGATTCAGGAAATAAGCATGACTTTTCGTGATAGTAGGATCCACGGCCTCCATGACAAGAGCCGCCGAATACTCAAAGGGAGTCGTGATACCAAGAGGATGATCCGCGGTGGCGAAGGCAAACCAACTTAACACGCCAATTCCGCCACCAACCACATAGGGCGACCAGGCCTTTTGAAAGAGAACATTCATAGGGGGGCGGCGGCTCCTTGATCCTCCGGAATGGTGGATTAATCCTTGATAATCGGAAGTTTGGCCTTTTTCCAGGCGCTCATTCCTCCCAACACATTCACGATGTTCCGATAGCCATGATGTTGGAGGAAACTTGCAGCGACCGACGAGCGGTATCCGCTTCCACAGATGACCGCGACCTGGAGATTTTTTCTGATTTCCTGAATACATTGCGGGAGTTCGCTGCCCGTCACAAAGATGGCGTTCTCGATGTGACCGGCAGCCCACTCCCCCGGCTGGCGAACGTCCAATACCTCCAGGTCAGAATCTGTCTCCAAGTGCGCCTGAAGATCCCACACGGACCACTGCGTTAGCCTATGAAGGGGTTTGGCTGCCGTACGCCATGCGAACATTCCTCCAGCCAGCCAACCGGCCGGTGTGGGATATCCGATTCGGAGAAGCTGCCAGCACACTTCCCAAAGGTCTGCCGGATTATCCAAAACAAGGAAAACACGGGAATCCGCCGGGATGACCGTACCGGCCCATGTCGCAAACGACGATCCCAGTCCGACGTTCAGAGCACCGGGAATATGAGCCGCAAACCCTTCCGCTTGGCGGCAATCAACGACAATGCTCCCTTCTCCCTGTTGCCGGTCAAACTGATCCGGTGTGAGTGCAGGCGGTTCGGGCAATGTTCCAAGAAGAGGAGGGCCGTCCGAATTCATTTTCCGCATCCTAGGCCAATATGGCGGCACACCGGGAAGATGGGTCAAATCCAGGCATTGTGTGACGAAATGGTCTTTGTTGGCCATGTTGGCCAGAAGAGGATTCATCCGGCGTTCATAACCGATCGTCGTGGACAACCTGCTCCCGATATTCCCTCCACACAGAGAGCCACTCACATGCGTCGGATAGACTTCCACGTAGTCCGGAAGCGGAAGAATTTTTTCCTGGAGCATGTTGCACATGATCTCCGCGTGATGAGCCGCTTCTTCCGTCCCACCCAGCAGATCGGGTCTGGCCACATCACCAACCAGCAAGGCTCCCCCGGATAGGAGAAGAACGGGTTCTTTGCCACGCGAGCGGTCTGTCACCAGGACACTGATGTGTTCGGGTGTATGTCCCGGCGTATGCAGAATGTGAAAATCTATTTCTCCCATCGTTAACCGTTCTCCATCGGCCATGGGACGCGCGTCATATCCGAGCTTGGCATGTTGGCCCGATAAACATTGGAGAGGAACCCTGTCGGCTAATTCACGAATTCCCGTTACATAGTCATTGTGCTGATGGGTCTCCAAAGCATACGCAATGGTCATCCCCCGGGAGCGGGATTCCTGGAGATAGGGCTCAACGTCACGCTGGATATCCAGAACTAACGCTTCTCCGGTTTCTTCCGAACCCAGGAGATACGACGCGTGCCCCAAACTTTCCACATGAAATTGTTTAATGATCATAAAATGCGTGTGGCTGATGGATGTCCCGAAAGCGCTCTTGAACTTCTTCAGGAGGAGGAGCTTTTTCCTGCTGCCTCAAATGCTTGAGTCACTTGCGGAGCGTCCTCCCCTTTAACTTGGCCCGCTATTTCGGCCACGTCCCGATAATCTCCACGCAACGCCTTTAAAGCATGACGCTCCTGTTGAATCTCATGTGTGGTCCGTATTCCCATTCGCCGGAACAGGGGAACCGGCGGGCACCAACCTTGTATGGCATGTTGCAGGAGAAAACCGGCTACGGTGGCGGGGAATATAAACCACCGGCGGTCAACAAAAGCGCCCAAGGCCAGGCCCATAAGGGACAATGAGGCAGCATTGGCTTCAAGAACTCTTTCGATATCCCATTCCACCTCTAGCTCCCTTAACCGCCGATCGATGGCCGAAGGTCCGGCCGAGGCATACAACAGGACATTATTTTTTGTACGGTTGTAAATTTCCTCATTTATGTCAGCGTCGGTATGTTCCTCAACTCGTGTGGTCGTTGGTGAATTAATCATAACATGGCCTCTCTTCATTTCCGTGGTACGACTCCTTCCCACGCCGTGAATGGTCCCTCTGTTCAATTCAGAATATAAGGAATGGAAAACCTTCCAACAACTAGCAGAAACCCTGGCATCCGTGAGAACTTCAGGGTTTCTGATAGTAGTCAATCCAGGCCGCGTGGGCCACACTTTGATTCTTGAGGGCAGAGTGGAATGATCCGGAAACGAAACCAGACAATCATTCCAGATCCTAGTTTTCACTTGTTATGAAAAACCATCCCATACCAGAAGAAGAGGCTGAGAAGGAGCTGGACAGCATTTTTCATGAGATTAAACAGGTCTTTCGTGTGTCGGGAGTGAATCTCAACTTTCGCACATGGGCCACCTATCCAAAATTTTTCCCCGTCTTATGGGAGTCAATTCGACCGGTCGCTGAAACCCGTCTCTTTGAAGAATCATCCAATCAAATCCGTGCGTTAGCTGCTCGCCTTGCTGAGAAACTTCCTCGGTTAGATGCGGCCATGTCCGTCGGATGGGGGGATAGTCAGATTTTTCAGATACAAGCGGCTCTCGACCTCTATCATTACATCAATCCCAAGCTCCTGGTCATTTCGTCCGTGGTGGAGTACGCCTGCCAACACCCAACCATGTCCGCTTTCCAGTCCCAACGACAGGATCATGAGCTTATTACACGAGGCATACCCCTTCGCATGTATCCCACGGAAATGATCGACGAAAACCCCAACGATGCCACTCTCCAGAGAACCTTTCGGGAGATCCAACGAACATTGGGTTTAAGCAGCATTAACAGCGATTATCGCACACTGGCATTGTGGCCGGAATATTTATTTTCAGTATGGCATCGGTTAAAACCTGTGGTCACCTAGCCCCTTTACCTAGAAGCCACGCTGGCACTACGGGAAGCGGCGCAACAAATGGCGAGCCATGTGCTTCCTCGACTGACTGTGGCTGAGGATCAGTTGAGGATTCTGGGAAGGAAACGAACACACTTCCTTGAGATGACCGCTCACTTTACCCAACTCTTACCACCCCTGATTATCAATATCGTGCTGATATCCCTGGATTGGCGATCTCGTCAAGACTTAGAGGGATCTCCCTTTCCCATTGAATTCTCCTCACCGGTCCTGGAAACATCGACATGCCCTGGCGCGAATTTCAACGGCTCCAAATTGTCAGCCGGGTCCATGACCGGTTTGTCAGTTATGTGGAAGCGGGAGATGGTCCCCCGGTCATTCTCATTCATGGGATTCCCGTATGGGGGTATCTGTGGCACGGAATCTATTCTGAGTTGGCGCGGACCCGTCGCGTCCTGATTCCCGATTTACTCGGATTTTGTTTTAGTGATAAAGCCGATTGTTTTGACCGATCCATTGCCTGCCAGGCACAGATGATCACCTCCTGGATGACACAATTAGGGATTTCTCGGGCCACAATCATCGGCCATGATATCGGTGGCGGGGTAGCCTTGAGGATGGCAAGCCTGTTCCCCGCACGAGTCGAAGCGCTGATCGTCATGAACACCGTCTGTTATGACTCCTGGCCAATTGAATTGATGCTCCAGTTTGGGCACCCCGAAGCTCACCGGAAATTATCGGCCTCACTTGCAGTCCGATTGTTTCGACAAGCCTTAAAACGCGGATTTGCGTCATCCCGTCACCGGAAAGTGTTGGACGGGTTGTTGGCACCCTACACCACCGAGACGGGGAAACTGTCCCTCATACGAAATGCTGCTGCACTGAATACCAATCTCACGACGGAGATTTCTCATCTCCTGTCGGGCATCAGAATTCCCACACTTGTCCTCTGGGGTGTGGAGGATGCATTTCAGCCGATCCATTACGGGGAAAGGCTGGTGAAAGATATCCACGATTCGAGGCTGATTCGCGTGAAAGACGCAAAACACTTCCTCATGTGGGATCAGCCGGAAATCGTGACAAAGCATCTGCTGGTTTTTTCGAACAACCTGTTCCTCCTGTGGGGGCCCTGTCACACTCATCGCCGCCATCGAAGCTCCCGCAGTGATTGTCAAAATCCTCGCTCATTTGGGCTTGCCCACCAGAGCCCCACCCCGTGCACCGGCCCGGACCTATGATCTCTTTCAAACAGCCTAATGCCAACTGAATTCCATCCGCTTCCGTCCGGTTCAATCCCTGAACCCATAGTCCCCCTTGGTCTTCATCCACCTTAGATCCCCCTCGGTGTCGCCATTCTTGGGAAGAGCCTGTGCGCAAAATATGCATAAGGGCCCCAAATGCCATGTTCGAAGCCTCTCTCCCATCATGTTGAGTCCGCGATTGGCCTAATTACCATCCCCCGGTCTCTTCGATACGTTTCCAATAACCAAAAAATAGCGTTTAAAGTTGCTATTCCCCCTGGTTCATCCGTCAACAACACATCAGCCTTCACGCCCTCCGGATCAAATACGATCTCACACTGAGCCAATCCACCCGATAATCCTATCCCCCGCATTTTGAGATAGGCCTCCTTGCACGTCCAGTAGGTTAAAAACTCGCGCGTGCGGTGGTCAGGGGAAAGCGACGCCAGATAGGCCGACTCACGCGGGGAAAAATACCGTGCGGCGATATCATGGTCGCTGACTGCCCGGTCTATCTTTTCCACGTCGATTCCAACTGCGTGCTCAACCGTGACGGCCAGCAAGGCCATCCCACTCGTATGAGAGACATTAAATTGTAAAGGCAACAACGAGGGATCAGTCAGTCTGGGTTTCCCTTGTGGATTGCACTCAACCTGCAGCTCGGCCGCAGTCACACCCGAATAGCAACTGAGAAGCCTTCGAAGATTCCCCCGGGTTGAGACGAATTGGTATTCGTGGTGAGGGAACCGATACCGCTCAGCCCTGGCGCGTTCATCCGCCAAAAGGTCAGGACGGTACTGATCTGCTTGCACGGAAGAATCGTCCAGACGTGCACGCCACACATGGACAACCCCTGGTGACAGGCTCTGAAAAAGGTCATGCGAGGGACAGGACCATTGAGTGAAAGTCAACATATATATCAGTTGGATTGTATCGAAATGAAGGCTTCTCAGAAACTCTTTTCAGAGCCGAGAGCCCAAGACCAGTATTGGCCTTTCAATCGAAAAACGAACCGCACCACTGAATTTGGATGTTCGCTCAGAAAGTGAATAGGGCATCAAGACATGTGACCGGAGTCCTGTATGTGTCTTTTTATTCCATATGATGCCGCTACAAAGAAATTAAGCCAAAAGCGGAAGACCCGATTGTCTTATATTGCCAGTCTGCCCAAAGGCACAGATCGGCAAGTTCGCCCTCTGGAAAGTGGGCTATAAAAATTCGTGTACTTGGACGGCCACATGTCAGGCTGGAAACAGTGAAGCCTGCCTATTAAAAAAATCCACGTAAAATACTAAGTAACTTAATGATAGTTTTTTGCGGCTAGAAGCAAATTGAAAAAAAGGACCCTGTGATAGAACCGACTCCAGGCCTTCATGAGAAGACATACAAAACACTATTGAAAGATTTCCTGAAGACAAGATGAATGGGAATTTGAAATAATTATCTTAGCTTTAATATGGTGCTTGATTTTTCCATTACAATATCCAACCATAACCTTTGTAGGGCCAGGAACAATCAAATTCCCACCACTATGAATCGATTCTATGGTTACAGTGGAAGCATTTGAGGGTAGCATAATGGTTCCATTTATATATGGGCATCTCTAAAAACCCCTGACAATCGGTGTGCCATTTGCGATACTGCCACTCCAAGGAGGATTGCTCATGTCGACACCCAGTCAACTCAGCTTTGTTGATCTCGCGACGCGCTACGATGCCCTGAGTCACAATGGGGATCCGTTAGAGTCGCTCGCCTCCCATGTGCCTTGGGCGGAATTTCGTCCTGCCTTGGAAACCGTTCTCCGCCGCTCCAAGCGGAAGCAAGGCGGACGCCCCCCGTTTGATGCCCTGCTCATGTTTAAAATCCTCGTCCTGCAAGCTCTCTATAATTTGTCTGATGATCAAACCGAATATCAGATTCGTGATCGGCTGTCCTTCATGCGATTTTTGGGGCTCGATCTGGATCAACGCATCCCGGATGCCAAGACCATCTGGTTGTTTCGCGAAATCCTTGCCCAAGCCCAGATCGTGGAGATGCTCTTTGCGCAATTTGAATCCTATTTGGCCGAGCAGGGCTTACAACCTCGTGGCGGCCAATTGATCGATGCCTCGCTGGTCCCTGTGCCTAGGCAACGTAACTCTCGCGACGAAAACGCGACGATCAAATCCGGGGAGTGCCCAACGGAGTGGGAGGGGCAACCCGCCAAACGACGGCAGAAAGACACGGAGGCTCGCTGGACCGTGAAGCATGGGGCCAAGCACTATGGCTACAAGAACCATGTGAATGTAGATAAAAAACACAAGCTGATTCGGCAGTATACGGTTACCGACGCGGCCGTGCATGACAGTCAGGTGCTGGAGGAGGAGATTGTCAAAAAGTTCGTTGAAATTTTCTGAGGGACTTCCATGGTTGTGTTATGCGGCCTGTGTCCTTGAAGGGGTGTGCTGCTCAGCCTGTTCTCTCTCGATGGTGGCCATGACCTGAGCCATTTCTGCAAAGCCTTTCACCCGCCGAAACTGTTTCTCGCAGTACAGCAACACCGTCCCCAGCCATCGTTGCAACATGGCACTCCCTCGGGTGCGTTTGATATGCCGCTCGCTGTGGCGGACCAGGGAGAACATGCTCTCGATGGGGTTGGTCGACATCAGTGTCTTGCGGAGCAGAGCTGGCACCTTCAGGCGATGAAGCGTTAACAGCTCCTCAAAGGCTTCCTGGAGCGAAGCCGCGGCCGACTCATTCTTGGTCTGCAGCCACCGTTCTAGATCCCGCAGCATCTGTTTGGCGTCAGCATAGCTGGTCTGTTCCAGCGCGATGGTCAGCCGGCGGTGGGCTTCTTTGCGATAGCGTTTCGCCAGATGCCGTTGCACGTTGCGACTCTTGTGAAGCGCACAACGTTGATGCACCAGCTTCTTCCCGAATCGGTCCCGCAACACCTTGAGCAACCCGCTGCCGCCGTCCGTCACAAAGAGGATCCGTTTGACGAGCACCAGGCCCCGTCGTTCCAGATCAGCGAATAACGCCCCGCCGATTTCATG
>JBBDSY010000084.1:0-24215 GCA_040904705.1 Nitrospirales bacterium | reverse complement strand
TCTCCCTGGCCGTAATGCGAATCGTGGCGGTCCGATGGTCCCCAACCCGATCCGAAGGGATAGCCGAAGGTCACGTGACGACCCAAATTCCGGCACCACAGTCCTGATAAGCATGTTCCGCTAAGAATCTCGTGCATGAGACTTTGAACGTATCCAACGGAAGAGAGACAACAAGATCAACCGTCTTGTTAAGCAATTCTTCCGCTTTTCAGCGGAAGGAATCAAGAAATGACAGGACGACCATTCAACCTCATTGCGACAGGAAAACTGGCAGGAACTATTCGGATGGTTGCCTCCCTACGTCAATAACAAACCACCCGGTATCCGTGATGATGAATTCGCTGACGGACCCCGTAGGAACCTGGTGAGCAGTATACCGATTGAATATCGGCGTATTCTGTGCAAAACCAAGCAACGCGGCACAGATATCGCCATGCGAAACGATCGCGACGGCTTGTCCCGCAAACCGTTCAGCCAACTTTTTCAACGCCCCTCTCGCTCGAATTTCCCCGTCTGACATTGATTCGCCTCCTTCAGGGCGGGGATCGTTCCCCAAAACCCACTGCTGCTCCCTCCAGGCCCAGGAAACCGGATTCCCGTCCGGCCCTGTTCCTCCGTGCAATGAGGCAAAATCCTCCAGAACCTCAAATCCTTCAGCTAATCCAAGGATTTCGCTCATGGCTTGGGCGGTCTCCCGCGTTCGACCCGTCGGAGAACTCTGTATGGCAACAATATTTTTGTCCTTCAGAAAATTCGCTATGGCCGCCGCCTGTTCGCGACCTTTCGTCGTCAGAGTGTCAAGCTCTTCTTCCGAAGTCCATGGTAGATGCAGGACATTTTTCTTCGATTCAGCATGACGCACCAGATAGACCTGAAGAAGCACATTCCCGCGAACCACCGGCTTAGTGTCGACAGGAATATCCTTCGATTGACATCCACTCGCAAACACAAAGAGGAATACTAAAAAAACGGGCAAGGTGAAACCGAGAACATCTTCCAATCGACGGAGAGTGAGGACCGGATCTCGGGATGTCATTTCTTGAGAACGGGATCCACCAGTGTGCCAGGGCGAATTTCTTCGGTTCCTCTCAACACCACCAGATCTCCCGATTGCAGTGCGCCAAACACTTCTCTCATCGACCCGCTCTTTGAGCCCTTTCGAACGGGGACCCATTCCACCAGGCTCTCCCTGACAAGGAGCACAAAAATATTTTCTGCTGTGGAGACGACCGCCGTTGTCGGAACAAACAACGTCGTGGCCGAACGGCGAATCGGCCAACGGACTTCCGGAAACATTCCCGCAGCCAGCCGGTGGTCTTTATTCCTCACATCGATTTCGCACGGCATGGTTCGGGTTTTGGGGTCGACGGATTGAGAGATCCGTGCCACGACTCCGGAAAATTCCTCCTGGGGATAGGCCGGAACGGTAAATGGCACCTTCGCCCCTGTGGCAATCGACCCGGCATATATTTCCGGAACCGGAACAATTAATCGTAAATGTGCAACCTGCTCCAACCGTAGCAGCGGCAAAACATGGCTTGGTCCCCCGTCCGGTCCCACGACCGCTCCAGGGTGAATATTCCGTTGTGTGATAACACCATCGAACGGCGCCACCACCCGTAAATATTTTTCCATTTCTTGTAACGATTGGAGACGGGCTTTCAGGGCTTCCTGATGATGTTGGGCCAACTCCAGATCGTTGCCGGCCACAATACCGGGAGTCGAGGCCGCAGACCGAAGGCGGGCATGCGTGATTTTTGCAGCGCGAAGTCTGGCTTCCGCTTCCATGCTCTGCGCATGCAACTCCGGAGCACTCAATTGCATGAGGACATCCCCCTTCTTCACCGTCGTCCCTCGATCCACATGAACGGAATCCACGATCCCGGTGATTTTTGGGACAAGGTCCACGCTGAGAAAAGGCCGCAGTTCCCCCGGCAGGGAAATCGTTTCTTTCAGATGTTGGCTGGAAACCGGCACCACTTCAACCGGGACCGGTTGAATTCCGGACGGAGAGATATCTGACGTTTCCGGGGAATGCGGGACAGGTGGCGAGACCTGGGCGGTTCGGGGCGAGCGCCCTTCGTTGCTCATCACCATCACACCCGCCACGATGAGTCCCAACACCACCAACCCGATTCCAATCAATTTTCGTGACATAGAGACTCCCGGTTAACTGGAAACCGTGACCTGCGAGGGATCATAGTGTTCACTCCTCGGATCATCGGGATCTAATGAAGGCGACTGTGTGGCCCCTCCCCTCTCCAGAATCGCATAGACTGCGGGCAGGATCAGCAAACTGGAGAGCGTCGCGGCCAACAATCCGCCAATGACCGCCCGCCCCAGGGGAGCGACCTGCTCCCCTCCTTCCATCATGCCCAGTGCCATGGGGAGCATCCCGACCATCATCGCCAAACCGGTCATCAGGATCGGGCGAGCCCGGCTGCTTGCTCCCTCATGAGCCGCTTCCTCGGCTGAGTGACCCTGTTTCCGGTAGTGTTCGGCAAACGACACTAAAAGAATGGCGTTCGCCACGGCCACGCCTGTGGCCATAATTGCTCCCAAAAACGATTGAATATTCAGCGTGGTGCCCGTAAGCATCAGCACAAGCACGACCCCCATGACCACCGCCGGCATCGTCAGCAGAACCGCTAAGGCACTCCGCCAGGATTGAAAGTTTGCGGCTAAGAGCAGGAAGATGACCAGCAAGGCCAGGACCAATCCCAGTTGGAGATTGGCGAACATTTCCTTCATCGGGGCGATTTGTCCCCGAACGTCCACCCGAACTCCTTTCGGAGGTGGCCCGACACGATCCAACGCCGCGTCAATGTTCCCGGCAGCCCGTCCTAAGTCCTCTCCCGTCACATTGGCCACAATCGTGACCATCCGTTGCATATTATACCGTGCATACTCCCCGATGGAGGTTCCGGGAATCACTTCCGCCAGGTCACGAAGTAACGGCCCCCGTCCCTCTTCGGACATCACGGGCAGATTTAAGATATCTTCCACGGACCGAAAGTCCGATTGAGGGATTTCCACTTGCACCTGATAGGCTCTTCCGGATGATGGTTCCCGCCAATACATCGGTTCCACGAAACGGGTTGAGGAGGTCGCCGACACCACCGCCCGGGCCACTTCACCCGCCGTGACCCCAAGCTGGCCCGCCCGCACCCGATCCACCTGCACAGCCAAGGTGGGATAATCCAAAGGCTGCCCGAACCGAAGATCCCGGATTGAAGGAATGCGCCGTAACTCGTCCATCACGCGTTCGCCATACCGCCGGTTGGCATCCAAATCCGGACCACTCATCGCGATTTCAATGGGAGTCGGGGACCCCATGCTCATGACCTGCGTGACAATATCGCCGGCTTCAAATGTATAACGAATCCCCGGAAATCGTGTGGGTAACAGTTCCCGCAATCGCTC
Organism: Nitrospirales bacterium; assembly: GCA_040904705.1. Classification (GTDB taxonomy): domain Bacteria; phylum Nitrospirota; class Nitrospiria; order Nitrospirales; family UBA8639; genus Nitrospira_E. The sequence goes on along the minus strand of JBBDSY010000084.1, from coordinate 20,792 downwards.
TTTCACCTGTTCCAAGGACACATTCGAACCCGGTTTGAGCGCCACCAACAACACCGCTTCATGAGGTCCGCTGCTCCACATATAGAGGGTATTCACCGGATAACTGGAGGGATGGACTCCCACGAATCCCAGACTGATATTGATCCGGTCCTGACCGATTTCCTGTTGAATGGTTTCCAGGATTTCTTTCGTCAACACTTCGGTTCGTTCGACCCTTGTTCCATCGGGAGCGAGAATGCGCAATTGAAATTGTCCCGAATCGACATGAGGGAAAATATCCACGCCCAGGCGAGTGCCGACGATCACGACAACCGCTGTACTGAGCACCACATACCCGACGAGAACCAGTCGTTTATAGTTCAAGGTCCATTTCAGGGAATTCAGATACCAGGCCGGCAGGGAGGAAGGTTCCGTCTCCCCGGCTCCGGAATGCCCGCGCAACAGCCACACGGCCAACACCGGCACCAGGGTGGTGGCGAGGATATAGGAGGCCGCCATGGCAAATCCCACGGACAATGCCAACGGAACAAACAAGGCTTTGGCGACCCCGCTCATAAAAAACGACGGGAGAAACACCGCAAGAATACACAACATGGCCAGGAGAAGAGGCACCACCACTTCCCCGCGCGAGTCCTTGACGGCCCTCGCCACACTCTTCCCGCGAGACAGATGGGCATGCACATTTTCGATGGTGACTGTAGACTCATCCACGAGAATTCCCACAGCCAACGCCAGCCCCCCTAAGGTCATGATGTTGATGGTCTGTCCGGTTGCCCACAACGCCACCACCGCGGTCAAAAGTGCAAATGGAATGGTCACCACGACAATCGCCGCACTCCGCCAGCTCCGGAGGAAGAACAACACCACCAATCCCGTCAACATGGCCCCCAGCACGCTTTCGACGACAACGGCATTGACCGCATTGGTCACATAGGTGGATTGATCGAACTCAAAACTGATCTGGATGTCATCCGAAACTGCGGCTCGAAACGCCGGGAGTGAGGCTCGAATACGATCCACCACCGCCATCGTGGACGCATCGGCCCGCTTCGTGACCGGGATGTAGACCGTGCGTCGCCCGTCGACCATGGCGTAACTGGTGACAATATCCTCCCCGTCTTCCACCGTTCCCACATCCCGAAGAAAGACCGTGGGACCCGACCCCACCCGGATGGGCAACCGTTCCAATTCCTCGATATTCTCGACGACAGAATTCACGGGGGTAAAATAGGCCAGATCGCCAATCCGCACATTGCCCGCCGGCATAAGCATATTTCCCGTTCGCACGGCTTGCACCACTTCCTCGGGCGACATGCCGAATGCTCGCAACCGCTCAGGGTCTACCCTGACCACGATCGTGCGCGCCGTCCCTCCAAATGGCGGAGGGGCCGACACTCCGGGAATCGCTGAAAACATCGGCCGTACTCTAAATAAGGCCAGATCTTGAATGTCTTTGAGATTCCGCGAATCGCTTTGAAACACCAAATATCCGACCGGAACACTGCCGGCATCGAACCTGGATATAAATGGTGGCACGGTTCCGGGAGGCATGAAGGCGCGGGATCGATTCACATAGGCGACGGTTTGCGCCAGAGCCTGATCCATATCCGTGTCAGGGTGAAAAAACAATTTCATCAATGCGGCACCCTGAATGGATTTGGATTCGACATGCTCAATGCCGGTGAGATACAGGAAGTGATATTCGTAAAACGAGACCAGATGCGCCTCCATCTGGGCGGGATCCATGCCGCCATAGGGTTGGGCTACGTAGATGGCGGGCAACCCTAAATTCGGGAAAATATCGATGGCCATCCGTTTCACCGCCAAATAGGAGAACAAAGCCATGCTCACGACCAACACGATAATGGTCAGGGGCCGCCGTAGTGCAAAAAGGAGAAGCTTCATTTGGAATTTGGGAAAGAAGGAACCGGGCGGACAAGCTGGAGAAAATGGGAAAGTTCACCCTGTGCCCCCGAGAGGGCTAATAAGGCTTTCCAGATACCAAGACGCGCCCGCGCATCATCCACTTCGGCCTGCACCACCAACCGTTGCGCCTCCGCGACATCCACGACCGTGGCCAGGCCGGCTTTAAATTGGGCTTCCGCTTGGGATTCTGTCTGACGGGCTGCTTGCAATTGAATGGGTGTGTTCTTGGCGATGCGTTTTGTGCTTTCCATGATCACTCGGGCTTTCACCTGCTGACCGGTCAGCTCTTGAATCACCCGATCATAGCGGGCCGTTTCGGCCACCGTGCGATAATGCTCCTGTTGTTTTTGCGCGCGGATAGCCGCGACATCCAAAAGCGAAAACGTCGCCGTCAGTCCTACCGCCCAATTCGGCGTATCGGGCAATAACCCCTCTCCACCGCCATCCCGGTTGCCCCTGTTATCCCACCCACTGCCACGGCCGAAAAATGTACTTTCCAAGTTAAATTTAGGAACCCAGGAATTCGCTAAGGCCTCTTCCCGTTTTTGAGGAATTTCGGCCGCGGCCTTTTGAACCAGAGCCAAGGGATGCTGAGCCGGGTCCACGGTTAAAGGGACGGTTCCTTCCGGAAAGGCCCGAAGGGTGGGGTCTTGAATGGACAGTTGAGCATCCGCGTGATTGAGGAGTTCCGCCAGGGACGCGAGGCTGGAACGCTCGACCTGTTCGGCTTCCAGTAACTGGGTTTTTGCCACCGCCGTTTCGGCCTGGGCTCTGGATCCATCAACTCCGGCCCGCAATTGATTGTGCACCAGCACCTCCACCGTTTTGGCGAAGACGACTCGTCGCTCTAAATTGGCTTGCAGGGCTTGGCGGGATTCCTGCGCCATAATGACATTAATGTAGGCATCGCCGACCGCCAGAGCCACTTCAAGCTGGGTCAGCGTGACAAACGCTTGGGAATGACGCTCCATGGCTTTGGCGGTACCGACCTGGGCGGACCGCAATCCAAAATCAAACGGTTCCCAGGCCAGCAATATTCCTGCGGCACTACCCCAGCTACTACTGTAAGAATTCCGCCCCAGGTCCGGTCCGGAAATCGGCTGAAAAAAGGCATTGGGGAAAAACATCCCCGACACGTTATTAAACGTAGAACGGGTTCCCTGCACGCCGATTTCCACACGTGGGAGATACGTGGTTTGTGCTAAATCAATGCCTGATTGTGCTTCTTGTTGCTTGGCAAGAGATTCCCGCACTGCAGGATAATGTTCCAGGGCATATTCAATGGCTTGCAGCAAGGTCAATGGGGCGGCCGGCAGTTCCGGTGGTTGCCCATGAGCAGATTCGACTCGCCCATGGGAACACATCAAGAACACGACCATGAAGAAAGTGATGACATTCATGTGAGGCCCTCGTTCTTGGACATGGCGTTCATTCCCGATTTATGTGTGTAGGGATGACCTAAAAAAGAGCAAATGTATGCGGAACGTGCTTTGTTCCTCTTCATTCTTTTGGACAACTCGTCACTCTTATCCTTGAAGGAAGCATGACCGTTTCGGCGCATGGGCGGTGTCAATCCATCGCTCCTTTCATCACTTCCTTGGTCAGTTCTCGTATTTGCCGGCGGGCTTGGGTCAAGGCCTTCCGCCCGGCGCGGGTAATGGTGTAGGTTTTTCGTCGGCGTCCCGATTGAAGCTCCGCATGGCATTGGAGATATCCCGCCGCTTCCAGTCCGTGTAAGGTGGGATAGAGCGTACCCGGACTCAAGCGGTACCCATGACCCGACAATTCCTCAGCCAAATCGACACCACAGACAGGCTCCTCGGCGGCATGGTGCAATATATGAATTTTCACGAAACCGAGAAAAAACTGACGGACCATTTGTCCGGTAGGCTCTTGAATATTGGTTGGCATGAACGCTTCAGGTTTATGTACAAAAATTATAATATCGGTAATCGATATCGCAAAACGATGTGCATTTTATTCGATCAATCCCCCCTTCTGTCAAATTTTTTTCACACGGTTGCATGCCGCCTGAATCTCTTCACCAGACGAATGATTCCTACTGAGGTTCAGAGTCTGCATATTGGTGGTTGGCGGATTGGGATCTGGGAAAACAGATACCTTTCCACGTCAATGGAAGGTTCCTCACTTATTCGAGGGAATCGTCAGTAAGGGCCACGGCTTTGATTTGGGCGTGGACGGCTTGTCCGGGGTGGAGCTTGAGGGCGGCTAACGATTTTCGAGGAATGGTGGCTGATAAGGGACAACCAATAAAGGAGTGCTCGGACTCAATAGGTCCCAATATCCAAGACAATGGCTTCCAAGACACGGCATGCTGCTTTCAAAGGCGGGTGGTCTGGCGCCATGGGAGATAACCAGCTCCAGAGCGGGGCGCGGGTCCTACCGGTTAGCGTGGTGATCGAAAATTTTCCGTTTTGGGTCTGTTGAAAATCGCCGCTAGCGGCGTTCTTCGAACCAGTGAAAAGCGAGAAGTCCAGAGGATCATCTCTGCGAAGCTGGCCACTTTTCCCATTCCTTTTCACTTCTTCCTTTCATTGCTCCGGCCTTCCCTTCGAGCGGCCTCAGGACAGGTCTGGACGGACCCTTCGAAAAGCTCAGGACATGCTTTTTGGAACCGACCCGCCGCCTTTCATCCTGGGCAAATGTGCACGTGAACATTTTCATTATTCAACACTCCCGTTTTTTGACGGTCTCTTTCAACATGCAATGAGTCTGAAATTCGTTCAACATAGAAAAATGTTACCTCTTGACTCTCAAAGAGCTCTCAAGGGGGGACGACGGAAGAACGCTGCGTGAGGACCCATGCCGCTGCCCTATCGATGCTCAGAGAGGAGGGATGAATTTGACGAGTAAATTCAGAAACACGACGAGTTGAGGCTTGTAGCCAAACTCGGTCGATTAAATATCCTTTGACTTTCCCCGGTCATCATGAATGTCCATGCTTTTGGTTATACCCTTCATGCTCCAAGAGGATGAATACGGAGCGCTTCCCGTTTTGCTGCGACGGTCAATTCCCGATCAAATGCCAGGAAGGTCACCGCTGAAGGCACACGTTCCCGCAAACTCAACGCCGACGCCAAATGGATAGCATCGTATCCGCGCAACGCCCGCTGTCCCGCCAAGTCTCCCGCTTCGTTCACAATCCGGTCCGTGACCTCAACGACGATATACCGAGTCCAATCCTCGACGAACGCGGCCACGATATGGCGATAGGCCTGAGTAGTGAGACGAGCCTCCCGGCGAGCCCGGGCAAATGCCGCCCGCGCCTCGACGTAGGCAAGAAGGGAAGTGGCGACCGCCTCGGCCTCATCCACAGCGGCCATTAATTCTTGTGACATCGACTCGTCCACATAGAGCTTGACCAACGCGCTCGTATCCAGATAGAGCATCATCGTCGATCTTCAACCACCAGGTCGGCTACCATCCGTCCACGGATTACCGGCCGACGGCTCGCACCCCTTGGCTTGCCTCCGTTCCAGCGCACAACGCCCTCGCGCAGGAGCGGCTCCATGACCTGCTTGAGGCTCGAAACTTCAGCAGGAACGATCCGCGCCACGAATCGTCCTCGTTCTGTCACAAGGATTTCCTCGCCGTTTTGGACCCGCTTCAGATAACGGCTTAATTGATTCTTGAGCTCGCGCACGCCGACTTGAGGCATCAGATCCCCTCTTCAACAGGTTGAAGCTACATTATAAGATAATTGCAGCTACAAATCAAATTTGACTCGGACCTACTTCCCAAGGACATTGGACACCGCGCATACGATTCACCGACTGATGTCGCACACCACACCTGCGATGACCTCAGCGTGGAATAAGATGAATCGCGGTGGCTTTGATCGTGGCCGTCACGTGTTCTCCTTCGGCCAGGCCCAATTCTCTGACGGCCAGCGGGGTCACCAGCGCCACGAGACGAAAGCCCACATCCAATACCACCCGGTCGAGTTGTCCGCACGGCTGAATCTCAATCACATGCCCGTTGAGATGATTGCGCGCGCTGCTGGATGAAACAGGATCACGCTCCAATGCCACGTTCTCCCCTCGAATGCAGACATAGCAGGCTGCGAAGTCGTCATTTCCTGGTTCAAACGCCACGACAGTCCGTGCGTCCATCCGCACATCCGCAAGCCCCGCCTCACGCCGGACAACGTCCCCCGGAATGAGATTGTCCACACCGACCAATGACGCCACCTCGGGACGAGTCGGTCGGGTAAACACTTCAAGCGGCGTTCCGGTTTGCAAGACTCCCCCTTCGGCCATCACGACGACGGTATCGCCGAGATACAGGGCTTCACTCCAATCGTGCGTGATTAAGATAGCCGGGATGCCGACCTTCTTGAGGAGTGTCCGGAGTTCCGTTCTCAGGCGGATTCGCGTGGGCAGGTCCAATGCAGAAAGCGGTTCATCCAGTAATAGCAATCTGGGATTTCTGGCCAGTGCCCGCGCAAGCGCAACCCGCTGTTGCTGGCCGCCCGAAAGTTGCTGTGGCCGGCGATCCGCTATTTTCGTCAACTGCATGAGTTGGAGCAATTCCTCGATCCGACCGCGTCGCTCCGCCTTTGATCCTCCCGCCACGCCGTAGCCGATGTTCTGCGCAACGGTCAAATGCGGAAATAAGGCATATTCCTGAAACACATAGCCCACGGCCCGCCGCTGAGGCGGTACCATCACGCCTTGCTCCACATCGGCCCACACCTGGCCGTCGAAGACAATCCGGCCGGCAGTCAGCCGTTCCAATCCGGACAGACAGCGAAGCACCGTGGTCTTTCCAGAGCCGGAAAGGCCGAAGAGAACCGCCACATGCCCCCCATCGGTCGGCATGGAAAAGTTCGCCCGGATGCGGGGTCCACGCGGATAGGTTTTGTCGACATCGACAACCAGTTCACCCGGCATGAGGCACGTTTTTCTCCCGATACATGTCCGGCCAGATTGCCCAGACATTGCGATTCACCGCATAGACCACTGACAGCACCGCAAATGAAAAAATCAGTAACATGAGTGCCGTCTGTCCGGCAGCGTCGAAATTGAACGACTGGACTTCGTCGTAGATCTCGATCGAGATCGTCCGGGTCACCCCTTCGATATTGCCTCCCACCATCAGCACCACCCCGAACTCACCCACCGTATGCGCAAAACTCAAGACCGCTCCCGTCAGAACCCCGGGCCACGATTGCGGGATAATCACCCGAAAAAACGTGGCGACTTTTGAGACACCCAGCGTCCACGAGGCTTCGATCAACTTGCGATCCACGGCTCCGAACCCGACGGTCAGGGGCTGCACGGCAAACGGGAAGCTATATAAGACAGAGGCCACCACCAACCCTTCGAACGTAAAGGGCAGGCGGTGGCCGATGACCTGTTCGATCCATTCTCCAAGCACACTTTGAGGCCCCAGCGCCACAATCACATAGAATCCCAGCACAGTGGGCGGCAAGACCAGCGGGAGAGCAACCACCGACTCTACGAGAAATTTCCACCGCCGTTTAGAATACGTGAGCCAATAGGCAACGGGGATACCGATCAGCAGCAGGATCATGGAGGTGACCCCGGCCAGCCGGAGTGTGGTTTCAACAGTCGTCCAGTTCATCACCCTGTCCTTTCCCAAACAAAAATGCGGGCTATTCGGTGAAAATTTAAAAGGGAAAAGGAATACGTGAACCGCCAGGGAAAAACAGTCAAATTATTCACCAGTCCTTTCCCCATCTTCTTGCTCCTTACTCCTTACTCCTTACTCCTTACTTTTTCCTTCTTCTTTTCCATGTTCATGCTCATCCTCGGGCATATAAAACCCGTACCGTTTCAGCACCGCTCGGCCGGCCGGCGCCGCCACCCAGTCGGCAAACTGCTTCACTGCCTCGAAATTGTTATTTTTCCTGGCGGTTTCGAGAATCACCGCGCCCTGCTCCATCCGGGGATAGGCGGTCAGCGGAATTTCCCAATAATGTCCGGCTTCCACCAGCAAAGGGGCGACGGCCAGGGACAGCGCGATGATGCCGATATCCGCATTGCCGGACTGAACGAATTGCGCGGTCTGTGAGATATTCTCCCCCAGCACGAACTTTTCCTCTACCCTGTCGTAGAGTTCAAAATGTTTCAAGGCAGCCACGGCGGCTCGCCCATAGGGCGCATGCTTGGGATTGGCGATGGCAATCTTCCTGATCGAGGGATCCAGCAAGGCGTTCATGCCGGGTTCCTGGACATTGATGGGCGAGTCCTTGGGCACCCATACCACAATCCGCCCGATCGCATAGGGAAACAGCGTGCCCGGCACGGTCAGATGCGCATCCTCGAGTTTTCGTGGAAACCCGATATCCGCTGAAAAGTACAACTCGAACGGCGCACCGTTGGATATCTGCATCATGAAATTCCCGGATGACCCCAAAGACAGTTTCACGTGATGGCCTGTCTTCTGTTCGAACTCGGCGATGATCTCCTTGATGGCAAAATTCAGATCGGCGGCGGCGGCCACCAGGATCTCGGCAGCGACGGCGTGGGCGGAACTTCCAAGGAGCCCCAACGCGAACACCAGCGCCACAATTCGCGGCCCGATTCTTGACGATTTCAACAGTCGCATGGCTGCCCCTCTTTCATAGATGAAATGAATGATTCCGTCTTTCTTACAGTCTGATTCTCATAGAGAGGTAGAAATAATCCGTATCCTTGTTTCCTCCTTGGGGTAAATTGGCAGAAGCCGGGAGCCGGTCAAAATAGGACCCCTTGAACCAATGCACGTACCCGACATCGAAGTCTAAATTGTGACTGATCATCCATTGCACACGAAATTCCAGATCATGCCCTAAATAGTTTCCGGCACTTCCCGTGGGATCTTGCAAAAGAATCCCCCCATTCTCTGCACGGCTTTGAGCCAAATACCAGAACCGATGCTTCAGCTGGACTTTCCAGCTCTTTGCAGGCCTGACGATCAGCCGCCAACCTGGAGAACTGATATTGGACCGGAGAAAGGGCCCGAAAATACCCGTGGGCATCAAATCGAAGCGCCGGGCACCAAACAATGGATCGAAGGTTTCACTTTGGCTGCCTCCCGGTGTGCGGGTGCCACTGACATAGGTATAGAGAACCAAAAAACGTGGACTCCATGGCACATCAAACGTATACCCCACGTGAGCGTGTGGATTATAGGCAAAATGATCGACCTGCCCTAAGTGTCCGACTTGAACAGCCCCCTCGAATTCATAATCGAATTCGCTCTTCGCGGAAGACTTGAAGAGCCGAAGACCATAGGTGCCATAGGTGCGGTGAAGATTGTTATCGGCAAAGCGTTGATCGTTTAACCCGTAATAAAAGACATTGAACTTCATCCAGGGAATCTGATGATTTTCCAGGTATACGCCCCACAATAAAAAGTTCTTATTCTGCTCGTCGAGTTGGACCTCGTCCCGAATGACGGGTTCGACAAGAAACGCGCGAACGCGCCAACGTTTGTCTTTTGCGATTTGCCAATGAAGTCCGTCGAACGCGTTTGCGGTATTCCGGAAATCATTGCGGGCGATAAAGCGGCGACTCCCGACGTCCAGGGTCATGCGGCCGAAATGCAAGTCCGTGCGGAGACCGCTTCCTAATAGATTTTCAGCGGTCCATGATCCGAATAACTGTAAAATATCCCATTCGTTCACCGTGGTGTTGTTCACAAAACCTCCGATCTCATCTCCGTACACACGGGAATCCTGTCCTTCAAAGAGGAATCGGATGGGACCATTTCCTCCCAAGCCCAACCGCACTCTGGACCGGAGAGCCACCTGAGAATCCGTTCGCCCACCTCCAACACTTGCCGTCGATCGCCAGGGATGATCAAGACTTTCGAAGCGTGTGCGGTTTTCAATGCCCAGGTCGACCCAGTCAGGCAGGCGCAGGGCGGTCTTCAGGTACCGGGCCCACTCCACTTCACTTCGTTGAATGAGGACCGCGTCGGCTGGTTCGATCCACTTTTTTCCCGTCTGTGATTCTGTCCATTCCCGGATCTCAGTTATCACTTCCGGATAATCGGAACCATCCTCTTCGGTAGTGGAGGCTGACGATACGGACAGTGGTGCGTCAGCTAACGCAACGCTGCCGGAGAGCAGGATCGCCATTCCTAATCCTGTCATGACTCCGGCTCTATTCGTCCTTGCCATTTTTCCCATTCCGCCCCACCTCCCCGTATACCATCAGAATGATCATAAATAATAAAGTCGCCATTGGCCGATAATTTTGGCCTAAAGTAATTTTAAAATGTCTAATTGTCAAGTTATAAGTACACAATTAAAGCATTGGCTACTGGCAATCCTGCCGCTCGATCTCTTCAAAGGAATACGACAAAATGCCAGAGGCAGGTGCCATGAGCCACACTTAAGACAAACTGCGGCACTTATGCTTTTTGGCCAACCCTCGCCAAGCCTGTCGTTCAGAAAGGCTGGCAGCGCGCTTATTGCCTTTCACAAGCAGGCGTATTGTCGGAAAGGGAATTGTGGAGTGGTGGATACCCCCTGCGCAGCTTCGTGCCCTGCGCAAGGGTGAGAAATGAAATGAAGGGAAAAACTCGTATCTCTTGAAAATTATTGGAGCGTGGGATCCATCGCCCCCATTTTCAATGTGCCATTAACCAGAACCCCTGCTTCTAGCAAAAACACCGGGGAATCAATCTTCCCTTCAACCTTCGCAGGCGCGAACAATTCAACTTTTTCTCGGGCCGAGATATCTCCACGAAGCGGCCCTTGTGCCACAATATGTTTGGCTCTCACAGTGGCTTCGATAGTGCCTTCTTTGCCCACTTGAATCAAATCACTGCCGAAGACTTCTCCTTCGACGAATCCGTCAATCCGCATCATGCCCTGAACTTTGAGCACACCTGTCAACCGACACCCTTGCCCCAGATACATCTGAAACCCTTCCTCTTCCAAAACCGCCGTGGCTAGACTGACGGGCTTCGCTGCTTTCACATTTTCCATAGTCGCCTCCTATTTTAGTAATACGAATCAATAGTGTGGTAGTCAGCGCGGTTGACCCACTTCATGACCCGCACATTCGTGAATAGTCAGGCTATGGAAGAACGCAAAGAGACTCTACCCCTCTTTTGAGGAACAACTGATTCAACGGCTCTGGTGAAGGCAAGCAGGAGCAACCAGAGGGCTTCGACCGGAGCTACAAAATCGCGGACAATATGGAGTATAAAAGAATAGCGAAGAGAGCCGCTCCAGGGAATGCGCAGATCCATGCATACACAATTCGACGAGTCACACCCCATCGAACCGCAGAAAGACGATTGACGGCACCCACGCCCATGACGGCGGAGGTGATGGTATAGGTCGTACTGACAGGCAGGCCAATGTGCGCCGTCTCCATCAGCAAAACGGCTGCCCCCGTTTCGGCCGCAAACCCATGAACAGGTTCCAGCTTGGCGATGCCCATCCCCAAGGTTCGTATAATTTTCCATCCACCGAGCGCAGTCCCTAAACCCATCGCCAGCGCACATGAGAAAAATTCCTATTCCCCATTTTTGTGGACAATTGCCGGAACTGCAGGCTAACTTTTTTCAGCAATAGTAACTGACTTTGGTGTTCTGCTGACGGCAGCAGATTTGGCGGGTTTTGCCTTTTTACTGACGGCTTTAGTACTGGCCGGACTCGATACCTTGGCGTTTTTAGCGTGTTTATCTTCCGTTTTAACCGGGTTCTTAAACGAATGATAACCAGCCTTGGCTGTCTCGAAGATTCCTGTAGCGACTAGTTTATTCGCTGAGCTTTTGGATAACACCTTTTCTGCCTTACTCTTTTTAGCAACGGATTTTTTAAACTCTTTATCAGCCAGGAGCAGTTGCTTTATGGCTTTTTTTCTGCTTTTTCAGCCGCATTTTTTTGTTTTGGCTTTTTTGAGCACCCGTGCAGTGGGATTGCCAGGAAGCGGTATTCCATAAACGGCTGGACGATTTCTACAGGTTTTTCGAATGGGGCGGAAGGCCTAGGCGGCATCTTTTGTCGTCACGCCATTTGGATGCAATTCGACCTGACAATGGAATATTTTTTCAAAAAGTTTTTTTCTTCGTTCAGTTGTCCACAACTCCAATTCCGGATCGTACCGGAAAGCCACATGCAATCGAAGACATTTGCCCACTTCAACTTTGATCCCCTTTACCACGGAAAAATGGCTACGATCCAAGCCATCGGCAATCCGAAGTAGTGCGCTCAACCCCAACACCGTCTTTCGCTGTTCGGTATTCAACAGCTTGAACCCCTGGTGCCCCACTTTCGGCAGGACTCGCCGGTGATAGCGGGCGACATTCGCCAGAATGCCAATTTCATCTGACGAAAAACCAGGCAGATCCGCATGTGTTATCAAATAAAACGTATGCTTATGATGTTGATTTTCTTGAATATGATGTCCGATATCATGAAGCAGCGACGCATACTCCAACCATTCCCGCTGCTTTTCGCCCATCCCATGAATCGATTGAGTTTGATCAAAGAGACTGAGCGCTAATTTGGCAGTATGATGGGAATGCATTTTCGGATATTGATAGCGCCGAGCCAACAACAAGATTTGCCGGCGACGCACATTGGGGATTTCCTGCTCAGCCACTAAGCCTTCATGATGCTGCTGAATAAAATCATAAATGACCCCTTCTCGAAGCGCCTTATCGCTGATGCGAACCTGCTTCGCCCCCAGACATTCCATCAACACTCTGAGCACCAGGACACCAGGATACAAGGTATCGACGCGCCGAGGATCCAGTCCAAGAATCTTCAAACGGCCTTCTGTGTCTTTGGTGCGCAACAGGAGCTCCACTTCTTTGATTTCCTTCAAATCAATCATGGCCATATCGATTTGTGACAGGGCTCGACCCGTTCGAGCCAGATAAATGATTTCCGCCAGATTGCCCACCATGCCTGATGTGGCTACCAGAGATCGTAATGAAAGACCTTTCTTCTTCAACAAAGACTTCTTGATAGATTGGGAAACAGCCCGCTCCATGCGTTGCACCATTTTTTTATCAGGAGGATCTGTCTTGAGATATTGATCCTTTAATCGAATGGCTCCCAGCTTGAGACTTCTCACAAACTTGAGCCGTTTCGGGGTACAGGCCATCAGTTCGACAGACCCACCGCCAATATCCACAATCATCGCAGGCGAATCCGACAAATCCATACTGTGCCGAACGCCTAAATAAATAAGCCGGGCCTCTTCTTCTCCGGTAATGACTCGAACCCTCAATCCCAGCTCATTGCGCACCTGCTTGATAAAATCGCCCCCATTCTTAGCTTCACGGACCGCGCTCGTCGCCACAGGAAGAATCGTGTCGAAACCTTTGTTCTTCGCTAAAATAGAAAAACGCTTCAGGACCGCCAAGCCTCGATCCATGACCTCCGCAGAAAGCCGCTGAGAAGCAAAGGTGCCATCACCAAGTCTGGCCATCTCCTTAATGCGATCCACAATTTTATACGAGAGGTTTTTCCCGATTTCCGCCAATACCATATGTATGGAATTCGTGCCGATATCAATGACGGCTAGTCGTTGCATAGACTCACAACCCCCTTACTCAAGCATCCATTTTTTATCGTAGACATAGACCACTTTCTTCCTTGCGATGTATGGTCCAAGTGATTCTACCTTTTGCACTCGGGACCCGTTGATTTTTTTTCATCTGGCCCTTCAATCGCTTGGCCAAGATCGCCATTAGCATCCGACTGAATGATCAAAAAAGATCGACCAGCAAGGCCGCAGCTATTTTGGCGCGGAGCGTACGCTGAGTACGTGAGCACGGCAAACGGGCGAGAACGCCGCTGGCGGCTTTTTTCATCATTCCCACTAAGGAAAAGCAAGTTCTCGGGCTAAATGTTCCACCACAATCGGGTTGCCAAACAGCGCATCAACTTTCCCCGGCACCGATGACGGAGAAAGAAGGATCGTGCCGTTCGCTTCCTCAATCAGGACTTGCGTCGCCAGAATATCCCATGGCTTAAGGGCGGGATCCAGCATCGCGCCTAACGCACCACTCACGACCAATCCATGGCCGAAACAATCTGTGTAACCCCGCACATACCCCGACAGACCTTGTAAGCGTTGATAATCAGACAACCGGTTGGCACTGGCAAATTGTGCAATATCCCCGACTCCGATCATCGCATCCTCCAATGAACGGTTGCCCGACACATCCAACCGGGTACCTTGACAGGTGGCACCTAACCCTTTCGCCGCCGCATACGTCTGACCGAGCATGGGAAGATAAATCACTCCCACAACCGGAAGATCCTCTTCCGTATCCAGCAAGGAAATAATGGTCCCAAACAAGGGAATTCCATGAATGAAAGAACGCGTCCCATCAATAGGATCGACAATCCAACGCCAGCGAGTGCCCGTTCCTTGCAGGCCTTCCTCTTCCCCCAAGATATCCAGGGGTCCGAGCACGGAATTCGAGAGAAGCTGAGCGCGAATCAACGCTTCGGCCTCTTGATCCGCCAACGTCACGGGAGACCCATCCCCCTTCTGCTGAACTTCAAGATGCTGGGCACCAAAATAGGCTTGGATCGGCACAGCCGCCGCTTGAGCCGCGTACACAGCCGTTTTCAATAAACCTTCTAATTGGACAGTTGTTAATCCCAGGTTCACGACGAAGCTCCTCCCCATTTCCCCTTGGCATGATGAGCGCCACAGAACCGCGCTGAATCGTATATTTATCGTCCTTTCGACGATTGTATAAGATGCTTACTTCTCTGGCCATATATTTTTTCTCTCAATGTCCATCGGCAGAGAGACCACCCTCTGTTATAATAAGGGCATTCGCCCATACCAACGTGACCCAAAAGAGTGTCCTGATGAAATTGTCCAATTACCCGAACCTCACGGCCATCATAAGCCTATGAATAAACACTCGACTCTTCCCCAGAATATTTCTCAAGAAACACTCGCCAGTTTGGATGATCCCGGGTTCTATCTGAATCGGGAGTTGAGCTGGTTGGAATTCAACAAACGCGTACTTGAAGAGGCCGAAGATCCCAACAATCCGCTCTTAGAGCGAATCAAATTTCTTTCCATATTCTTTAATAACCTCGATGAATTCTTCATGATTCGTATCTCCGGCCTCCGCGAACAATTAACCAGCGGAGTCCTGGAAGCGTCCTTAGATGGAACCAGCCCCTCGGAACAATTAGGAAACATCCGAGAGGTGTTGCTCCAGAGTTTTGAGCGAGTCGTGCAATGTTGGAAGAAAGACCTCTTGCCCAACCTGGCAGTGGCCGGCATCCATATTCTTTCGTATAAAAATGTGAAGCCCAAGCAACGGTCCTTACTGCGACGATATTTTCGGAAAGAAATCTTTCCCGCACTCACACCCTTAGCCTTTGATCCCAGCCATCCGTTTCCCCATATTTCCAATTTAACCTTGAATCTCGCAGTCGTGGCAAACGACCCGGAACGTGGCGAATGCTTCGCCCGCATCAAAGTGCCCGCGCTGTTTCCCAGACTCGTCCGAATACCCGATGAACAGCAGGTCACGGATGATCAGCAATTAGGATTGGAAAGCGTTCAAGCGGCCACAAATTTCGTCTGGCTCGAAGACATTATCTCCGAAAATCTCGATCTGTTGTTTCCAGGGGTCATCGTCCAAGCCGCCTATTACTTCCGGATTA
The DNA here is from genome assembly GCA_040904705.1 of Nitrospirales bacterium. Lineage (GTDB taxonomy): Bacteria > Nitrospirota > Nitrospiria > Nitrospirales > UBA8639 > Nitrospira_E. The sequence goes on along the minus strand of JBBDSY010000084.1, from coordinate 5,227 downwards.
CCCGCGATGCCGATTTTGAAATTGAAGAGGATGAAGCCGGAGACCTGTTAGCCGCCATTGAGGAACAAATTGATCTGCGACAGTACGGGTCGGTCGTGCGGCTCGAACTGGATCCACGCACACCAGACTTCATTAAAGATATTCTCGTCCGCAATCTTACGTTAGCCCCTTATCAGGTCTACACTTACGATTTTCGTCTGGGCTTATCGAATCTCATGGAACTAGCGGGCATTGAACGGAGTGACCTCAAATTCCCTCCCCTGCATCCGTCCGTCTTGACGGAACCCGGGTCAAAAGAATCGTTGTTTACGCTGATCAAGAAAGAAGATATCCTTCTTCATCATCCCTATGACAGCTTTACCCCGGTTGTCGACTTCATTCGGCAGGCAGCCCTAGACCCGCAGGTCTTAGCCATCAAACAGACGCTCTATCGCGTCGGGACCAATTCGCCAATCGTCGCAGCATTAATGGAAGCGCGCCAAAACGGCAAACAAGTGGCCGTCCTGCTTGAACTCAAAGCGCGCTTTGATGAAGAAAACAATATTGAATGGGCAAGAAAATTAGAAGATGAAGGCGTCCACGTCGTCTACGGCGTCCTCGGACTCAAAACCCATGCGAAAGTCTGCATGGTCGTGAGACGGGAATCGGATGGTATTCGTCGGTACCTGCATCTCGGCACGGGGAATTACAATCCATTCACCAGTAAAATCTATACCGATTTGAGTTTTTTTACTTGCGATCCGGTCATGGGAGAAGATGTCACCGATCTCTTTAACGCCCTGACGGGATTTTCCAAAAAAGATACCTACGCCAAATTGCTCGTCGCGCCCGGAGGGATTCGGGATCAACTTATCGCACGAATTAACCGCGAAATCGATCGACAGTTGGAACACAGCGACGGATTTCTCGTCTTCAAAATGAATGCAATGGTGGACAAAGCCTCCATTCAAGCCCTGTATCGCGCCTCACAAGCCGGCGTAAAAATAGAGCTATTCATACGAGGCATGTGCGGATTGCGCCCTGGCGTGCCAGGGCTCAGCGAAACCATTACGGTCACCTCGCATGTCGGACGGTTCCTGGAACATTCGCGTTTTTTTTATTTCAAGAATGGAGGAAACGACGAACTCTTCATCGGAAGTGCCGACCTCATGACCAGAAACCTGGACCGACGTGTGGAAATCTTGTTTCCCATCGAAAGTCCCAAGCTTCGATCATTTCTGCTGGAATCGATCCTCACGCCCTATCTCAAGGACAACTCCCTCGGGCGCCGATTGGAATCAGATGGGACCTATACGCGAATCACACCCGCACCCGATGCCTCTCCTTTTCATGCCCAAGATTGGTTTCTCTCCCAATCCAAAGGCAAAAGTATCAAATCCCAATCGGTCTAAGAAGAACCTCGCTCAGGCCATCTAATCGGACTTCCGTACAACATGGCGAGAAGATGAGAAGGGGGAGTGACGGGTTTCGAATATCTGTGTCGCATGAGTACATGCAATTGTTTGGCGCAATGCGCCTGGGCAGGAAAGGGAAAATCGTCTCACCTGTCCGCAACCCCACTATCGACTTTCTCCCAAAAGCCTAAACGGCAAATCACGCCAGAACGAGCAAACAACCTAGTACCAATAAAATAGGGGAATCCCATATCAGTCTGAGTCAGGATATGGTTAAAATCATCAACGACAAAAACCTGACCGGTGGTAGTGGAGAACGGTCGTTGGACCTACGTTTCCCGACCTTTGATAGGATGAGCGCTCAAGATTCGTACCCTGAGTTTCTTCCTGAGATTTGAAATCAGCTGTGACGTTTTAGCCACCGTTCGCTGTCCTTTTTGTGCAAAACGGTCAGGACCACAACTTGCTGCGTACCAATACGGGAGTAAGCCCGGTAGTCTCCGACTCGCAACTGGAACAACTGCGGGGTAAAACTCACGAGCAGTTTTAGGTTTTGCTCACTTTAAACGGCTCAAACGAAAGGAGACTTTGAATTTCCCGAAGAATCATCCTCGCGTCTGCCGCCGCAATTTTCTAATTCCGCGTTCGGCTTCCCTGGCAAATGCAATGGTAAACGGCTCATCGCCTTCGCTCATCCGGCCAACCCCTTACGCAAGGTTGCCATAGAGACGCCACCGTTCGTGAGATAGTCGTTCCAGCGTTTTTCGATTTTTAGCTTGAATTTGGGATCCTGTTCCAGGAGATAATCCTCCAGTTCGTCTTCTCCAAGATGGTGGAGAATGGCTGTGGGTCGCCCGTTTTTGGTGATCACGACATCCTCTTGCTCGGCTTTCTTCAGAAACTGTGACAAGTTATTTTTCACTTCCTTCACACTGGCTATCTTCATACTTCCCTCTCTATTTTGTGGCTATAATGATAGCCACAACAATGCCCTCAGTCTATGCCGTTTAGTAGAGCTGTGCAGATCCTTCCCCCAGAGCAGCATGCGGAGTGTAATGTGGAGATGAAGTCGCGCCTTCATTCCTCTTGGGCTTTCTGTGTATTCAGAAGTTCTTGAACATGGAAGTTGGGACGTTGGCGACATCGGACGATAGCGGGCATGAAAGTGCTGGCCATGATCAAGAAAGGGCAGATGCAAAAATTGGTAGGAGACAGGCAATCTCCTGCTGAAATGTTTTATTCTCTCACTGCCTAATCATCAAAGTCAGTGCGATCCTTTGGATCATTCAGATTATGGTTCTGCCCTCACAGCTTGGTAATGTATATCGGGAATCATCTTGCGGGTTACCAGTAAAAATCGCTGGCAGGTGAACACCTCGCACTGGTACCGCCAACTCTCGTGTCTCATGTGATATTCTGCGTTGCCGGGTTTCGCCCCGGCAGGCGAGGCCCTTTTGTTTCGGCAAATGGCCCCAAAACCATTGACGCCCCGTCTAGCCGCATTAGAGAGGCCGGCCGCCAACTTGCGGAGGGCGGACCAACTCGCTTTGCTCAAACAAGGCCCGCCAGGGGATGAGAGCTTCCCTCTATTGGGCCAGACGGCAGGCGTCCGATCCTTTTGAATTCGAACACCTATTTTGCGACAGAACCATCGGGAGACACTATGTCGACATTTCGATCACGGTACGAGCTTGAAACGATTGAGTTAGCCAACTCAAGCGGCCTCGTCTTTGAATTTTTTCAGAGTGGCGGGTTATTCCGGGCTATGTGTGATGAGGTGATGATTAATCAGATACTTGGCAACCCGCTTGAAGGGTCATTGAACAATGTGTATTTACGACTCCGCACGGGTGATGCGATTACGTTTGTCCCGCTGATCGGACCCCTGTCACCCGGTACGTTCGCCTACACACAAGACCAAGCCAGATGGCAAGGGCACTGGCAAGATCTGGCGTATACGTGCTCACTGACGCTCCACCCGGAGGCCACGCTGTGGTTTTGGACAATCGAGATTCACAACACCACCTCGACGGATCGTCTCTGCGATGTAATCTATACCCAGGATATTGGCCTGGCCTCCGAAGGGGCGGTCCGGAACAATGAAGCATATTGCAGCCACTACATTGATCATCATGTTCTGACCCACAACGCATATGGACACGTCGTGTGTTCACGCCAGAATCAAGCATACGAAGATCAACATCCCTGGCTCATGCAGGGGAGTACCACTTACACCAGAGGTTTCGTAACAGATGGTCTGCCATTTTTTGGATTAGCGTATAAACACACCAATATCCCGGTTGGACTCACCCAGGATTGCCTCGTGAACGTCAAACAGCAATACGAAATGGCATTCTGCGGTCTGCAATCCGATATCCTACGGATGGCTCCCGGCGAGTCCCGATCGGTCACGTTTTATGCCGAATATGTGCCGCACCATCCGGAACCCACCCAAGCCGTCGATGCCGACCGTATTCCTTCCACGATAAACCGTATCCAAGGATTACAAGATCGACCACCCGCTCGCGTGTTCATCCCGCAACCAGCCGACAACTCGATCTTACACAACCTTCAGATGCTGAACGGACTGGATTTAACCGACGACGATGTCCAGGACCTGTTCCCGGATCGGCGACGCCATGGGGAAATCCACGACGGAACATTGTTATCGTTTTTCCATGGGGATGCCACCCACGTAGTGTTCAAAGCCAAAGAGCAGCTCGTTGAACGCCAGCACGGCCATATTCTGCGCAGCGGCAGCGCTTTGCTCCCGCACGACGACGGGCTGAGTTCAACCACGTATATGGCCGGCGTCTTTCACTCCCATCTCAGTATCGGCAACACGTCGTTCAACAAACTGTTATCCATTACGAGAACCCCTTTCAACATCTTCAAAACGAGCGGCCTGCGGATTTTTATGAAGCGAGGCGCCACGTATCATCTACTCGGGATGCCGTCGTGTTTTGAAATCAGTTTGAATTCCTGCCGATGGCGTTACAAGACCGATCAGGGATGGATTGTGGTTAATGCCTGGGTCAGCTCTGAAGAGGCCGCCGCGTTTTTGAGTATTGAGTCCGATCGGACCGACACCTTTGTCATACTCAGCAATCTGGTTCTGGGTAACCATGAACTGGATCATCAAGGCCATATCGAGATTGATGCTCAGGAAGCCACCGCCACCTTGCGACCACATGCCAGTACGGATATGGCCCAACGATATCCGGATACCGTGTTCTATATCACGACGTCGGAACCGACCAAAGTCGAGCACATTGGCACGGATGAAAAATTATTTACCGATCACCAGTCCCGTGGACTCCCCTATCTCACCTTTCAAACCAAACCGATCCAGACGTTTTCTTTAGCGATCACGGGCTCCATCATCAACGCGGATCACGCCAAGATCTTATGCACGAAATATCAAACTCAACCGGCTCATCTGAAGCAGGACCAACAGGCTAGCTGGGCATTCTGGCAATTACTCGGAAGACAATTTCACGTATCACGCCCCAAATCGAATCCGCTGTGCGACAAACTCAATGACATATTTTACTGGTACGTACACAATGCCATGGTGCACCTGACGATCCCCCATGGTCTCGAACAATTTTCCGGTGCCGCATGGGGTGTACGCGATGTCTGTCAAGGCCCGATCGAACTCCTGTTGGCCACCCAACACCATCCTGAAGCGAAACAAATCTTGTTAACGGTCTTTTCCCAGCAATATGAGGAGACGGCTGATTGGCCGCAGTGGTTTATGTTTGACCGGTTCGCCACTATCCAGCATCCGGAGAGCCATGGTGACATTATCCTGTGGCCTTTAAAAGCGCTGG
>JBBDSY010000083.1:0-24407 GCA_040904705.1 Nitrospirales bacterium | reverse complement strand
AAAGCCATCGATATGATCTTTGCCATGTACTAATGAAAAGTTAACCTACTATACCAGTATCGGTATCACTGTCCGTGTTTTGTCTGATTTGAAACGTCAGCAGGCACCCGAGGGGCAGATTGTATTGGGTGCAGCCGTATTGGACGACATATTGGGCGTGGTGCTGTTAGCGCTACTCTACGAGTTCTCCATCGGAGGAGAGGTAAGTTTGGTCAATGCGAGCAAAGTGCTGGTGTTTGTGGCCCTTTGTTGGCCGCAAGGCTTGACCGAATATCTTGGATGGTTTTCAGGAGGCGATGCCTTACAGTGATAACCCGATCGGCCTGAATGTCAAGACGAATCGAGATCATATCATCAGGCTCTGCGCCCGGATTGGGTTCACCCCTCTGAGTGTGAGGAATAGACTCTCATCGAGAACTATGATTCGGGGCCGTGTCTCTTCTTCGAGAAGGGCTTCGGCGACAATAGCGTCGAGTCCACTTTTCTCCCGAAGCCAATGTTGACTGTCGGTACCCGTCCTATCAAGATGAATCCACAAGGGACCCTGCTGCGGGGACCACTTGTTGATTTCATCCCACGTGTGGGTCTGAGGGGCAGTTCCGTTTAATAGACAAGCAAAAACAAGGCCTTGTTCAGTTTTCATTCTGGCCCTTTCTCAGGTGAACATGCATGAATCACGTGAATGAATGAGGAGGCGATTTGTCGTCCGTCCGATCAAGCATGGGAGAAGACAAAGCGGTCGACATTCGTGTGTTGCGAGCAAAAGGAATGCCTGGAAGTCTGCTTTTACAGCCATTTTCTTTTTCGAAAGAACAGCACCATCCCGGCTGCGCAGATACCCATGATGGCTAAGACGAGAGGATAGCCCCATGTCCATTCCAATTCGGGCATGTTCTTAAAATTCATGCCATAAATTCCGGCAATGAGTGTCAGGGGAATAAAGAGAGTGGCGATCATGGCCATGACCTTCATGATCTCATTCAGTTTATTGCTGAGACTGGTGAGATAAATTTCTAGGATACCGGTGAGCATCTCACGATAAGTTTCGATCGTTTCGATCACCTGCACAGTGTGATCATAGACATCTCTAAGATAGACTTGAGTGTTTTGGCGCACAAGGGAAGACTCTCCTCGACTCAAACGCCCCACGACTTCGCGGAGCGGCCATACCGACTTTCGCAATAAAATCATTTCTCGTTTCAATTCATGCAGGGACTGAAGAGACTCCTGTCCGGTTTGTTTCATGACTCGTTCTTCAAGGCTTTCAATTTCCTCCCCCAAGGCTTCCAGAACAAAAAAGTAATTGTCGACGACGGCATCAAGCAACGCATAGAAGAGATAATCGCCCCCCTGGGTTCGTAGCGGACCTTTGCCGTTTTGAAGCCGGGTTTGAATAGTGTGGAAGATGTCATGATTGCCCTCTTGGAAGGACAACACAAAATTCCGACCCAAAATAATGCTGATTTGCTCAGTATGGATAATGCGGGTGTTTTCATGCCAGCTGATATTTTTGAGGACAAGAAAAAGGTACTGCTCGTAGTCTTCAACTTTTGGGCGTTGTTCCGTATTGACCAGGTCTTCGAGGACCAAGGGGTGGAGTTGAAAACAGGTGGCGATTTGCTTGAGCGGTGCAATGTCATGAACCCCCTGTACGCTCACCCAGGTCAGAGCGGTATCGGAGAGTGGGCGGGAGAAGTCATCATTCTGTGTGAATTCATTTTCTTCAATCGCGGCTTCACTATACGTGGTCGAGTGAATGGTGACGGGGGTGGTACGGTGTTCGCCGATGTGAATCGGTGTCCCGGGAGGAAGACCGGATTTTTTGGAGCGTTTCTTTCGATGACTTTTCATGGAAACTAGATGACAGGTGTATGGCCAACTTCGGGGAAGGTTGGGAAAAGCGATATTGTAAAAAAGGAATGGCTGTATCCTAAGCCATCAAGCCAAGAAAGGCCAGGCATTGTACATAGGCTCACTTTAACATGCAGTCCATTAAGGAACCGATCGTTGTCTGGTTGTTAAAACGGATGCGAGGGGAAATTAATCTACATCCCACAGCTTTCCAAGCAGGATAGTCATGCCTGCAAACAGCGTCCATTCCTGTGAGGACCCGTTGAGGCCGAACGCAGCACCCGTGTCACCGACGATTCGTGGTGTGAAGAAGTAACTCGTGGACGCCAAAAATTGCGTGAAGGGTTTGACGCTTTGCCGCACGGTTCCGGCAAGTTCACCGGCGACCGACCATCGTTTGGTTAGTCCATAGGCCGTGCTGGCGGCCCAAAACAATTGGTTCTTGCCTTCTCCTTCCGGTGCTCCACCAAGACGGGTATACCCCAGATTGAGGTCAATGCCTAATGAACCGACCCCAAGGCTATAAATGCCGGTCACCAGGTAATCAGTCTGTTGACTCCCAACCGTTTGGGGTGCTGTTGGGAGCTTCGCGCCCATTTCCAATCCTAATGCGGAGGCGGGTTGAGAGAACAATGGCATGTGGAGTTTGAGCAAGGGAGTGACATCTCCGACCCCAGCGAGAGTGGAACCCTGGTCGAAGTCATTCATGATCAAGGCATCTCCTCCGACCAACAATCCTATGTAATCTGAAAAGGCCAGTTTCAATAAATATGGAACACTATGCCGATAACCGTCTGTCGCTTTTTCTTTCAGGCTTTGCCATCCCATCTCCATTTCGACATAACCGGGAGCAGAAAGTTGAGCCGGATTGGAGAGGGTCGGGCGATAGGGTGTGGCGCTGGGTTCCTGGCCGAGGCAAGATCCTGGGACAACGGCCTCTTCCAGCGTCACTGTTCCACAGATCAAGAATACGATGATGAGATTCAGCCAAATTTTATCAATAGCTGGCATCGTGTAGTGTCTTTATCTGTTTTTGCATTTTTTTGCTAGGCCATCATTTGGCGATGGTAATACTGGGAGCGACACCTTTTAATTCTGCGGTCATGGTCATCTGATAGAGTTGATAGAGAAGACGAAAGGCTTCTTGATTCCATGATTCATTGGCCTTGTCGCGAAAAGAATAGGACTCTCCTTCATATGGGGCTGATAAAATGGCTTGCGCTGGACGAGAAGCCGTTTCGATAATATCAAAGGTTCTCACCGGATTTTCGGTGACTTGTCCTGTGAGCGGATCAGGGTCGACCTGATACTCAGGCTCTTCCTCCATGGTGCGTTCGAGAAAATTCAGAATGGCATGAAAGTTTCGAAGCCGAAAATCGCCTTGAAGCGGAAATTCCCCTCCAGGAAATCCTGACCGGATATCCACCAATAGATCGTTGGGAGGCCAGCGTTCCGCCTTTTGTTGCAGTTCGCGGCGTTCATCTGGGGCAAGGAGATCAGGGTCGTAATTGGTGATCACGATACGACGAGGAACCCGTTTTTGGAGAGTATATGATTGGGTGGATGCGTCATAGATCAACTGATATTCTTTCTCACGCGTCGAGAAGTCTTCTCCCGTGAGGGAAGAAAGCGGAATATTGTATACGCCCGTAAAGTGGTCGGTTTGATGATGTGCGCTCTGGCAATGTTGACGAGCAGTTGTTTCACCAGGGTATTCGTAATGGCATAGTCGTATGCCACCACCGCTTTTTTCAAGGAATAGGGAGAAAAATATCCTGTGAGACGAGCCAGCATACATCCGATGAAAAAAAGTACCTGGCGAAGGTTCTGATGGTGTGAGAGGTGTCGATGTATGGCCTCCTGGCTAAAATCATTCCATGCTCTGTCTTGGTTATAGAAGACAAAGACCGGTAAACCCCAAAGCTCTTCCAGGATTCATACCATACCGTCTGCGAGATATTTTCAACTCGTCTGCGAACTCCAAGCGCCTGATCTCGAGTTTCCAGGTCCCGCAGGCATCTTTCACGAGAGGTGGAGGGACGTGGCCAGCCATCCCGCTCAAATTTTGCCATGACAAAATTTGAGCGGGATAAACATGAATTCCCTGCCAACCCTAGCGGGATGAGTTCACTCAGAGGCTTGTTCTTGGCAGTGCTAACCGATGGTCGTTCCTAGTTAAAGGGTTTTTTGAGCACGACTTTCACCCCGGCAATTGTTCCGGTGACCGCGTTTCGAACTTGTTCTCCCGCCGCTGAACTGACCTCACCAGCGGCTTGCAATGCGCTCGTCGCCGCCTCAGACGCCGCTTCAGTAGTATTCACTCCAATGTTTTTAGCCCCCTCGATGGCGCCTTCTACCGCATTTTTTGCTGTCGTCCCGACATCTCCACCTACCTGGCCTATGGCTTTTACCATTGAACTGGCGGTATGGCTTACGGTATCGAGAACCTTCCCGCCTATCTCTTGCGTCCCTTGCATGGCGCCCATCATCGAGCCTTGTACGGACGAGGCGAGGTCCCCTCCAAATTCCACTGTGGCTTTTACCAGACTCCCTGCAGTATGGCCAATCGTTTCAACTGTTTTTTCTCCGACTTCCTTGGCAGCATGAGCTGTTCCAATTAATGTTTCTTTCACCGTGTCTCCTAGTTCTCCTCCCACTTCTGTCACACCCTTTATGATGGCCGTAGCCGTTTTTGCCACGGCATCGACGACATTTTCTCCCATGTCCTTAGCTCCGACAATCGTTCCTTGAATAGCCCCTTTAGCGGTTTGGGCAATATTGCCTCCAAGGTCTGAGGTTGTTTTAATCAGCGTGGTCGTGCTAATCCCGACGGCATCAAGCGTATTGGTGGCGACATCTTTCGTCCCTGACACCACACCCAAAATTAAGCCTTTGGCCGCTGATCCGACTTCACCGCCAACTTCCACAATACCTTGAACAGAACCGATAATAGTGTTTTTAATGAGGTCCCCAGCCTCGCCGCCAATGTTTTGCGTGCCTTTTAACGCGGTGACCAAGGACCCACTCACTGTCTCTAGCGTTGCGTTCGTGACATCGCCAACACCCTTAATCGCTTCGACTAAACTATCCTTGGCTTTTGCAATGAAAGATTTTTCTTCCGGCATGATAACCTCCTTTATGATTGTTGATGATGACCGTTACATATCCTGCTTAATGAACGCTATAAGGTAAAGCCCATTGCTGAAGCACGAGGTCACCTAACATGCTATTCGTGTTCCCTTCATCTCGTGCTAGTGCCTTTGTCCATTCTTGAGTGCGGAACGAACTTTTTCAAGAGAATTCCTTTCAATTGGAAAGTTTATTGTAGGCATCGAGTGCTGAGACTTTGTAACATTCTGCCAGGGTGGGATAGTTGAATACTGTTTTCATGAAATAATCCAATCCACCACCCATTGCTATGACGGCCTGACCGATATGGATCAGTTCGGTTGCTCCCGTGCCGATCACATGCACTCCCAAGAGATGTCGGGTATCCCGATGAAATAGCATTTTAAAGAATCCGGTATTGTCACCCATGATGGCCCCGCGGGCCGTTTCTCTGTATCGCGCCATTCCCGTTTCGTATGGCACTTTGCTCTGACTCAATTCTTGTTCGGTTTTCCCGACCATGGATATTTCCGGAATTGAATAGATGCCGATGGGAAAGTGATCCGCCATGGGGTCGATGGGAACATTGAAGGCATAACAGGCGGCCAATCTCCCCTGTTCGGAGGAGGTTGCCGCCAAGCTGGGATATCCGATGACATCCCCGGCCGCAAAAATATGCGGGACGCTGGTTTGGAAATGCTCATTGACGTTCAAACGGCCGCGTTCATCGGCCTCTAGGCCCGCAGATCCCAAATTGAGCGCTTCAGTTGCGCCCAGGCGGCCGACAGAGTACAACACCAGGTCGGCGACGAGGCGCTTACCCGATTCCAGTCTGATGAGGGCACGGGGCCGAGGGTTCGAGGAAATCTCGAGATGTTCAACGGTTTCATTCAATCGGAACAGCACATTCTTGTTTCGCATTTGATGAATTAATTCGTCCACAATTTCATAATCCAGGAACTCCAGGGGGCGGTTTCGCTTATCCACCACAGTGACTTCAACCCCTAGTTCCGCAAACATGGAGGCATATTCAATTCCAATAACTCCGGCCCCGACAACAGCCATGGTTTTTGGCAACTGTTCAAGGTTCAACACCCCATCGCTATTCACGATCATTGTTCCGTCCGGCGGAATGTCAGGTGGAGGAGTAGGAATCGTGCCTACCGTAATGATAAATTTATCAGATGTAATCTGTTTGCTTCCTAACTCAGTGACTATCTGGAGGGTGTGAGGATCGATAAAAGCGGCACTTCCACTATGCATGACCACGTCGTTACGGAATAATTGATCCTTCAAGACCGCAATTTCTATACCGATCACCTCTTTGACCCGAGAAAATAGTTGGCTGGCCTTCGGACGATTAGGGTGAGAAAGTTCATTCTTATCGAGAAAGACTTGGCTTGAAGAAAAGGCTAAGATCGCCTCACGAAATGTTTTGCTGGGAATCGTCCCGGTGTCGAGGCATGCGCCACCCACGTTTCGCTTTTTTTCGATCACGGCGACCGTTTTTCCCAATTTGGCGGCTTGAACGGCCGCCCGTTGTCCGGCCGGTCCGCTCCCGATACATACGAGATCATAGTCAAAATTCGTTTGTGAAGAACGGCTCATCTTTCATCATTCCCTTCGAGCGGAGAGACTGATCGTAGCACCCTTCCATCTTAGCCACCGGGGATTGAATGTATCCTTTGGCAGGGGAGGGATTGTCGTTTCCCAGAATTGGCGCTGTATGATCCTCCATCCCCTTTATTCCTTAGCTGGGGAAACGTGTTCCGTTGATTCCTTTTTAGGTAACGGAAGGGTGATAATATTTTTCAACACATCGATCGGAAATTGCGCGAAGCCTTTGAGTCCTCCGGCGAACGATTTCAGAGGTAAGTAGGTGACCTCTGGATTGGTCCTGAGCCCTTTCACTGCAAACAAGGCGGTCAAAAAACCCTTTCTTTCTCCCTGCATGAGAGAGCCAAATAGCGGAATGTCTTTCAGTAAGTTGGAATACGCCCCGAATGGACTCACCGCAATCATACTATCGAGATTCTCGGTGGGGAGGTCGTAGGTTCCCGCAGCTGTGAGCTTGATGACCGGGCTTTTTAACGCCAAATCTTTGGTGGTGAGAAGCCCGTTTTCTATTGAGAAGGATCCCGTCAGCTCATCGAAGGGGAGCCCTTCTTCCAAGAGATTCACTTTGCCCATTAAGAGACTGGGCACATTCAAAATTCCGAGAATTTTTGACAACACCGGACCGGTTTGGATCAGGCCTTTTTGGATTTGCGCCTTGCCTGTTCCAGTCACGGAGTGTTGCATCTGCTCGGGAGTCTGGATGTCCATGTGCAGTGAGGTGGTCAAAGACGTTGTTCCGGTTAAAGGTGGCGCGGAATCAGCCTGTGAAGCGATGAGGCTTTCGATCGGAATTTCTTTGAGGGTGATCTCTCCTTTTCCCGTTTGGTCTTTTTGGCGCCATTGCAAAGAGACAGATTGAACGTGTTCCTTCGAATTGGATGTCGTGGATTGCGAGATTCGGTTGCTCCCTTGGATTGTTCCTCCCATCGACCAGGTGGTCCAATCCCAACTCTTTCCCGTAAGTCCCCATTTAATGCCTAAGGTGGAAAGGTGCAAACGACCATCCCCAATAAGAACGTCTTTCGGAAACATAGCTCCTGTTCCACTTTCGGTTTGAAAAAACGCGCGAATGGAGGGGGGATCGGACCATGACAGTTTTCCTTTAGCTTCGAGTGTATAGGGAGGGATCGACAAGGTGCCTTTTGTCATGCGGATGGCCTTCCCCTCTTGAATGGATCCTTTGAGAGCGATCCTCGCAGGGATGCCTTCAGGTTTGTGAATGACCCCCTTGGCGGTGAGGGTCGTAGATGTGAGATTAAATTGAGCCTGATATTCCGGATGAAGCGCGGACCCAAAGAGCGTCATGGCGCTGTCGATGGGGCCATCCAGTGTGGAAAACGTTTCACCAAGGGAGGGAAACAGCGTTATGAGGTCTGTTGAAGAGAGACGACTCGCAATGGAGATATTGGATGATTGAGAATCTTTCCGAAATAACCATTGGCCTTTCATGTCAACAGAACTTTCACCGATTTGGCCGTTGAATCGTTGAATGCCTATCCCTTCGTCATCAAAAGAGAACTGACCGTTCAGCTGATGGACAGGTAGCCCTCTTGCGGTAGGGGATAGATGAATGTCAGCGAGCAGGAGTTCTCCTTGAAGAATGTGAAGTTGCGAAGGGTTGGTCACGGGCCCCTGTATGCGCGTTGAGATGCGAAGATGTCCTTGAGCGTCGCGATAGTGGGACAAGAGGTCACGAAGAGACGCGCTGCGAGGATCTCGAAGCAAGGCCTGATGTATATCTTGCGCTGAGAAGAGTCCCTCACCTTGCAGGTCGACCCAAAGGTCTGGATCTTTCCATTCCAGGGTGGCTTCTTTGACGGACATCTTGGAGGCGGAAATTGTAGCTTCGACATCCACCAATCTGACGAGATTGGATTCAAAGACGATTCCTCCTGATAGATTTGTCAGTGGGGGATGGTTGGGATCTACGAGCACGTGCCCCTTGGTTAGACGAATCACCCCCTCGGAGATCACCGAGTTGGCTTCATCGCCTCTCCACTTCACCAACCCAGTGAGGAGCTCAATCTCCCCGTCTATGGCCCGTTCAGTAAGCAAGGTAAGGACAGAATCGGGGAGCCATGGCTCAGGAATTATTTGGGAAAGGTGTTGAAGCGAGATCGGTAACGCCGATCCTTCAACGGTCAAACGTGGAGGTTCATTCGGGGTATTGGCAAACTCAACCATCGTGGTGAGATTCCACGTACTCTCGGCAATGTGAAAGGTTGGGATCGTCACCTGCAGCGCGTCCCCCTCAAAGATAACCGTGGCGTCCGGAGCCGTAAGGGTTAAGGGGGCGATGTTTCCACTGACACGAGAGATCTGAATGTGAGAAGGGGAAAATGCGACGGTTCCGGAAATATTGGTCAGCAGGGGTTGGCCGAAAGCCGGAAGGAATTGCCCGCCTGCTACAAGCATGATTCCTTGAGCCTCCGCCAGGTCATGATCATCGTCGTTTAGAGGAATGTGAAACGTTCCCTGCTGTAATTCAATAGTGCCGGCAATATGATGATCACGGAGAACTATTTGCACGTCTTCAGGGATCCATTCAGAGGGAAGAAGGCTTGAGAGTTGTTCTATGGCTATGGGTGAGGAAGAGCCTGAAAGATCTAAACGAGGGGTTTCCTTGAAGAGATCGGTCAGGCGGCCCTGACCCGTAAAAGACCAGTGATTTAAGGATACATGGATATTCCCAATATCGAGAAGATCTTCTTCTTGCTGAAGGGTATAGGAAAATTTTCCCTGAATATTCACGTCGGTCTGAATCGGAGGCTCCAAGGCATGCCCACTCATAAAATGGACAATTTCACCAAGATTCAAATGCGACCCTTCAACCTGTCCGTGGATTTTAATCCCGGGAATAGGAGCCGGGATTTCGTTGCCAGAGGAGGCCTCATGTGGCTCGAGAGAAACCAGCGTCCCATTGAGGTTGAAGGAGGAGGAAGCTTGGCTACTTGGAATCTGACCAGAAAGCTGAAACTGCGAGGGTCCCTCAGGCTGTAGCTGTGTGATGGTGAGTTGGATGTTTTCCCAATTCATAGCCTGTGTTGTCTGGTTTGCCACCGTACGAAGAAGGTGGAGACGGCCATTTCGAACAACGAGACCTTGAATTTGTGGAATTTCTTCGAAGGGCGGGATGTCGGTCGTTTCGGTTGGAGAGATATCCAGGGTCAGTACCGGCTGGTCGAGTAACACATGGGTCATCACAAATTGCTTCTCCCAAAGAGACTGCCAACCAATTTCCACCTCCACGTGATGAGCACGAAACCGAACGCCATCAGGTTCATCAGCTTCGAACGAGACGTTCCCCACATAGAGGGCAGGGGTGGGGAATAGGTGGAGGTTAAGGGTATCCATTTGAATCGGTCCTCCTGCAATCTCTGTCATATTTTCCATCACGGCTTCCTTGATCCACTCCGTATCAGACCAGACTGGAAGCAGAAAGATGGCCAATCCCAACGCCAACACCCCACACAGGACAATGCTCCCCACGATCCATGGAATCCAAGAATGTACGGCAAGCGTTGGCAATTTTTTCTGCATTAAGACGGCTCTTTTTTATTCGACAGTTCATGAGCGAGGCAATGATTTTTCAAGATCTAGGGTGAATCCTCTGTTGAATTTTCTGGACCTTTTTTTAAGGGTACTGGATCCTCAAATGGGCCTACCAAATTTGTGTTGCGAAAATCAATAAAAAACAAAAGGGTGTATTCATTATAAAAGGTGGAGGCTTGCAGCCAGGGTGTCGAACGAATAAATCGGCCAGTTGTCGTTTCGAAAATGTCAAGTCGGAATCTTGTGAGACCTGATTGATATTGGGCTTTGAAAAGTGAAAGTTCCGGTATGGCGAAAGGAAGCAGTCCGCCCTGAACGGGGGGCATGCCAAAAAAAGACCGGCTTTGTTCTGTCCCTAAACTTTGAACAAGGATCTGGATTCTGTATGTAGCCTCTTCACCCTCGGGTGGAAGGCGTATGCCTTGTTCCCCTAACCATCGTCCAATGGCCCCAATGAGGAAACGTTGTTCGACGGTGAGCCCGACTGTCTCCAGTTTGACCGTTGCGTGTTCGGGGAGGGGAAGGTCTGTCGTGTCTGTATTATTAAGGCTTTGTTCAACCGCTTGAGTCATCAATAATTGCTCAATGGCAGTAGCCTGGTCCGGTGTTGGGAGTTCTTTCATGGTGGCACAGCCGGTCACCATCGCGAGGAGAATCCCAAGTAGCATTGTATGGTTTCTTGTGGTGGAGTTCAGAAAGCTCATTCGACACATACCGTCCTTCATCCTTCGCTGATCCTTCAGGTTATCACGAGATCTTCACAACGCGCGCATTCACTCATGAGAGAGTGTCTCAAGATTCATTTCATCTTTCAATTCCTCGTGAAATTCGACCACGACTCTTTCTGCTTTGGTGGTATTATGAACCTTGGCGATGTGGAATAATGCATCGCCTTGATTGACGACGGGTAAACTTGTCCGACCAATGAGAATCCCTGAATCTCCTGCTTCGACAAGCATTTCGGTTGTCCCCATGGGGTCGGTGACGATGCCGACGTTTTCTCCTTTTTTGATTTTGGCGCCCAGATGTAACAACGATTGGAAAATACCCCCTGTTGGAGCTCTGACCCAATACGATGACCGGGAGACGATACTCGTTATTGCCCCTGGAGTTGATCGTTTTTCAAGCATATTCAGGGTTTGCATGACTCGGATGATTCCTCTTACACCTAGGCGAATAGCCAGCTCATCCAATCGTAAAGCCTCTCCGGCTTCATACAACATGGTTGGAATCTGTTTGTCCGTCGCTGCCCGACGTAATGACCCATCACGGAGGTCAGAATGAAGAACAAGCGGAGCCGAAAAAGATTGGGCCAATTTTTCCATCATGGGATCTGTGAGGTCCGCCCGGATTTGGGGGAGATTGCTCCGGTGAATCGCCCCCGTATGTAAATCAATGCCATGGGTACAGCGTAAGACCACCTCTTTCATGAAGAGATAGGCCAATTGAGAGGTCAAGGATCCTTTCTCATTGCCCGGAAAACTTCTATTCAAATCACGACGATCAGGGAGATATCGCGAATGCGCTAAAAAACCAAACACGTTGACAATTGGAACAGCAATGAGGGTGCCCTTGAGTTTATTCACCCGAGGAGTTTTGAGGATTCGGCGTATGATTTCAACGCCATTGAGTTCATCCCCATGAATCGCCGCACTGATGAATAGACGAGCTCCATCTTTCTTTCCATGAATGACATGAATCGGGATACTCATTGGGGAATGGTTGGACAGTAAACTCATGGGTACGTTCACCGTCCGGCGAGTCCCGGCGGTAATGGTCGTGGTGCCAATTTCAAAGGCGACTCGTTTTGTATCAGCCACGTCCGCGAGTCTTCGTTTTATTCGGTTTCATATTCTTTTGCATAAATTGGATGATCTCTTTGGCCACGTCGATTTTGGTCGCCGTTTCGATGCCTTCCAGGCCGGGAGAGGAATTAATCTCCATGACGACAGGTCCATGCTTGGAACGCAGTAAATCTACTCCGCAGACATTGAGACCCATAATTTTTGCCGCTCGAGTCGCCGTGGAACGTTCTTCCGGCGTAATTTTAATTACATGGGCATTGCCGCCTCGATGAAGATTAGAACGGAAATCGCCCTTGGCTCCCTGGCGTTTCATGGAGGCGATGACTCTATCCCCTATGACCAAACAGCGGATGTCGGAGCCTCCCGCTTCTTTGATAAATTCTTGAACCATGATGTTCACTTTAACGCCTCGAAAGGCCTCAATGACCGATTTGGCGGAATTGTGTGTTTCGCCTAAGACCACGCCGATTCCTTGAGTGCCTTCCAAAAGTTTGATGACCACGGGCGCTCCGCCGGCAATCTTGATGACATCATCCGCGAAGTCATCGGAGTGGGCAAAGGCCGTGACCGGCAGTCCAATCCCCTCTCTTGCTAATAATTGTAAGCAACGCAGTTTATCACGCGATCGGCCAATGGCCACGGACTCGTTCAGGGGCCAGACGCCCATCATCTCAAATTGTCTTAGGACCGCCAGGCCATAAAACGTCACCGAGGCGCCAATCCTGGGAATGACCGCATCATACCCCTTCAAACTTTCTCCTTTATATCGAAGCTCCGGATGATGCGATGTGATATTCACATACACCTTGGTCGTGTTGATAATGTCAATTTCATGTCCGGCAGCTTTTGCGGCTTCTACCAATCGTTGATGCGAGTACAGGTTCGGGTTACGGGCCATCATCGCGATTTTCATAACTCATGACTCCAATTGTTGTAAAGAATGAAAGGTTCAATAAGGTGGCGGCGGCGGCGGCGGCATGTCTTTATTTTTGAGACAAAAAGATTTGCCTGGATCCACAAGAAAGCGGCCTTTAATAGCCGTACGACCCAATAACATACGGAATCCCATTTCATCCCGATTCGTTAAGGTCATTTCAATGGGCCATGATTGATTGCCTATAGACAAGTGAGTTTCAATGACAATGCGGCGTTCTTGTGATCCACCGGAGTTGGTGATGACGCGAATATCGCGGACGGGGCACGTACACGTTTGAATCCGGGTGTCATCTTCCTGGTACGGGTGAACGGTAAAACGGACCCAATCTTGCCCGCTTTTTTCGCCTACCTCAATATCAAAGGCATGCAGTGCCGAGGTCCGTGCGCCTGTGTCAATTTTGGCTTTGATGCGTCCGACTCCCAATCCAGGCAGCGCGACCCATTCCCTCCATCCGATGACAGGTTTATCCATTGGGTTCATGCTTCTCCTTGCAAGGGCGAACGTTCCGCATAGGTCATTCAGAGCGATTCATTAAGAAAAGTTGACCAAAGGGTTTCGTGTCGCAATTCCCCGTAAGAGCCGGCCTAAAATGTCGGCTCCTGTGATAATGCGCTTATGTTCGGTGGTCCAAATAACTACCAGGTCGTGATCAATCACATCATCTTCCAGGTGTTCAGGATTGACTTTGAATTGCGTCAACAGTTCTCCAAGAGGAATGTGCGTGTGGTGAAGAATAATGGGGCGATGACAATGACGAAGAGGCTTATAACGATTTTCAACCAACAGTTCCCGCAAAAATCCATCGGCGTCCAGGACCATTTGGGGTACATGTTCTTCATCCGTAATCACCACCCACTTTTCCTTTGAGGCATGAACCTGTTGGACGAATTGGTCGGAGACAATGGGGGCTATTGCTGGAAATAGTATCTTATTTTCCTTCATTGGAAGCTGAATGATGCTTTGAGGGTGAAGCGGTGATCCTTCCTCAAAGGCAGGAATATCATCAAGATTTAAAAAATTGGAGGCCCCATGGCCCTCGACTCCGCTGATATCCGAATCGGGAGATTGGGCATGAATTTGAATGAGCGTTTCCAACTCATGTTCTTTGAACCAGGTGATCCCTTCTTTTCCCACTATGCGGTCAAGAATGAGAGCTGACGGTTTGGCCAACGGATAAAATATGAATTGTAAAAAATACACGATGGGGGAAAATTTGGCCCCCATTTTCAGGGCATTTCTCGAAAAATAGGCTTGGGGCAGAAGCTCTCCAAAGAGCGTGATCCCAAATAGGGAGAAAAAAAAGGCCAATAGGCCGACCATTTGTTTTTCGGAAAGGAGTGTCAATAACACATTGACTGCCACGTTACTCCACAGAAGAGTAGCTAAGAGGAAGTTGGAATCCTCTCGGACTTTCAAAATTTTGTTGGCGAAGACATCCCCTTGTTGAGCCAGAAGTTGCAAGCGAACGCGGCCAAGGCTAAAAAATCCAAGCGTCAATCCCGAGCATATGGCCGATCCAGCCAGACACGAAAAAATGCCAATCCATATGAACAGTGATTGCGTCATGAGGTCCTGTGTATTCGGGGGTTCATTCCTGTATTGCCTTGTTCATCTGGTGATATTATTCCAAAAATCTTGAAAAAACGGTGGCTAAGCCGAGGAAGCTAAAAAATCCTGCGACATCGGTCACTGTAGTTAAAAATATTGATGAGGATTGCGCGGGGTCCTGTTTCAGGGAGCTGAGGATGATGGGAATGATGGCTCCTGCAAACCCCGCCATCAGCATGGAGATGACCATGGATACACCGATAACCATGGTCAAGCCCCATGAGCCGCTCCAGATAAACACTGCGGTACAAGTTGTAGCCGCAACGGCCACGCCATTTGCCAAGGCCACATAGGATTCCTTTAAGGTGACACGGACCCATTGGGACGGACGGATATCTCGCAAGGCTAATCCCCGCATGACGACGGCTAGCGCTTGCGCTCCGGTGTTTCCCGATTGGCCGGCTACCACTGGGAGCAGGACGGCCAAGGCCGTAAAGCGGGCAATGGTGTCCTCGAATAATCCCACAACAAATGCGGCCAGGAAGGCCGTAAGAAGATTGATCTGCAGCCAGGGCAAGCGTTTTTTGATGGCGAACCAGGGAGGGGACAGCGCGCGTTCATCTTTACTGACGCCGACCATGGTTTGCATGCTGATCGTGGCTTCTTCTTTTTCCACTTGAATGATGTCTTGGTTGCTGATGATACCCAGTAACCGGCCATCCAGGTCGGTCACGGGAATCGTGAGCACCTTCCATTCATTACAAATTTCCACCACCTGCTCCTGGTTTTCGAGAGGATGAATGGTGGGCAATTCCCGTTTCATTAAGGCTTCAAGTGTTTTTTGGGAAGGTGCTAAAAACAAATCTCTTAAGGGGAGCACACCCACAAGACGTTGTTCACGATCGATAATATAAATTTCATTCAAATGATGGGGTGCGTGGATACGGACCTGCTGGATCGCCTCTTGGACTGTGGAATCCTCTGGGAGAGTAAAAAATTTCACGTCCATCAGCATACCGACAGAATCCTCAGGATAATCCATGAATGGTGCAATGTCCGCAGAGACCTGTATGGGCAGGGATGCCAGAATACCGTCGCGGCTTGAATCTGGTAAGCGTTGGAGGAGGGAAGCGGTTAATGCAGGCGACATATGAGCAATGGCATTTAAAAGTAAGGACTCAGGCAATTTCTCGATGATGTCAGCGGCCAGTGATGGAGACATGGCCGAAAGGATTTTAGCCAGGTCTTTGTGCGGGAGGCCCTTAAGCGTATCGATAACTTCTTGTGGAGAATAGGCCTCAAACACATGAGCGGCTTCATCGGGAAATTTGGCGATAAACGCTTGATGCATGAGATCGGGGGATGCGAGAGTCGTCATGGAGTTTCCTGTTCTTCCCTATTCGGTATGGGAGGAGTAGAAGTGGTAAGGAGATCTCCCATGGTCGTCATCAGGACCAGGCCGGATAACGAATAGGCTTCCCATAATTGAAGAAGCGAGTCGGAGAGAAAGGCTGGCTGATATTCAGTCGACGTTGACTGGAGAAATTGCCTCAGGGCTCGATGGCGAAGTGCGCCAATAAATGTCTTATCTTCGTCAATGACCGGGAGGCTATCGTAATGTGCCCACGCATGATGTGCCACGATGTCTATGGCATTGGCGGAAGAAGGAATGACCTTGACGTCTTGATTCATGATAGAAGCTAATGTACTGCTTGGTTGGGCAACCAGCAGTTCTTTCATCAGAACGACTCCGTCGAGAATATTTCGGTGGTCGATAATATACAAGTAATAAATCGCTTGATGTGGGACTTGCATAATGCGTAGTAAGGCCTCTTCCACCGTAATGTCCGGTGGAAGGGTCAGGACCTGAGGGTCGGCCAAGCTTCCAGCCGTATGTGCTGCCAAGGGGAGGGTTCGGCGAAAAAATGCCGCTGTGAGTGGCGCAAGGTGTCCAAGAATCTTTTCCTGTGTGGAGGAATCGAACTGTCGAAGAATCGCCCGTGTCGATCCTGGAGTTAAGCGGCTGAGAATGTCGGCGCTGGTCTCCGGTGGAAATTCCTTTAAGATATTCGCTGTCGCTCCGGGTAAGAAATACTCCAAGGTTTGGGCGACAGATTCAGGGTCCATGGTCTGTAGTAAGTCTCTCGTTTTCTGAGCGGGAAGTCCCTCCAGGTATCTGGCTGCCTCTAACGGGTGTTCTTGGAGAAACCTGTGGCAGAGCTGTTGTTCCAATTTCATCATATTAAGCCTCAATGGGATCGATCACGCTGGTTACTTCGGTGAATTGGGCGGCTGGAATGACGACTCGTCCTCTATCTGTACTCAGAACCACGACCATGGGTGTGACCGCGGTGACGGTGCCGGCGTAGTTGCCAATCTGAATCTTTTCCCCGACACGAACAATGGGTTGAATGTAATGGGCAGCAATGAGATTTCTAACCGCAGATCGGGATCCGAAGCCAAATGACAGCGCGGCTCCGGCAATGAGACCGGCAATCACGAGCACGATTATTTGATTTAAGAGAGACGTATCGATTCCCAGTTCATTGATGGCGGTGACGATAACCAGGAGAGTTGCTGCGATGTACACGGTTTGGGCGATAACCGTCCCTTGACGGATTCCGGAAGAATCGCAAGCCAGAGAAATAATATCGCGTACGAAGTTGGTAGCCAGAAGGCCGAGTACCAAAATGAGGGTGGCCATTCCAATTTTGGGCAGATAATGCACAAGAGCGGTCAGGGTTTCAGACAACAAGGATAGACTCAAAGCCTCGGTGGCGGAAATCAGAAAGAGGAGAAAGACCAGCCAAAAACCCAAAAGACCAATAATCTGAGATATTGATTTTTTGCTTCCCGTTTTTTGAAGGAGAGAGAGCAGGCCAGTGCCATTGAGTAAGCGATCGACACCGATCATATTCAAGATGCGGCTCGTCCCGGTTTCAACGATTTTTCCCAATAGGACGCCTACCGCTAACAGCATCAAGGCCCCGAGACTTTTGGGAAGAAAACTCATAAATAATGTAAGACTATACTCAAAAGATTCCTTGAGTGTGGTTGACCAATTTGCGAAATCCATGGGTCTGGCCTCCTGAATGATTAAAGGACACAATTTACAGTGAATCGCCCGTCCGAATCCGAGAACAATGGTGGACGGGCATGTCACGCCGACAATCTCACTGAGTCGTTGAAAATGCTTGGTGTTCAGCAGTGCTCGAGGACCAAGAGACTCTATATCCTGTCGTTTTCTACGCGCATGGGTCGGCAATCTGTTTTCCCGAAGGAATCTTCATCAGTGTCTTTTCTCAACAATCAATTTGTGGAAGGCGTGGCAGATTCCAAATTGTCAGGTGTGTCTCGCGATAAAGGCGGAGATTCCGGCTGCGAGTCCGGGAGATGCCTTTCTTCCATCGAAGTATGTGGGGGAGAGTCCAGGGAAGGACGAGGGATGGAGGGCTGGGAAACTTGCTTGTTGACTTTGAGAACTGGCGGATCATTCACAAAGGGTTCATATTGTTTTACGTCCAACGTAATAGAATCCTGTTCCTCGACAAGGAGGTCGATTTCGGCCACATGCTTCACAAAGGTTGCCAATATCGTCCCGTCTTTGGTGGTAATCGTCATCAATAACCGATCTTGATCGCGTTGCTTATGGGTCACGATTCCTTCCAGTGGATGGAGAGATTTCTTGAGAAAACTCGGCAGATATGGTTCCATGTACTGAGTGGCCACAAGAGGCGCACCTAATCCAATTCCCAAGCCCAAACACAACAATGTTGTCGGGATGACCCATGCTTTCATGGTTTGTCCTCCCTCATTGGAGGTTGAGTAGGCGGTTCCTCTTCTGCCGATGAAGGTGGTTGTTGACCTCGAATAAAGGTTTCGAGCCGGCTGAGCGCATCGGCCGTCATGTCGCGTGCGCCTTTAGCGGCATGTTCGCTTTTGGAACTCAGATCATCCATTTGCCGACGAAGATCATGCATGCCTCCTGTCCGTTGGAATGCCATAATGGCAACGACTAATGCCACAATAGCGACGAGTAAGGTCAACACGTCCATAACAGTCTCCTTTGGGGTGAGTGCCTCATGGGAATCATAAAGCCTCGTTAAGCCTCGTTGATCAAAGAGAATTGGGCCTGTTTTGTCAAGTGGTTCGTGATAAATCAAAACAGCCACGGCTTTTGTGATCTTGTCTTTCCATATTCCCAAGTATTCGTTCACTGTTGTTCATCTTCCCTCGCTCTCTGCCTTCCAGGTCGTTGCTTTGGACTTTTTCGTTTTCCAATGGGCATTCCCAAACGTATCCAATTACCAATGGCAACCAAGATACTGAGAATTATGATTCCGATAAACAAACCAATCAAAATCTTCACGGGTATCCTTGCTGTTATCTGGTCTGGCCAGAGGATTTTTTCCTCCGTTGGATGACTTAGGGAATCCTGGCTGCCACTGTTGTTGTCGTCTCCATCATGTTGAGATGTCGCTGGGGGATCTGGGTTGAGATATCTTGAAATCGTCGTTGGAGATTGTTGACGTACCAGGTTCGTTCCAGTGCCAACACTCCAATCGCTCAGGCACGTTAAGGCATTCAACTTCGAGAGCATGTCCATGGAAACGATCTCTGGTCTTCAACGGAATCCTGATGACGATGGTCTTTACGCGTTTATGGACGACAAAATCGCGGAGTGCTGTGGCTGCGATTTCGCGTCCTCCCAAGCCATGGACCCCTCGGGACTATCCAGTGAATCATCGTGCACGTTCATCTTTGGGTAAACACTCCTGCTAAGACTGCGACACCGACAAGAATAAGCACCAATCCGACAATCCAGCCAAGCAGGGCAGGATTGCTGATGACCAGCCACCCAACGATGATCAATAACGCTGACAGGACGATGGAGGGCACATGCCCCAGGCGTTGGGTCATGGCTGACAGGGCTGACAAAATCGTATTCACCTGGTTTTCTCCTTTTCGTTTTGACAATCTTTAGCGAACACGAGGATGGCCTTTTGGAGTTGCTCTGCCCAGAGGGACCATTTCTGTTTGAAGATGGATCCCGGCAATGGGTTTTCCTAAATAGTTTTCGACCGAAGTCTTGATTCGGTCTTGTACCAGTTGGCCAAGTTGTGCCGCATTCGCATTCTGGGCAACGGAGAGACGGCATTGAAGGTGGATGCCTCGAGAAGTATTTTGCGCGCGCGTGAAACTTTCTCTGACACCGTCGATGGTTCCCGCTTCGCGATTAGCAAGGTCTTGTATGCTCGTCATTGAGGCAGCGATTTGTCCCAAATCATCTTTTTGTAATATGAATGCAGGAACCTTTGTCGAGGGCGAGCGTAGCTCAACAAACAGAAGTAGCATGCCCACGATTAACACTCCAAGGCAAATGCCGACGACACTCAACCCCTGCGACGTATCTAATTGAGTAAAGGGGACAAGCACCTCATGCCATGGAGCAGGCAGCCAA
Source organism: Nitrospirales bacterium (assembly GCA_040904705.1). GTDB lineage: Bacteria > Nitrospirota > Nitrospiria > Nitrospirales > UBA8639 > Nitrospira_E. The sequence goes on along the minus strand of JBBDSY010000083.1, from coordinate 4,528 downwards.
TCCTGAGGGGCGATTATTCCGAGAGTGATCAGCAAAAGTGTGCTGCTCCCCAAGATGAGGAAGAGACTGCCAATGGTCATCATGATTCGGTTGAAAATTTGCATGGTTTAATCTTTGAAGCGAACATCGGATATTCGGAGATTGATCCACCGTATCTGTTCGGATGTCAGCGATTGAATGCCGGTGCGTATCATTCGGCGCACCCGCGTTGAGATTGATGGGATGGAACTTTTTTTATTGAGGGTGACAATCAACTCGACTTCGATATTCAAGGCCCCCGCCACTCGATGGACTCCGACGCCCCATACCCGCCATCCTGGTCCGACCGTGGACAAATCGGTTTCATTGTCGACTGGCACCTCCACTGATGGACTGCGAGCCACACTCTGGACTACCGCTTCCGCAATTACCCGTTCATCAATGAGATCAAGCGATTTCGCCATAGCATACTTTGTTGACCTGTTACTCGACTCGTCGAGCACTCATTTCAGCAGGCTTGTTCTCTGGGAAAAATAGCCCACTGACCTGTATATTGACTTCTTTCACCACCAGGCCCAACAGGGATTCTATTTGTTCGATTATGGATTGACGAAGACTGGCTGCTAAGTCGGTAACCTTCACACCATAATGAGCGATGATGCGCAAATCGATGGCGACCTCGCGTTCGCCCACCTCTACAACGATTCCTTGGCCCGAATGGAGTTTTCCAGAAAATCGTTGGGTGAATTCCGCAATTTGGTCACCGATTCCCTGTTTAGCGATGCTGTGGATCCCCTGGACTTTTTTTGCTGCTATTTCCACGAGTTGAATGACAACTTCAGGGGCAATGATGGTTTTGCCTAATTGAAGTGTGACTTGGTCTGGATTATGCGTTGTCGTTCTGGCCTCTGTCATCCGGCGGTCTCCTCCGCAAAATTATTAGTCAGGAAGCAAAGATGTTTTCCAACGATATTGATTTGAAATGAAACGGTTCATGGGTCCGACCCTCCGTCGCTGTTACGCCACTCTCGGTTCTGATCGTTCAACCGTTTTTTCTTTGGCTTCTTCCGCAAAATAGAGACCGGAAACGTCAATATTCACTTCTTTGACCGTGAGACCCGTCATCGTGTTGATGCGCGAGGCGAGGTTCCGTCGAATGGCAGTGGCTACTTGGGGAATGCTCACTCCATACTCCACGACCACTTTCAAATCGATCGCGACTTCCCGTTCTCCCACTTCAACTTGAACGCCTTGTGTACTTTGTCCCGTTTTTGCCGCTCGTTGAGCAAATCCGGTTAGGGTATCACTGAGCCCTAAGGTGCCCATGTCATGTACGCCAGCAATTTCTTTGGTTGCGAGCGCCACAATTTTTGCGACGACTTCATTGGCAATGTGGGTTTTCCCTTCTTTGGTGACCAACTCTGAAGTTCCCCGTTGTTGCTCTTTGGAATCCGTCATGTTCTACCTCCCCATTTATGTTTTATTAGGTGATTGTGAGAAAATCTGAACTACCACAGGCCAGGTGCCTAGACCTTTCTTCTTTTGTTGGATAATTTTGTCTATTCTTTTTCGATGTTGTTCGTTATTTCACTTATTTTAGACAACTGAGAGCGATAAATCGTCACATAAATAATTTTATCAATAAAAACAAGGTGTTAAAGCGAATGTATGATAATCACAGGAGGGGTAAGCCTGATTGAGGAGGTAGGCATGGCGATAATTTTTGCCAAGACCGGGAGAAACCCCTATCCCAATTCCGGCCCACTTTCAATCCATGTGCGCAGGCTTCCCGGTCAGGGAGAGATTGAAGGCGCTGAATTTTGGTCTGGGGTTGGACCCCTTACAGGTGAGTGATGATTTGGTGGGAAAGTTGTGCTTGACCGTGAGACCTCCGATTTTTAAGCGGTACTTGAGAAGGCGACCTCATGTGCTTCGAAAGTTTTCCTATTGATTTCTTGAGACGGCTGTTTGTGGGTGAGCGAGATTCGTCCAAGAAGGACGCCGGTTGCCACACAAATTGCGATGAGGGCAATCCGACGCGTCTCAACAGTCCAGAAAAGAAACGTTAATTCGACTGCGGACATATTCTGAAATGCTAGTCGCACCCAAAGTGCTCCTAAGGCGATGACCGGAGTAGATTTCAGCGATTTTATTCACATATCCATTTCCCATTCAAAGAAGAAAACAGGAGAGATTCCTGAAAGAATGTGAGTGCAAATCGATGCGGGTGCTTCAAAAGATCAACGCATGATACGGGGAAGCCGGGAACAGGAACAATGGCCTAGTTCATCGCTCTCGACATATTTTGAAAGAAGAGATCGTATTGTTGAGACAGGGTCGATGAGATGCGAACGATAAAGACAGGCATAGATTTGCTGAGCGTTAAGATCGGCATGGGCTCTATGCGCGAACATCCGTTTTGCGTATATTGGAACCTTCTTCAATGATTCGTTCATTAGGAATATAGATTTGTTCTTCATTTTCTGTTTGGATCAGAACCGAAACGGGAGTCACCTTAATAATGGTGCCTTTGTGTCCGCCTAAAGACACCTTATCTCCGATATGGAAGAGTTGGGCAATATAATACCTTGCAAGAACATTGGACATAATCGTTCGACTTCCCAGTCCAATAGACAGGGCCATAGCCAAGACGATACCGGTAATGATGATGGTGACGTTGGCCGTAAAGATGGTCATGTCCAGGCCCAATTCGGTCAAGGCCATCACTATGCCAAAACCCACAATCACAATTTCTAACACCGAACTCAGGGCTCCAGCATAGACAATGTTCAACGTGTTTGATGCAGAGGCCATGCCGTCCTTCATGATCTTGGCCAGATAGAGAGCGATGATGAGAATTAAAAACGCTCCAAGAACATGAGGCAGGTAGGCAATGAATTTGTTTAACGTATCCAACACCAGCTTGAATCCCAGGACTTCTGAGGCCGAAATAACAAAAATCAGGAGGATGCTGTAATACACCAAGGCTCCAAGTATCTGGTCCAGGGTTTTCGTGATGCCAATTCTCGTTAACAAGTCGTGGAATTTTATTTTTTCGCTTAATTCCACAATTCCACAGACCCGCAAGACTTTGACGGTCAATCCTCTCAGCATTTTGGCGCTGAACCATCCGACAGCAAGAATGACGATTGCCCCAAGGAGATGAGGGAGATATCCGCCAATTTTCTCGAAGAGACTTTGAAAAAAAACGAGGACAACCATCCCCCATTCTAAGAGTTCGTTTTGAGCTCCCATTATCATTGTTTCCTCTCAGTCATCCGCTGAATCGTCAAATAAGGTTATGGGGATCGAGGCCTGAAACGCGCCCACTTCCTTGGCCACAGTGAGGAAATAGACGGCCTTCATGATCTTGGCTTTGGTGGCGGGATCAGGTTCAGGAATGTCCAGGGTCTCGAGAACGTGTTCAAAGAGTTGTTCTTCATCGTCATTCATGAGTAAACCTCGTCTCGAAGCTTCGTAATCAATCGTGACACCCGCATTTTGGTCGCACTGACGCCGATTTTGCAAATAACGGCTATTTCCTCATACGTATACTCACCCATAAATTTCATGGCCAGGATGGTCCGGTCTTCTAGGGAAAGCTTTTGAAGGAGGTGTTGAACCTCAATCCCGGAAGTGGACTCCTCCTGAGACGCTTCCCGGAAAACCGTATCCTCAGTGGATAGCTCAGCATGAGCTTTGGATTTGAGGTAGTTGAGGCAGTGGTTGGTGGCAAGGCGATACAACCAGGAAGAGAACGCCGACTGCTTTTTGAATGTATGGAGATGCAAGAACACCTTTATCCAGACTTCTTGCATTAAATCTCGTGCCGTCTCCACATTAAGGCATATGAAATAACAACGCTTTAACACTTTGTTGGCATAACGGTCATACAGTCCTTCAAAGGCAGAGGTGTCGCCCTGGTTAATTGCGTCAATAAGGGCATAATCGGTGAAATTTTCGTAGGGAGGCATCAAAAGAAGAATTGGAGATAGCGCGGTGTAAAAATTCGATGAGAATCGTTACGCAACAAGATAGACCTGAGTGTGTGAACTCGCCGCAGTGTAGCAATGAGGTTTTGGCTTCTCAAGTTGGAATCGCATTCAAATAGTGTCCATGGGGATTTTGGGGCTGGTTATTTGGAGCCTTGAAGCCTCTACCGAGGACATTGGGAGAGGCACGGAGCTTCGGACATGAAGGTCTCGTTGGGGGAACGGAATTTTAACCCCATTTTGCCTGAATTTTTTCACGATGGCGCAGTTGATGTCGGATTGGATCTGCCGTCGGCCTTGGGGATCTCCTACCCAGACTAATAAACGCATGTTCCATGCTGAATCTCAGAAACTCATCAGCCAAGCTTTTGGCTCTGGCTGAGAAAGTGTTAAAGGGTGTTCTTTTGCCGCTTCCAAAAGTGAATCCCTGACCGAATACAGGTTGGAGCTATATGAGACCCCCACCTCAATTTCAAGTCGTATTTTCGGATCGCCATGCGACCAATTGGTGACTGTGGAGGAGATGAATTTGGAATTGGGGACAACCATGGCGATAT
>JBBDSY010000082.1:0-25288 GCA_040904705.1 Nitrospirales bacterium | reverse complement strand
TCGTGGTGAACGTTTTCGAAGCCACGATGAACAGGGTCTCGGCCGGATCGAGATCGCGGGTCGCTTCCACGAAGTCGGCGCCATCCACGTTCGAGACGAAGCGCACGGTCAGGTGGCGGTCGCTGTAATGCTTGAGTGCCTCGTGGGCCATCACCGGGCCGAGGTCGGAACCTCCGATGCCGATGTTGATGACGTTCTTGATTCGTTTGCCGGTGTGCCCCTTCCACTGCCCGTTGCGAACGCGTTGGGAGAAGTCCGCCATCCGGTCGAGCACAGCGTGAACTTCCGGCACGACGTTCTTGCCGTCCACGACGATGGTCTGCCCTTTCGGCGCGCGCAGGGCCACGTGCAGGACAGCGCGGTGCTCGGTGACGTTGATCTTCTCGCCCCGAACCATGGCGTCGATGGCGGAGCGCAGGCCGGAATCCTCCGCCAGTTTAACAAGCAACTTGAGCGTCTTGTCGGTAATCCGGTTCTTTGAGTAATCAAGAAACAGCCCCGCTGCCTCGACCGTGAAACGTTGCCCCCGCTTCGGGTCTTCTTCAAACAGCTTCCGCAGATGCGTTTTTTTGACCTGCTTATGGTGGGCGGCGAGGGCCTTCCACGCGGCACGTTTCGTAAGCGGTGGAAGGTGGATGGTCTTGCTGGATTCGCGCAACGCCAACGGCTGGGATCCGGACGGAGCGGACGCTTGCCATTTGCCGGCTTCCTCCCACAAGCGAAACCCACCGAGGAATGCATGCGCGTTGTCGCCGGCTCGGCAGCCGGGCGGCAGTTCTTTGAGATTGTTAACGTTGCCCCCGCCGAGGACGATATCGCCGGGTTTGAGCGCGTCGATCAGGCGGTTCACCACGTTCGTGACGTATTCCCGCCATTTCTTTTTCCCCACGTCCTCCAACTTCTGGGCACTGACGTAGTCCTCGAAGGTTCCTTTTCTGTAAGGCAAATGAGCCAACTCCATCGGTTCGACGATGCCGTCCACGACCATAGCGGAGCCGAGGCCGGTGCCCAGTCCCAGGAAAAGCATCTTCCCTCCCGCATAGCTCCCCAGAGCTTGCAGGGCGGCATCGTTGATGATCTTGACAGGACAACCGAACGCAGCCTCGAAGTCGAACCCTACCCACCCTGGTCCGAGGTTGTGCGGCTCCGAAACCGGCTTGCCGCGGAGAACCGCGCCCGGATAGCCGATCGAGACCACGTCGTATTTCCAGTCCTTGGCTGCCTTGCGGATCCCGGCGACCATCTCCTCCGGCGTCATGGACGGCCCGGAGTCAAACTTTCGCGGGTTCTCTTGTCCGGTGAGCAGAACCTTGACGTGATTTCCGCCCACATCCACGACCAGAACTTGATTGGGAGGCTTATTCATAGGCGAGCGTTTCTTTGGAGATTTCATGGCGCTGAATTTCCCGAGAGTTGAACTCAACGGGTCGTGGCGAGCGTCTCGCTCTTGGACGCGATGCGCCCTATGAGATCGTTCCAGGATTTGACGAACGATTTGGCCCCTTCGTCCTGGAGTTGGGCGGCCAGGGCATCGCTGTCGATTCCGGCTTGGGCGAACTGCGCCAACACTGCCTCGCCGTCGCCGCCATCGGCGGCCATGATCGGGCCGAGTTCGCCGTGATCGGCGAAAGCCAGTAACGTTTTCTCCGGTATCGTGTTGACGGTGAGCGGTGCCGCCAGCGCCTTGACGTAAAGGTCGTCCGGGGCTTTTGGATCTTTCGTCCCGGTGCTGGCCATGAGCAGGCGTTGCGGGCGGGCGCCTGCGTTCATGACCCGGTGCCAGCGCGGCGCGGCCATTTGCTCACCATAAGCCCGGTAGGTGCGCTGGCCGATGGCGATGCCGAGCCGATTATTCAACTCGGTGGATGTTTTGCCTGTGACGGCGACGTCCCATCGGCTTATGAACACCGAGGCGACGGAAGCGACATCAGGGTTCAGGCCCGCTTCGAGGCGCCGTTCGATGCCGCGCAGATAGGCTTCGGCCGCCGCCATGTAATGCTCGGGGGAAAACAGCAGCGTTACATTGACCGGCACTCCCGCAAAAATCGCTTCCTCGATCGCGGGCAGACCTTCCGCCGTGCCCGGGATCTTGATGAAGAGGTTGGGCCGTTTCGCCCGGGCGTGAAGTTCCTCGGCTGCGGCGATGGTGGCCGCCGTATCATGAGCCAGCAATGGCGAGACTTCCAGCGACACCCAACCATCCACGCCGTTCGTCCGGTCGTGGATCGGCCGAAACAAATCGGCGGCCTGCGTAAGATCTTCTAGCGCCAGGTCGAAGAACAGCGCCTCGCCCGCCTTGCCGGCATTCACTTTCTGGCGGATGGCGTCGTCGTAGGCGTGGCTGTTCTTGAGGGCCTGGTCGAAAATCGTCGGGTTCGACGTCAGGCCAGTGACCGATAGCTGAGCGATATAGTGCTCGAGCGTGCCGCTGGTCAACAGGTCGCGGGTGATGTTATCGAGCCAAAGGCTTTGGCCAAGGTTGTGGAGTTTTTCGGTGGCGTTCATAAATCCTCTCTCTTTGGGGTTGCGGAATTTTTGGGCTGTGTGGCCTGGCCGGCGGCGCGCAGCGCGGGTAAATCGTATGTGAGCAGGTCGCCGATGCGGTCGATCGTGATGTCGGCGGGCGGATACGCGGCCAAACATTTCGGGTCGTGGGCATAATGACCCTGCCGCGGGAAGACGGTGGTCAGGCGGTTCCCCCAGATTGTTTTGGCCGCCGTGAGAATGCGCAGCTTGTCGTCAATCAAAACGTAGTGCCGGGCCGGATAATGCTTCTCGACGTCGTCGAGTTCCCGCTCCTTGTGAATGTAGATGCTCACGCGTCCCGCCACAGCGTCGAACAGCCCTGAGCACTTGACCTTGCGCGGTTGGAAGACGACGTCTCCGTCGGTCAGGATGACTGTCGGCCCCCAGACAGCGAGGTGTTTGATCACGTTCAGCGCGTCCGGGTAAAGCCGGTCGGCGAACGGATAGTCCAAAAGGAAAAAGGAGACCTGCAGAAAATCCGGATCGCGCAGGTTCTCGGTCCGGTAACGTTGCAAGGCTCCAAGGTAGTCCGCGTACCCGAGTTCCGCGCGCCACTGCTCGAAGATCGCCCAGTAACGCTGCTGGCGCTCCTCACCTAAGGTGCGGGTGAGATACGCCTTCAGGTCGGCGATGACGCGATCGTTGTCGAGGACCGTGTTATCGACATCGAGCAGGAATACGATGGGGGCGGTTTGGTTCATTGGAGCAGCTCCTTAGACTTGGGGCATGTGGTGATCATCATATTGGTCTCCCTTTCACCAACTGCTCCTTCACTGCGGACACCACGCGTTCAGGAGTGAATCCGAATTTTTTCTGGAGTTCCTTGAGCGGCGCGGAGGCGCCGAAGGTTTTCATCCCGATGCTCTGCCCGGTAGCGCCAAGGTATCGCTCCCACCCCATGGTGGACGCTTGCTCAACGGAAACGCGCGCGGTGACGCCAGGCGGGATGACGCTCTCGCGGTATTCCCGGGGCTGTTGCTCAAACAATTCCCACGACGGCATGCTCACCACGCGGGCCGGGATGCCTAAGGCCATCGCACATCATGCGAACTCTTCCGGCTGATCTTCCATCACCCAATGCCCGGCTTTTTTGATCCCTATCAGCTCAGCATTGAAAATAGTTTTCTGCAGTTCCAACGCGTATGTGGGTTTTTGAAACACCTCGTGTTCAGCCCCCATGATGAGTGTGTGGTGAGGGAGATGCTTGAGCTCGCCGGCAATCGCCAACGTGTACTCTGGGTTTAGCCGCCGCACATTGCGAAACAACGCTTTCTTTCCCTCCTCGGTCGACCAAATGAGTTTGACGATGAGGCGGCTTTGCGCTTCGATGGAGACCTTGGCGTCGAGAGGTTTGTCCGATTTGCCATCATTCAACATATTCAGCGCATAGACGTTGCGAGTTGACGCCAACTTGGGCATGCCTCTTCGCCACAACAGATTCGACGCCGGGATGCCATGAATCAGGATACCCAGTGGCCCCTCGCCTTGTTCAAGGTACATAATGCTGTGACCCAGGGTGAAATTGTCCTGCCTGATAATCCTTGTCCATTCAAACAGATGCCGTCACGTCTGAACTGACGGGGCCAACAGCCTCGGGGCCAAGGCGCGCGAACGGACCTCCGGATGTCAAATAATTCTTTGGCGACCGCCGCGATGTGAGACCTGGGAGAACAAATTTGCCCTGTGCTGTGACCATTGATGTGAATAAATTTATCGTTGACTTGTGTCATTGATCGTTGACCCTCTTCCAGGAATTCCAGTATCAACCCAATATTCAGGGTTTCTGGATATTAAAGTCTTCTTGATAATCGTTTTTTTTATTGGCTTTCAAAAAGGAACAATCCTCACACTTCCCAATCCAAGCTTCCGACTCATACGGTTCTCTGCGGGTTGAAGAGCCGACCTCTACTTTCCTGCCTCCTTTCTAAAAAATTCGGGGAACTCGTGTCGGAGTCTCGAATAAACCGTAGGCCCTCTCCAATTTCTCTCTCGTTCCTATCGAGCCCTGAGAATCGCAATAAAGCTCAACTTCGTGTACAAAGAGGGTTCTTCGAACGCTTCCTCTCAATATGGATATCAACAAACATGCCACAACACACAAAGCATGGAGTGATTACACAAAGGCGCAATATTCCATAGAGTTATGTGCATATAGTGGAGAATCATTACTAGGGAACAATTGATGGTCGGTTACGGAATATCGTACTCCCTTCGGAGTTTGGGACAGCATTCGATTTGAAAGTATGTACTCCTTCTAAAGGCCTTTAACTCCATACGTTGAGCACCAGAGACCGGTTTTCCAGTATTCATTCTTTGTAGAGATCCCTCTCTCCCGACCACAGAAATTATTTCGCTGTGGAGCAAATGATAATTTTTTGCAGGTGGTATCTTCTTTGAGAAGACAGGGGGGGACCTAAGAATGAGGGAAATAAAGATGAGAGAATGTTTTTTGTGCGATACCTGGAATTCGGTGATTTTACGTCTGCTGTTTTCCTGGCTAAGCCATCAACCAATTTCTAGGAGTCTGTCGGACTGAGGGAATCGAAAGCGAAAAAGCGGCTGAGCGAGGTCGGATTGTGACGATTTCGCAGGCTCATAGTGGGACTATGGGCCAAGAAAGCGGTGAAATATGGACCGCTGAACCACGTTTGCAGCCAATTCTTCCTAAGTCCGACAGGCTCCTAGGAAGCCTGGGCTGTTGCCTTCTCAGCCGTATCGTTGACTGATCTTCGCCGATACCAATACCGCAAGAGGGCATCCGCCGAGAGAAGGCCCGGTCCATGCAGCACGAAATAAAGAAAAAGAATGCCCCAATAGAAGGCCTCCTGCAAGGCGGCCTCGGACAACTGACTATAGGTGAATGCCGCCACGATATTGAGCCCGAAGAGCGAGAGTGCCGCCCATCGTCCGGCCAAGCCGATCGCCAGCAGAAACGATCCCCCTAACTCTACGGCGGTCGCCAAATACGCGGCCATCTCAGGAGGCAGATACGGCACATCATAGACCATGGTGAAAAGCATCACGGTCGACATCCAACTGGCGATTTTGACCATGCCCCCGTGCCAGAAGATATTGGCCAGGTACAGACGCACAGAAAGGTCGAAGACCGGAATGAGTGATTCCAGGACGCGAATACCGGTCCGATAGACGGACGCGGCGCGATGAACCACCGGCATGAGGAATCTGGGATGCGACATCATAGAAAATCCTTTATGGAAAAACCGGTAATGAGCGATTGCTTCAAAGCCTCGGCAACAAACCTGGAGAACTCGAACCCGGGGTGCACCTCGGCCATCATTCGCTCAACCGTCGCAACATCCACGCCGTGCGACAGCGCTTCAAGTGCACGATACTCCGGTTGGTTGAGAGCCAAAACCTGGATGTTCCCGTTTCCCCGCATGACGACCACACCGCTCTCTTCCTCCGGCAACGGCAGATCGACGTCTTCGTCCGCGGAGGCCTCGGGTTGCAGAGCCAGCCAGACGCGGTGCACGGGAAAGGCCAAGCGCAGAAGACGCGAGGCCGCCTGCAAATGGACCGTGACGCAGCCTGGATCCACCACTGCGATGGTATGAAAGTGTTCTGGTGACAACGGCGGAGAATCGGCCGCGTGATATGCCTCATGACAGGCCCACTCCAACCGCGCAAGTTCGATGAGCCAGGGCACAACCTGTAAGTCTCCGAGAAACGCTGGAAGATGGCGTCCGAAGGGGAACAGATCCCCGCTCGTCGATGAATGAACCTTCAGATATCCACGCGTAAGGGTTTCAAAATATCGGAGACCCATTACCTGAACCAACACCGGATAGGTAATCTTGAGCACCTGAGCGTAGTTGAAGCGAATCGCCCGGCGATACAGACCCACGCTCCGCAGAGCCGTTTCTGCTGGGGCGAGTTCTGCGGCCAACCGATGTGGTTTTCCCCCCATCACACCCTCGGCAAACGCATGCTGAATCTCACGAAGCCGTGGCATGGCATCCTTCAAGCATGACGTCCGCCTGCGCGGCCTGTTCCACCAGCACCTGGAGGGGAGGAAGATTGGTATCCCATTCGATCAGTGTCGGTCGTGGGCCCAGATGGGTGATCGCCCACTCGTACAGAGTCCACACCTCCTGATGCACCGGCTGGCCATGGGTATCAAGCAGCCACCTCCCGAAGCGATCAAACCCGGCCAGGTGAATCTCCCAGACGGCCTGCGCCGGAATGGCTCTCAGGAAATCAAGAGGGTCCAGGTGAAAGTTGATGGCGTTAACATAGACGTTATTGATATCGAGCAGGATCCCACATCCGGTTTTTCTGGCCGCTTCGGCCATGAACTCTCCCTCAGGAATCGGGGAGTCCCGCCAATTCAAATACCGGGTAATATTCTCGATCAGCAGCGGCCGCCGCAAGCCCTCCTGGACCGCCGCGATCCGTGAACAGATATGGTCCAGGCTTTCCGTGGTGAGGGAAGCGGCAAGAGATCGTTCAAAAATCGGCCGCCCACGGAACTCCAGGAGAGATGCTCCGACACGAACGCCGGCTCGAAGCGATCGACCAACGTTTTGAGTTTCTTAAGATAGACGCCGTCGATCGGATCGGTGGATCCTAACGAAAGCCCGACTCCATGGAAACTGAGAGGATACCGAGCCCTGATTTGCTCCAGAATGCGCAGGGGGGCGCCGCCCTCCCCAAAATAATTTTCGGGATGGGTTTCCATCCAGGCCACCGGAGGGTGCTCCGCCAGAATCTCGCGAAAATGATGGGAACGGAGCCCGATCCCGGCTAGCGCCGGGATCGGAGTCGACGTGATGATTGGGGAATACAACGACATCCCTTCCCTTCCTACATCTTTTTCCCTTTCATCATCTTCATCTTTTCTTTCATTTCCGCAAAATCCGCTTTGGTGATGGCCAACACGTGGCCGTTCGCCATTTTGCCGCACAGCCCTTTGGGCATGAACACATACGAATCGGGTTCATTGTCTTTTTTGGCCATCCCCACACAGGCATGGAGACTGGTCTTAATCGCGCAATCGTTCATCCCGGCCCGGGCCACGCCCCCACAGGCTTCCCATCCGTTGGGCAGTTCGGGCACTTTGGGTGCGGCAGAGACCGCCTGGCTTCCCACCAGACTCAATGCCACCAACAGCGCGGAATGAAGGATAATTTTCTTGTTTGAATTTGCGTTCATCTAGATCTCCTTGTAAATGTTTTACGTGTTGTCGTTATGGAACTAAGCACATTCCTGACATGTCACATCACACCGAATGTCGGATTACATCATGCATTTCCTCCTTTCTGCTGTGTGAGTTCATCAGAGTCAATGATTGCCCGTTGCCCGTAAATTGAGGCAGAGCTCTTTTTTGGCGTGTTCCCTCAATCTTTCCGGTCTGGACTGCTGCCTCTTAAGCCGGCGGCAAGACGTACATGAAGTTTCTTTCTTCTATCCCATGCAGTCCTCTTCTCTCCGATTCCGTTACACCCGATAGAGCGCTGTACCGATTAACGACGCCTACGACCCTCGCCCAACCCTCTCCCTGGAAGGCGAGGAAGTTCTGAAATGTTTTATTAAAAGTGAAAATTCTATAGCAGGAAAATGTCTTTCTTCTTAAAGCAGGAGGGAGGAAGCACCTGCGGGCTGTCATAACAATCCGCCTTGCTCCAGAAGAACGAATACCTCCCATGAAAATTGTGCCAGCTTTCGCGGCGATGCTTTCAGATCGATTATGAAACACAGCCGGTCCCTTCCCTCCGAAGCGACCGGAAAGAGCTCTCGGACTGGGTGGCCGTTAAAAAATTCCGGTATTTTTGAAAAGGTCACGTCGATACAATATGGCACGGTCTCCAATCTGCGAAAGCAGGATGTTCAAAAATGGCCGTCCAGCAAGGCCGAAGGCGCTTTGGCGGGCGGAGCGTACGATGGAGTACGTGAGCCCGACAATACGTCGAGAACGCCGCTGGCGGACTTTTTCAACATTCTGCTAGGAAGCCGTAAAGATTTTGGTCTCCGGATGAAAGGCGTACCAGGCAAACCAAAAAGCCATGACGGTCGGGAGGGGCTTCCCGCTCGCATCGAATGCCGAGGCACTTTGCGCCTCGGCATGAAATTGAATAGTCAGCCGTTGTCCGTTCACCTCATCATGGAGGGGACTCTTGGCCTTTTTGAGTTCCGAAAAGGGATAGGCTTTGGCGATCCCCCCAACCGTCAACCCCAGGATCCATTCCTTGGGGTGAAACCGTGAATCCTTCCGTGGCACAGGAAACATGAGATCGGCCCGCTGGGCATACCCGATATACGGATCCCGCTGATAGTCGCGGGAAAACCCGGTCTTCGTGGACAACACCAGCGTCGTGGGATAGGTCTTCCGCCACTCGCCCCAGGTCGTATGCTCCAGAAAAATATGAGTCAATGTGCTGCCGGTCATCGGACCGGCAATGGCTTCCATGGAGATCTGGGACCATAGACTCTCTGTTTGATGGTCGTACATCACCATATCGCTCTGATACAGCAGCCCGGAAACGCCAAAGGTCAACGAACGTCCGTTGACAACCGGATGAAACCCGATGCCGGTTCCGCACAAGGGACAATAGGTCACCACGACGGGCTTGCCGGCCAGGGTATCATTCACAATTTCATGCCAATTGAGAATTTTAATGGGGTACGCCTTCGCTTCCCCGTCATCGACTAATCCGAGCACCCGATCCTGTTCATCAAGAAATCCGGCCTCCGAGGCTTTGAGGAACGCGGGCTTGAGAATGGCAGGGATTCCGTCCTTCGGCGGGCCTCCCGACAGAATCTGATCGAGGGGCACGCTATGTTTGGAAAAATCGAAATCCGCGGACGGTCGACCGGAAAATCCCAGTAGTCCCAGGGTAAGGACTGCGAGGCCCACAAGAGCCAGCACACGTGTGTTCATATTCATGCCTCCTCTTTATTCTCGTGTTGTGTCGTCATCACCCGCATTGATTACATCCGAAATTCGTGTTGGCGCCTCGCATCCGCCTCGGATTTGAGCAGGTCTAGGAAGAATCCCGCGTGCGTCGTGGCGCGCGGGCTCCAACGGCGGACCTGGTGAAGATACCGTACATCGGCATACTGTGAATCCAGCCTCAGCGTTTGACGATAACTGTGCGCGGCCTGATCCACATACCCCATCGCCAACAATCCAATGGCGAGTCCACCCCATGCGCTGGGCATGCTGGGATCCAACTGCACACCAACTTTCCATCGCTCGACCGCCGCGGCCGGATCTCCATGATCGAACAGGACAAATCCCAAATGACTCCAGGCCATCGCATAGGAAGGATTCAACGTAATGGCGATCAACAATTCTGCCTTGGCCTCTGAAACATGGTCTTGAAGATACAACGCCATCGCCAGATTGTTGTGGGGAACCGGACTGTCCGGACTCTGCCGGATGGCTTCACGAAATTCTCGAATGGCTTCTTCCAGGTCTCCCTGCATAAACAGCAATCCACCATGATAGGTCCGCATCATGGCCATTTCGATGGCAGACGGCTCGTGATCTTTTGCAGTTGTGGCAATCGGTAGGGCAACATCGGACGGCTTGTCCAGGTTTGCGGCACAGACGTTGTGTGCGGTGACCAGAAGCACCCCGATGTTGATCCAGGATATAGAAGATCTCATCATGCTGCGTACTTTACTTTCTGCGAGAGAGGCCGTTTGTCCGGAGCGAGGAACACTTCTTCCTTCGCAATTGGATGGGACCCCATTACTGTCTATACGAAGACGGACGCACCCATGTCGTTTTTCCAGGTTTTCTCGTGTCCGTACCGCGTCGGATCGACGATGTCCGACATTGTGACGGAACAGCGAAGATCGTGCAGTGAAAAAGCCGGCACTTTCCCCAACGACCGGAGCGTCTCGACAATCCGTTCCGGTTGCCCCCAATCGCTCCACATGACATCCCGCAATTCGACGACGCCTATGTGATCGGTAATTTGTGGCAGAAGATCGGATGAAAAATTCTTTCCGGGCATCGTGTGATAGATAGATTCCAGCACACGTCCTTCCTTCTACCGTTCATTCACCATCAAACCCCGACATCGCGGACAATGCGGAGCCTCAGCCTTGTGACCCTTCTCGATGGCAGAAATCCCCTCAGGACTCCGGTGTAGTTCCAGCTTTTTTTTTAAGTTGAAGCCCACTGCATCCAGAGCCAAATGGTCGCACAGATTCAACCCGTGATGAAATTCCGCTTGAGTGCATTCCTGGCCACATTCCTGACACCGGAGTATCCCCGAACCCGCTTTCTTATTTGGTGATTTGGACTTCATGGTGTCCCTCCTTCCTTATTTGGCAGAATGTGGCAGGTCCCATGAGGCGTCATGCTGAACATCGTGGATGTCATGTCACCTCGCCCCCAAAATCTCCTATCCCATAGGGTCCTTGATTTCTGAACTCACCATTCCATCAACCTCTGCACCAATAGACTGGCTCCGATCATGTTGACCCGCTCGCCCCGCAATTTTTTTAAGACCTCGCTCCCCCGTCGATCGATAAAACGCACATCGGAAAAATCCAGGACGATGTTCTTCTTTTGTGCGAGCAACACGGTGCAGGCATGGTCAAGTTCATTGACCCACTCCCCCACAATCCGCCCCTCTACTTTCAGGCGAACGCTCTGACCCTCTTCGTTTACAGTGGTAATCCGAAGCATCGGTGTCTTTCCAATTTCACTGGCACCTTGTCAGGTTTGTCCCCCTTGCCTCGCGAAAACATGAGACCATCCGTTGGGCCAATGCTGATTGATTACTCAAAGAACATGCCAAACGATTCGCATTGTTCTCTGCATAGTGAACCGCTTGTCTTTCAACACGTTAGCGGCAACGCATGGAGGTTGAGACGGGAGATGAGCCAATGACCCGATACGATACTCAGTACTGCCTTCGACTGCTCGTAGGGGCCAGGTGGCCATGGAGGGAAAAATACCAAGCTTGTCGGTCCTTTCCATGTAACGTTAGAAATAGCGACAAGACTCCATAACATTCATTAATGGAGTGCTCCATGGAAATGAACGCTCGGTCCGCGGCCATTCGTGAATCCGATCAAAAATATGCCAGGCTCCTGGAAATCACCAATGCGCTGGTTTCCCATCTGGATCGGGACGCCCTGTTTCATGCCATTGCCCAAGAACTTCAAAAAGGCCCCACTTTTGACCGAACGGGCATTACGCTGTTTGATTCTTCCACCGATCATTTTCAAATTTATGCGTTAGAGACCACGGTGACTCCCCTTGCCATGCAGCGCGGTGCCGACATTCCTCGCCAGGGAAGCGGCATGGGGTTCGCCTTTGATCAACGGCAACTCCTCTATCGACGGGAGTTACCCGACGAACATCAGTTTTTTGAAGACGAGCATTTTCTGGCGGAAGGGTTGCGGTCGGTGGTCTATATCCCTCTCATGACCCAACGGCGGACGTTGGGAACATTTCAAATCGCCAGTCGACATCCACACCAATATTCGGACGCGGACATTGGATTCCTTCTCCATGTCGCCAAGCAACTGGCCCTGACGCTGGATAACGCCCTGGCCTATGAGGAAATTAAAAGCCTGAAAGATCAGTTGGCCAGGGAAAACACCTATCTTCGGGAAGAGATCAACTTACAATGTAATTTCGAAGAGATTATCGGAGCCGACCGGTCCCTTCACAACGTGGCCAAAAGTGTGGATAAGGTCGCGCGAACGGATGCCAGCGTCTTGATTACGGGAGAGACAGGAACAGGGAAAGAGCTCTTTGCCCGGGCCATTCATCAATGTAGCCAACGATGTCATCGTCCGCTCATCAAGGTGAACTGCGCGGCTCTTCCGGCCGGATTAGTGGAGAGCGAACTGTTCGGCCACGAGAAGGGGGCCTTTACCGGTGCCTTGCAACGCAAAATCGGACGATTCGAACTCGCCCATCAAGGAACCATCTTTTTGGATGAAATCGGCGATATTCCTCCGGAAACTCAAGTAAAACTCTTGCGGGTACTCCAGGAACATGAATGCCAACGGGTGGGCGGGACGGAGACGATTCGGGTGAATGTGCGGGTGATTGCCGCCACCAACCGGGATTTGGGTGCTGCTATCGCCCAACAGACCTTCCGGGCAGACCTCTTTTACCGGCTGAATGTCTTTCCGATTTCTATCCCGCCATTACGGGAACGACAAGAGGATATTCCCCTCCTGGCGCAGTATTTTATCGACAAATATGCACAGCTCACCGGAAAACCCGTTGATCGCATTCATCCGGCCACATTGGAACGACTGGTGGAGTATGCCTGGCCTGGCAATGTGCGCGAACTGGAAAACGTGATCGAACGAGGTGTCATTTTGGCCGAAGGGCCGATTCTACATATTGAGGAAAATTGGCTGGGAATCGCGTTGCCGGAAGCCGGGATAGCGAAGGAATGGGTCCCCTTCGAAGAAATGGAGCGGACCTATTTATGCAAAGTCCTGCAAAAAACCAAATGGGTGATTGGCGGAAAAAAAGGCGCGGCGGAAATCCTCAACATGCATCCCAATACGTTGCGGAGCCGCTTGGCCAAGCTGAGCATCAAAAAACCCGACGAGTGATTCATAGACCATCCCCTGCTCGTCGCAATTCAAGCATGACCTCATATCCGGGACCGCTGCCCGGCACCAGAAACGGCAGCCATCACAGTGCCGTCAATACTCACCACCGGTGCGGTCTGCTGTCGAACAAGCACCTGGTGGCACGAGCATGAATGATTCACTTACCCCTTCAAGGCAGTTTTCATCTGTACGATACGGTTGCTTGAGAGAATGCCCTAGGAGTCTGTCGGACTTAGGGAATCGAAAGCGAAAAAGCGGCTGAGCGAGGGCAGATTTTAACGATTTCGCCGGTCCATAGTGGGACTATGGGCCAAGAAAGCGGTGAAATATATGGACCGCTGAGACACTGTTGCAGCCAATTCTTCCTAAGTCCGACAGGCTCCTAGGGTCCAATAACGTCCGAAGGACTCGGTGAGGATGGCCCCCATCTGTCCGGTGAGAGCTCTAAGATTGTGAGATTGATGACGATCCCAACACAGAATGCCGTCGCAATCAAGAAGTCGCTCCGGCGGGACTCCATCTCTGAAGAGCCCACCACTCCAGCCACGCCCAACCCCACAGGGACGGTACAAGGACACACCGCACTGGCCACGATACCCGCAAGAAACGCAATGCCGAACGCGAAGACGGATCCGTCCGGCAAACTTGACGCGAATTGATGGAGAAAGGCGTCAAGTGTCATGGTGTTCTCTGAACGTTTCGAGGTTGACCGTCGCGGCGGTGACGCCATCAATGGCCTTCAGCGTCCTGCGAATACGGGCCGCGCAGGAAGGACACGTCAATCCTTCAACGGGTATCGTGACCGTTTCGTCTGGAAGAGTGGCGGAGGCGGCTGATGGTTTCTCTGCCAGCCAGAAGATGAACAAGGGGCCCAAGATGATCATGAGCATAATCGAGGCGGTAATGATGTGTTTCTTCAATGCTTCTCCTCAAGAGCAGTCGCGGAGAGCGCCACATCTTGGTCGCCCTCCGGTTAAAAATCACGTGAGGGGCCAACCGCCCGCCCTTATGCCTCGAGGGCCGAGAACCCGGCCTTTTCGATGGCCTCCTTGAGGCCTTCTGCGGGGACCTTCGAAGGCTCGTAGGTCACAAGGACACGCTTCCGGGCTACTTTGCATTTCACCTCTCGGACTCCAGGGACCGCTTGCAGGCTTTGCTGAATCTTCGTGGCGCACCCCTCACAGACCATGTTTGGGATCAGGAATTCCCGCTCCGCCAGCGGCTCCTGCTCCGGCACGGCCTCGCGCTCCAGCTTCAGCCAGCGGATCCTCAGCGTGTTGAGGAGGATGGCAAAGATGCTTACGACCATAAAGGCAATCGCCAGGAGCGGCGTGATGTACCCAAAAGCTGCAAGCGTCATCCCGATAATGTTAAAAAGCACGGCGACGATCACATTGCCCGTAAGCGTGCGGTAGCTGGCCTTCCCAAGTGTGAGCGCACTCACCACATCATCGAGCCTGTCACCGATCAAAATGACACCGGCTGACTCAATGGCCACATCCGTTCCCGCGCCGATGGCGATGCCGACATCCGCCTGCGCGAGCGCCGGAGCGTCGTTGATGCCATCGCCAACCATGGCCACGTTTCGACCGGCTTTCTGGAGGGTCTCGATGGCGGTGACTTTGTCCGCGGGCAATAGCTCAGCCTGGACTTCATCAATGCCAAGTTTCTTCGCGATTGCTTCGGCGACTGTCCGAGCATCTCCCGTGAGCATGACCGTCTTCACGCCTCGATCACGCAATCGTGCGATAACCCGTTCCGCACCACGGCGCGGCGTGTCCTGGAGCGCCATGGCCCCGATTACCCTATTGCCGCGGGCAACGACCACGACAGTCTTCCCTTGAGCACTCAAGGCCTCGATTTGCGCACGGACCTGATCGGTGTGCGCGACCCCTCGTTCCTCGATAAAGGACGGCTTTCCGGCAAGGATCTCCGCCCCGTCCAGAGTAGCTGAGACGCCTTTGCCCGGTGTAGCCCGGAAGCCTTGAACGGCAGGCTTCTTCGCTCCTTCCCTTTTGGCGTAGAAACCGATGGCTTGGCCAAGGGGGTGTTCCGATTGCGCCTCGACTGCCCCGGCAATCCCAAGCACTTCTGCCCGTTCAACGCCGAAGGTGACGATATCTGTCACGGTTGGCCGGCCGTAAGTGAGCGTCCCTGTTTTATCGAAGACCATTGTGTTCACAATAGAAAGCCCGTGAAAGACTTCGCTTGCCTTGACAAGGAGCCCAATCGAAATCCCTTTGCCGCCCGCGATTGCAGCAAGCATCGGAGTGGTGATTCCGAGAGCGCAAGGGTAGCCCATGATAACGGTGGTCAGCAGAACCACGCTTGCCTTGAGGATATCGCCGGTGGCGAACATCCATCCGGCAAAAGCGAGAACGCCCGCGACGATGACGACAGGGCCGTAATAATTCATCAGCCAGTCAGCCATCAGTTCAATTGATGGTTTGCGCTCGGCTATTTGGGCCATGAGATGCACGATCTGATTTAAGAAACTGTCTTCTCCGACCTTGGTGACTCTGATTTGCAGCGCACCATCGAGATTGAGGGTCCCGCCGATGACCTTGGCACCCCCCTCTTTGGTGGCGGGGACCGATTCTCCGGTGAAGCTGGATTCATCCACGCTGGCCGTCCCTTCGATCACTTCTCCGTCGAGCGGAATGCGCTCGCCCGGGCGGACGACAACGAGTTCGCCCACGGCGACATCCTTTGTCAGCACATCCACCAGTTGCCCGCCACGGAGAACACGGGCACGGGGCGGTTGAAGCGAAAGAAGTTTTCGAACCGCTTCGGAGGCCTTCCGGCGGGTATCCAGCTTGAAGTAGCCAAAGAACAGGTGGAGCGACATGAGCCATGCCGCCACTGGCAGGAAATTTGGCCAGCGAGGATCATAAAGGGAAAGAGAACCGACCATGAAAGAGCCCCAGGCTCCCGCCGACAGGAGCACGTTCGCGTTGATGACACGCTGACCAATGGCCATTAAGGTCTTCCTCAGAATGGGATAGCCGACCCAGAAGAGGACAAACGCCGCAACCGCCAGGCTGAAGAGTGCCCGCGCATAGGCGGGAAGCCCGAAGAGGTTAAGCGGATCGACAATAAGATCGATCAGTGAGACGGCCATGCCAATGATGCCGCGTTGCTTGATAAGGCCGAACAGAGCTTCATCGGTTGCATACTGCTGGACTTCCGTCGTCGAGACGCTGTAGCCGAGTTTTTCGACAGCTTCAGCCAGGCCGGCTCGACTGGTCTGCGAAGTGTCCGCCTCGACCAGGACAATCCCATGCACGAGATTCACCATGACGCTTTTCACGCCGGGATAACGCTTCAGGGCCTTCTCGACACTCATCGTGCAGAACGAGCACATGAGCCCCGAGACTTTCATTTGCACTGGTTCAGTTGCCATACGCGCCTCCATTAGTTAGCTCAGTCGCACAAAGATCCAGAGGTAATAGCCGGTGATCATTAGCAGCAGGCTGCCGGTGGTGACTCGAATCGCGCGGGACCAGGATGGCTGACAGCGCAGCCGCATCGCGACACCGGAAAACAGCCCAAATAATAGGAAGGGAAGTCCTCGACCTACTCCATACCACAACGCCAATAAAGCGCCATACGCCGGCCGCTGTTCCGCGGCCGCGACAGTGAGCACAAGGAGCAAGGAAACGGCCGGCGTACCCAAACTAAAGATAAATCCATAGACGAAGGCACCGATCATTCCGGTCTGACGCTGCCCGGAGAAGGCGGGCAGTCGGAGAAATGAGCCGGAGAACACGGCGAGTGCGGCAATGAACGCCAGCACGGCCATAATAAGCATCCACCACCGGCCAACGACCTGCGTGGCGACAAGGCCTAGGAGGCCCGCCACGGCGCCGAGTGCGGTCAAACTTAAAACCAATCCTGCGAAAAAGGCGATGGCAAGGGGAAAGCCACTACCCCGTATACGAGTTTCTACCGTCCCGACCACTCCAGCCACTCCCAGTCCAACAGGTAGTGTAAATGGACAAATGGCGCTGCTGAGCAGGCCGGCCACAACGGCAATCCCAAAAACAACCCATGAGCCATGAAGTAATTCCCCGGCATGGTTGGAGAGAAATTCTTCGACAATCATTCATTATCCCCTCTGCATGGGCCTTTCAATCCTGGTTGACTTCTCAAGATCCCGGCGCTGCCATGGATGATATCTCCCCCATCAATTTTTTTGTTTCTTTTTAAGCTTTTGCTGAATTTTGGGACAAATGGCCGAACCATGGGGCTTGAAATCCTGAGGGCTTTTTTGACGCATAGCGCCCACAAGATTTTTTTCGATCGCCTGCAAATCTTCAATTTTTTGACGAAGTTTTTGAAGCGTTTGCTGAAGAGTGACTTGAACATGCCCACAGGGACACCCACCCCGATCCGCAAGATCTAAGATGGATTTAATATCCTTCAGCGTGAGATTCAGCGATTGAGCTTTTTTTATGAAAACCAGACGGTCAATGACCCGCAAACCATAGGTCCGATACCCTGCTGCATTGCGTCCTGCCGGAGGAAGCAATCCCATCTCCTCATAGTATCGGATGGTTTTGACCGGTACTCCGGCCCGTGTGGCGATTTGGCCAATGAATAAGGATTCCATATGTCACTACTATAAACCCTCCAGTTAGCTGGAGAGTCAAGAGCTGCGTGATATGTAGGTGTTTTGCAGGGCAAAAAAGTTTTTTTGAAATGGTGCCAGGCGGCACATTAAAAATCTTCCCGCGCATGCTCCTGCCGGTGATGCAGATCCGCCACATGCGGATGGTCATGATGAAGAGAAATATGCCGGTGAGCATGCGCACGAGCGTCGGTCACCTCTTCTTCGTGATAATGTGCGTGATGCGAATCGGAATGGGTGTGGACATGATCGTGGTCCATTTCTGTATGACCATGCATGTGGCGATGATGTTCTTTCATGAGAATCCACACGCCAAAAGCCATGATTCCCGCAGCTATATAATCTCCCAATTGCCAACTCTCTCCCAGACCAGGCAAAGTCCTTGGGCGAGTAAGACCGTGCGTGAGAATTAATATGAAAGGAGATCGTGTAGGAAAAACGGGAAAATTGGCCTGGAACTGTGTGTCGTGATGTTGACCCTTCTCACCGGGAATACAACCGTGGAGGCTAACCAGCCTCTTCTTCAACATATACTCATTCATATGAAGACTTCTCTCGCCCAAGATGATGCCCAGATTTGCGCCGTTCCCAACGTGGCCTGGGCTTTTGTGAAAGCCGGGCACCACGTCACCATCCTGGTGGATGCCCGTGCCGTCACGTCCGTCACGAAAGGGTTTGGATGGTTACGCCGTCTGATGGATTCGGACACGACCGCCCTCGATCGTGCGGCATTACCGGAGGGCCAGCGGGTGAGCCTGGCCGAACAGATGGGGTGCCATGGGTTCGCGCCATCTCATTGTCAAAATTCCAGATCTGGTGAGATTCCGACTCATCCCCAATCGTTGGGTTAGCCCATAAGGAAGCTGGGCCGTCATACAGAAGTCCAAGCAAAGTCATCAAAAATATTCTCGTCAAGCCCAGCCCGGGTTTAAAGAAACCTCTATTTCCTACCACATGAACACCCATCGCTCACCTCCTGGGCACACCTGGTTTACTTCCAGGTCACTTCTTCCCAAAACACATGAATAAATGTTTCGAAAGGGGGAAAGTTTTCCGTGTTGGACTCAGAAGACCGCACCCAGAGATCGATTTCCATCCCGGCTGGATCCGTTTCTCCGCCCGGAAGCGTACGCTTCATCGGATAGTGAACGGCATGAGTTTGGCGATCTCGGGAACGTTCCATCACCATAAAGTGGGCGGCATAGTCTTTAAAGAGGAGTTGCCCGTTTTTGAAAACATCAGCTTTTCCCCAGCCTGCCAGGTACAGCCATGTCTTTGGATAAAGGGGATCGCCGTTTCCAGAATCGCCGTGTTCATAAACTCTCGTGGCCAGGCCTCCATCCTGATAGGGAGCCACCCCCGCAAATCGGGTAAAAACTATTCGGTATTGATCGCTGCCTTCCACAAACTTGGCCTCGACCAAACCCCTGTTTGCTGGCTCATCGACTTCAATTTCAATCGTTCCCTCGATCGGGATCAGCTGTGTACCGGCATAATCCATATGATCCCACGGGGTTTTCTCTCCTATGCTCCCGACCAGAGTGCCATTCCGACCGGTCAAGCGAAAGTGCCCACTATAGTTGGGGTGTTCCGTGGCTTTAAATATGGGTGTCCCTTCCTCCCCCTTCGGGGTACCGAACTGACCGCCTGTGGCATCGCTCAAAAAATTTATGACCAGAACAAACCAGAGTATACTCGCTAGATTGAGCTTATGAAGAAACGAAAGAATTTTCATCGATCCCCCCTGCCGGTAATCGGCTTCTTAACTCCCTGTACAAAACGCCTGATGGCGATCACATCTTCGGCGGCCAGTTGTGCGCTTCGCTTTGGCAAGACTTGCACCAGGCATAGAGCGCGTCGTACATCACCAGGCCGTGCCGCAGCATCTCGTGGTCGTCGGTGAAGTTTTTCGATAATGACAAGGCGTATAACCCGGCCGATTGCGGCGTGAGATCAAGCTTCGATGTGTCCGCCCCGCGCACAATGACGGCGAGCTACGGCAAGGCAGAATCAGTAAGGCCGGACTTCTTGAGAAAGGCATCGATACTACACAACTCGCCATCGTGGCTCAGCTCAACACCGGGGATGTCGTAAGGGATCGCGCCGGTTTCTTCTGCAATGTGCAACACGTCACCTACCGGGACGTAGAGGAACTCCGGTTCCTTGTCGATGAAACGGGCAATCAGCACGGGCAAGCGATGCGGTCGATCTTCGGACGTTCGCGGGTAATCCACTTCATGACTCACCTCACAGGATCAGAGTTTTCATAATCAGACCGATCAACGCGCAGGCGGCAATGACCTCCATGACATTCCGCTGGTAGCGGAACAGGGCCACAGTGGCAGCCAGGGCGATCAAGGCCGATACCCAGTCGAAGGCGCCAGCGAAGCCTTGTGGCCATAGAACGTGGTAGCCGAAGAACAGCGCCAGATTGAGGATGACCCCGACAACGGCGGCCGTGATGGCGGTGAGCGGTGCCGTGAAGGTGATGTCGCCGTGCGTCGATTCGACCAAGGGGCCTCCCGCCAGAATGAACAGGAATGAGGGCAGGAAGGTAAACCACGTCACCAGTGTCGCGGCTATGGCCCCGGCGAGGAACACGGACTCCGGCCCGAATAGGGCTTGCATGTACCCGCCAACGAAGCCGACAAAGGCCACGACCATGATGAGCGGTCCCGGTGTGGTTTCACCGAGCGCCAAGCCATCGATCATTTGCGTGGGCGTGAGCCAGTCGTAATGTCCAACTGCACCTTGATACACGTAGGGCAGCACCGCGTAGGCTCCGCCGAAAGTTACCAGGGCCGCTTTGGTGAAAAACCAACCCATTTGCGTCAGCGTGTGAGACCAGCCATAGGTGGCCGTCAGCCATGCCATCGGAACAGCCCAGAGCACCACTCCGACGAGAGCGATCTTGAGCAATTTCGTCCAACGAAAGTGGGCATGCACGGGTGGCGGGGTATCGTCGTCAATGAGAGTCGGCCCAACCAACTTGCCGGATTGGTCGTGACCGCCACCGGCTTTAAACGTGTCGGAAGCGATCCGCCCGCCGAAGTGACCGATAAGGGCAGCAACGACGATGATGGCGGGGAATGGCACATTGAGTGCAAAAATGGCGACAAAGGACGCAGGGCAATTGCCCACAGCACCTTGTTCTTGAGCGCCCGCGAGCCGATCCTCTGCGCGGCTTGAACCACAATGGCCGTCACGGCGGGTTTGATGCCGTAAAACAGCCCTGCGACCAGGGGCACGTCACCGAACGCGATATAGATCCACGACAACACGATCAAGATTAAAAGTGACGGCAGGACGAACAGAGCCCCGGCCACGATTCCGCCCCACGTGCGATGCATCAGCCAGCCGATATAGGTGGCGAGTTGCTGGGCTTCCGGGCCGGGCAAGACCATGCAGTAGTTCAGCGCATGCAGGAAACGCCGCTCGGAAATCCAGTGCCGGCGTTCGACCAGTTCCTGGTGCATAATGGCAATTTGACCGGCAGGGCCGCCGAAGCTGATGAAACCGAGTTTGAGCCAAAAGACGGAGGCCTGCCCCAAAGTTACCGGCAATGGTAGCGATGGGGGACCTGCGAGGGAGGGCACTTCAGTCTGGTTCATCGGGTGAGTAATACTTTTTCAACGCCCACAAGCAAACCGTTCAATTCGCTGCAAACTGTCGCCAAGAGTGCATTGCCGGTGCTGGTGAAGCGTCCGCCATGCTCGCATTGGCCATACCCATACATTACATTTGTTCGCATGGTTTGGATTTTAGCAGATTCTCCATGGTCCCTAAAAGAAAGGATGTCGATTCATTCATGCTCTGTCGGATTGTGCCATCCCCCTATATTCGCCACGAGGGCTTGAGCTTCATTGGGTCCCCAAATCCCCGAAACTTACTTCTTGTATGGAAGGATGATCTGATTTACAATCAATAAGAAATGAAGACATCCTCAAAAGCCCTGACATTTTTTCTCATCTGCTTGTTTCTCACCTTGAGTTTTAATGCCTATGCCTGTTTGGTGCCGATCTTTGAACCACAGCAACTTACGCACGGGTCCGACTGCGACACACCGGGGGAAAAACCTATTACTCAGTTTTGTGACGGGTTTAAAACACTCGCTGTGCAGTCTGTTTCCGATACTCTCTCTGCCAGGTATTCTCAGGTCCCCCTATTGGAAGAAACATCTCCGGTTCTTCCCGAACATGCCCGATTCCCAGCAACCGTGTTTCTCCCTGACGACACTTTTAAGGTTGTCCACAAGGATATTCTGCTCCTCATCTCCGTGTTCCGTATTTGATACTCCTCTTTCTCTCTCATCCCGTATCTCCTGAAAACAAATTTTCGGAATTAATGGCCTAGGGATACAGATCGGCGACCTGATCTGCAGTCTTTTTCTTCATCTTTTGTTGTAATGAAGGGAGGGATGATCCCGCAAAGTTGGAGACTGAGATGCCTCAACACATTGCTAACTATAGTTGGATCGTCGTCCTTGTGCTCGGACTGCTGATGGTGAATCCGCTTCGGGCGGAAGAACATGAGACATCGAAAACTATTCAGGAACTTAAGCCCCTCATTGAGGAAGCCCTGGAGAAAAACCCTGAGATACATGCCGCCCGGGAGCAGGTCAATGTTCTGAATGAGCGGGTGCCTCAAGCCAGGACACTGGAAGATCCGGAAGTCAAAATCCAGCTTTGGAATACTCCCGAATCATTGAATGTCACCAAAACAGACACCACTATCTATGGGATAGCCCAGCGCTTTCCGGTTCCCGGCCTCTTGTCTCAAAAGGAAGCTGTGGCCGTGCATGAGGCAGAACAATCGGCGCAGCGACTGGCGGCTAAAGTCCTAGAGATCTCCGCATCCGTGACCGTAGCCTATTATGAATTGTTTTACGCCCACCAGGCCCTCGCGGTCCACCATGAACAAGTCACATTGCTGAAGCAGTTTTTTGAAATTGCCAACGCCAAATTCAAAGTCGGGAAGGGCACCCAGGTGGACGTCTTGAGGGCGCAGGTCGAACTATCAAAACTCTTTCAGCACCTTCCAATCCTCCAGCAGCGCAAAGAGACCGCCCAGGCTCACCTGAATACGCTTCTCGATCGTGCGCCACTCGATCCGCTTGGCATTCCACGGACTCCCCACCCCCAAAACATGCTGTATTCGCTTGATACCCTATTGGAAAAAGCCCTCCGTGTTCGTCCGGAACTGCAAGAAGCCGGTTTTGCCGTGGCTCAATTCCAATCGGCCACCCAACTCGCGAAGTTACAGTACTATCCCAACCTTCGGGTCGAACTTCAACGCTGGCAGAATTACCAGGCCGATAACGGATTCGGGGGCAATATCACCCTCAACATTCCATTTTCCTTCTGGACCAAATCCAAATATGACGCGGGGGTTCGTGAAGCGGTCGCCCAGGTGGCCGCAGCCCGGGCACGGAAAAGGGCCCTCGAAAACCTGACGCGATTTCAAATCAAGGATTTAATGGCTCAAATGCAGGCCACCCAACAGGTCATCACACTTTTTTCAACGACCGTGCTTCCACAGGCGAAGCAAGCACTTCAGGCGGCGAATGCCGGCTATCGGACGGATCGATCGGATTTTCTGGATCTCATCGATGCCGAGCGCGCCTTGCTAAGCTATCAACTGGATTATTACCGGGCCCTGGCGAATCGGGAACAACAATGGGCCCATCTCGAACAGGTGGTCGGCAAAGACCTTTAGGGAGGCAGAGGATGCGTACCTTCACCGCACGACAACGGCGACTGATATTCGTGGGAATGGTGATCGGAATCCTGGTTATGGTCATGATCGTGTTTCACAATACGATATGGACCACCGTTCAACCGCTGATTGCGACCGTCTCAAACCAGGAGGACCATACGGATTCATCCATGAATAGCAAGGGAACGATGCCCGGACCTTCTTCCACGGAGATGGGCACGAGTCAGGCCTATGCCATGGTCAAACCGGCACGCCAACAGTTAATCGGCGTGAAAACAGCCATGCTTGAAAAGCAGAGGCTCCGGACCGTCATCCGTGCGGTGGGACGAGTGGAGTATGACGAACAGCGCATTACGCATGTCAATCTCCGCATGGAGGGATGGGTGGAGGATCTCTTCGTCGATTATACTGGTCAACTCGTTCGGAAGGGACAACCATTGTTCACCCTCTACAGTCAGGAACTCGTGACAACGCAGGAGGAATATCTCCTGGCCTTACGCGCGAAAGCGGATATTCAGGAGAGTCCGCTGTTGGAAGCGAGGGAACAGGCAGCGCAAATGGTGGAGGCCGCCCACGACCGACTTCGCCTGTGGACGATTACTGACAACCAAATTGAGGAATTGGCTCGCCGCGGAAAACCCCAAACATATGTCACCATTTATTCCCCGGCAGCAGGGTACATCGTGGACAAGAAGGTCTTCAAAGGCATGTATGTCAAGCCGGAGATGACTTTGTACTCCATCGCCGATCTCTCCACCATATGGGTGCTGGCAGACATTTATGAATACGAAATGCCCTTTATTCAGGTCGGCCAGGCGGGAATCCTGACCCTCGATGCCCTGCCCAACGAAACCTTCCATGGAGAAATTACCTATATATACCCCTACCTGAGCCGGCAAACCCGTACGATAAAGGTTCGTCTTGTTTTCAAAAATCCAAGTCTTCGGCTAAAACCTGACATGTATGGAACGGTCCGCATTCAAGTGAATCGGGGAGAGAAGCTCGCCGTCCCGGAGGAAGCGGTCCTCGATTCGGGAACCAGAAAGGTGGTGTTTGTGGTGCGAGGCGAAGGCATGTTCGAACCTCGCGAGGTTCGTCTGGGACCGAAAGTCGGATCCTATTATGAAGTGGTGGAAGGCCTTCAGAAAGATGAACGAATTGTCACATCCGGCACCTTCCTGCTCGATTCGGAAAGCAAACTCTCGGCGAGCACGAATATGATGGGGTCCCTAGGTATGGGCGGGATCAAAATGGAGCAGGCCCAAATGGGGCAGATGGACATGGGCGGCATGGATATGGGTGGAATGGAGCAGGATAAGAATATGACACAAAGAAAAACAGCCACCGCCAAGAACGTCTCGTCAGGGAAGATGGAAAGGAAAGCTAATGGGTTCACCCTCGTCTTCTCTACTGATCCGACGCCGGCACGCATGGGGGAAAACCGGGTTCAGGTGACGGTAACAGACGCAGCCGGCAAGCCTGTCTCCAATGCTCAGGTCCAGCTCACGTTCACCATGCCGATGCCGGGGATGATTCCAGCCACTGTTCCCATGGCGGCTGGAAAGTCAGGAACGTATGAGGCGAAGGTGAATCTTGGCATGGCCGGTCAGTGGGATCTCACGGTTACCATTCAGCGTTCTGGGCAACCTGATGTCAAGGAGACATTTTCCGTGATCGCTGGGGGGAGCGGAATGTCGGGGATACCGGGTATGTGAGTATGGAAAACACCCAAACCTAGAAACAAAGGGAGGTGCGTTATGTTGCAGAAATGCCAAGAAATTATTTGTACAAGGGCTGCCGCGAGTATGGTCAACGTTGCGATACTGACACTGAGCCTTCTCGTGACAAGCTATGCCG
>JBBDSY010000081.1:0-25423 GCA_040904705.1 Nitrospirales bacterium | reverse complement strand
AGATAATTTCTTCTCGTTCTATATTATGAAAATCTCCAACTATCTTAATATAAGGACAGGACTGGACGACATTTGTTGAACAGGCCCGAAACACTTGGGAACAAACGTCGTCTTTGGTAAATTTGCCTTTGGCGCAGCGCAAGACGGGTGGTGGCCCTAACCGGACCAGGCGTTTCAGTCTCCTGCGGAATCCCCACATTTGGGATGCCCTATTCGGACAGTGAGCCACAAAGATTAGGGGCAGGTCTGGTGTTGAGAGTTTTGGTAGGAGGCTTTAGTATTGAGAAGTTTTAGGTTTTTCTACCATTACTCCTCTGCGGCTCAAAAAGCTGATTGCAATTATGGCACTTGAAGCCCAGGCGATAGAGGAAGAAATATTTGAGAAGTTTCTAGAGAAACACACCAACCAAATCCTCCACAATCCTCGCGAAAAGTTATAGCGTCCAGATCCTGGTTCTTGAACATGTCTAAAAATTGGCCATCAAAAGGATGTGTATCGAAAATAGCCATTGGAGCAATTTCCATTGATACGTTTAAGAAGCGACATTCCGGAACGTGATGAACCCTGGTCAAATCGTGTTCATATCCAGCCTAGAACGCATTCAGACCTGGAAAGAATTGATTGAGTAACCCATCCTCACCAGACAACCTCCACGACACTCGACCAAATCGATCATCCCATGCTCATTGGCGTGCGAATCTTCGTGTGATGAGCGTGCTCCTTTCCATTTGGTTTGTGGTTTCCTACCTTCTCGGCATTGTTTTCGTCGAGCCGCTTAATCGAGTTCACCTTGGCGGTTTCCCTCTGGGCTTTTGGTTCGCTCAGCAAGGGTCCATCTATGTCTTCATTATTCTGACGTTTGTGTATGCTGTGGCGATGGATCGCATTGACCGACGTCATGGGCTGGAATGTGGCCCGGCTACAGATCAATCCAAACGTTCTGCGGAGACGGCTGAATGAACATTCAGGGTTGGACGTATCTGCTCGTCGGGATCACCTTTTCTATCTATATCGGTATTGCCATCTGGAGCCGGGTCGGAACGACCTCCGGGTTCTACGTCGCAGGGCGGGGTATCCCGCCTCTCGCGAATGGCATGGCGACGGCTGCCGATTGGATGAGTGCGGCCTCGTTTATTTCCATGGCGGGCCTCATCTCGTTTATGGGATATACGGGGACCATTTATCTCATGGGTTGGACCGGTGGATACGTGCTCCTGGCTCTCCTGCTCGCCCCCTATTTGCGGAAATACGGGCGCTATACGATTCCCGAGTTCGTTGGTGACCGGTACTATTCTCAAACCGCGCGTGTCATTGCGGTCTTCTGTGCCATTTTTGTGTCGTTCACGTATGTTGCGGGACAAATGCGCGGGGTGGGCGTGGTCTTTTCACGCTTCCTTGAAGTCGATGTAACCA
The DNA here is from genome assembly GCA_040904705.1 of Nitrospirales bacterium. Taxonomy (GTDB): domain Bacteria; phylum Nitrospirota; class Nitrospiria; order Nitrospirales; family UBA8639; genus Nitrospira_E. The sequence goes on along the minus strand of JBBDSY010000081.1, from coordinate 24,009 downwards.
TAGGTGTCCTTATCGGCGTGGGCATCGTGTTCTTCTATGCCGTCATCGGTGGGATGCGCGGTATTACCTATACACAGGTTGCCCAATTTTGTGTGTTGATTCTGGCGTATTTGATTCCGGCCGTGGCGATTTCATGGAAGATGAGGAGGGGGCGATCTCAGGCATGCTTTTGGGGATCGGGTTCACGGCGGCTTATATCATCTGGTTCCGTTTTATCGATCCGACGGCCACTGCCGATCAGTTGTTGTTCGGGATCAGCCCTGAAGGGATCGGGACCATCGGCATGGTGCTCAATTTCATCGTGGCCATCGCCGTGAGTCGTTTCACACCTCCACCACCTATAAATGTTCAGAGCATGATCGAGGATATCCGTTCTCCAAGTGGAAGCCGTGACCAAGTTTAACGCGGGTGAACCTTTTATCGTTGCAGGAGTTTTCTTTGATGAAGAAGTCACCGCTTGATTTCCCCCCTCCAAATTCGCCTCTGTGACAGACGACAGTCTGCTCATTGACTTGAGAAAGTCTATTGAGCAAACTAAATATCCAATTTTCTCTGTCTAACAAAACAAATCCGCCAAAAGAAAACCGGCTGCTTCTCCTTGCCAATAAAGAAGGGCCGTTAGAGTCCTGTTTAACTGTGGGGATTCATCAGGATTTCTCTTCTTTGCGCTGAGTCTTCAGGCGTCATCGACTGGCAAATCCCTCATTGGCGATTGATGGTGGTCAATCCTCCATGTATTATTCAATGGTCGATCGCCATTTAAACTGCGATTCTTGAATGTTATGGTTAAAAAGGGTTGGAGAATACACGCTTGGGCATTGATCCTGAGTAGTGTCATCGGTGTTATCGGTTGTGGCGATAGTACCTTTCTTGACCAACCCGCCTGCGTATCGCTATCGACCCAAATGAAGAACGAGAGAAGTCTCGACGACCATGTGACTTTGGCCGCATTTCAGTCTCTATCCCATTCTCTGAAGCTACCTGGTCGACTGATTGTCCACCCAACGAATCCTGCCTATTTTCAAGATATTTCGACTGGGAAAGCCGTGTTTCTTCATGGCTATGATCATTTTCGTTCGCGACAAGAATTCGACAACAACGGTATTCCACCTTTGGATTTCGATGCCTTCATCGCGCAGCTCAAACATTTCAACCACAACTTCTTGCGTCTTTGGGCTTGGGAGCACTTTTGGCGAAAGGCGGAAGGCCACAAAGGTCGTGCCGAAGGTCAAGAGAGTGTCACGCTTTCCCCTCATGTGTACCAACGAACAGGGCCAGGTACAGCTATTGATGGGCAGCCCAAATTCGATCTCCACGCCTTTGATCAAAAGTATTTCGATCGACTTCGGCACCGCGTGATGACGGCCGGTGAAAGTGGCATCTGGGTCTCAGTGATGTTATTCCAGGGTTGGAGTATTCACGGATCGGGAACGCACGAAAATTCCCAGTGGGAAGGCCATCCCTTGAATAAACAGAATAATATAAACGGGATTGACGGCGATTACGATCGGGACGGAAGAGGCTGGGAAGTTCATACACGCATCAATGCTAAGGTTAACGCCATTCACGATGCGTACGCGAAAAAAGTTATTGATACGGTGGGAGATTTGGATAACGTGTTATACGAGATTTCCAACGAGACCAAGGCCACGGCAGCCACTGGAGCTTGTCACCATGTGGCACATGTGAGAGATTGGGCTTATCATCTGATCAACCTCATTCATCGCTACGAACAGCAGCGAGGGTACGGATCGCATCCGGTAGGGATATCGAGTTTTCGGCCTTTTCCAGATGATCCCATGTCCGTGGATTGGAACCTTTACCTGTTTGATAGTCCTGCAGATTATGTCTCTCCAAATGGAACGCGCTGGACAGGTAATGAAGATTGGAAGAAGGATCCTCCTGCGGCGCCTGTGGGGAAGGTCGTCATAGCGGATACCGATCACATTCACCCCAATAAACATGGAGGCCCAGGAATGCGATCGTGGCAATGGCGCACGTTCACACGTGGCCATAGCTTGAATGCCGTCGAAGGTGACCCTGAACAAGGTGCAGATTGGGTGACCCTAGATGATTCAGCGACGATGCAGGCGATGGGTCGCTATGTCGAGATGGCGGATCTGGCACGAATGAAGCCCTGCAATGTCTTATCAACGACAACATATTGCCTAGGAGACCCTGGTCATACCTATATCGTTTACCAACCATCTAAGGGCTTGGTAGGGAGTTCTCAGGGTTTTCCTTTTGAACTCGACCTCCAATCTGGAACGTTTCGGTATGAGTGGTTTAATCCCGAGACCAACCAAATTTCCCAGACCGGAGAGCTTCAATGGGACTCTGGCATCTCCACCTTCACTCCCCCCTTTAACGACCATGCCGTTCTGTTTCTCAAGCGTCAACGCTCAGAAGAGAAGGAAAAGCCTGCAAAAAGTCAGGTGGAGCCATTGTAGAAAAAGTATGGATTTGCCAGAAGGCTTCCATCTGGTTTATATTTTCAGGTTTGAATTTTTCCCTCCTGACTCAGGAGGGTCATGACATTTCCCGATTGTAAATGGAGATAAACGATGAAGTTAGCTCCAACACCCCCTGCCGAGATCGAGGAATTGCCCACCATGAACGATGATACTTCAACGATTTCCGGAATACGGCGAATGCTGTTGTTCTTGAGACGGTTGGGGGTGTGTTGGTTCCACGGTCATGAAGAGGCCGGGTTGGCTTTGGATAGCGAGAGTCAGCATATGGATCGAGTCCGTACGATCCCCTTTTTTGCCTTACATCTTGCCGTCTTCGCGGTCCTTTGGGTGGGCTGGAGTCCGGTGGCGCTTGCGACGGCCGTCCTGTTGTATGTCATACGTATGTTTGCGATTACGGGATTTTACCATCGATATTTTTCCCACCGAACGTTCCGGACATCTCGAGGCATGCAGTTGGTGTTTGCCATCATTGGGGCGTCTGCCGCCCAACGCGGGCCTTTATGGTGGGCAGCCAATCATCGTGTGCATCATGCCCATCCGGACCAACCTGCGGATGTCCATTCTCCCATTCATCACGGATTGTGGTGGAGTCATATGGGCTGGTTCTTAGCGCAGAACCAGCTCGCCACGAAGGTGACTCGCATTAAGGATTTTGCCCGCTATCCCGAATTACGTTTCCTCAATCGATATGATGTGTTGGTGCCGATCATCTTGGCCGTGGGCTTGTTTTTCTTTGGTGCATGGCTGGGGAGCGTGTATCCGAACTTAGGGACGAATGGGTGGCAAATGCTCGTGTGGGGCTTCGTGATTTCTACTGTCGCGCTTTGGCACGGAACCTTTACGATCAATTCGTTGTCGCATCGTTTCGGCACCAGGCGGTATGACACGGCTGACAATAGCCGGAATAATTTCGCTCTTGCGCTACTGACCTTGGGTGAAGGCTGGCATAATAATCATCATCAGTACTCCAGCTCGGCCCGCCAAGGGTTTCGTTGGTGGGAAATCGATGTCACCTATTATTTGTTGCGAGGGCTGCAATTATGCGGTCTCATTTGGGATGTTCGTCCCGTGCCGGCGTGGGTGTTGAATCGACCGTCTCCACGTGAGGCGAGTGTAGGTACCGACTCCAATAAGATTGCCGTGTGAGCCCTGACTCTAGAGGCTCTGGTTTTTCCCTCCTATTTGGCTCCAAGACCTGTCCCTTTGATTCTCTGCAAATGGAATTCGCTGGAGTGTTCGATCTGTCGTAGGGACTTACGCCCGATGCGCATGCGGGAAGGCGTCTAACGAGAATTCAGTATGCCGGTGATTTCTGAAAAGAGTTCACGGTCTTCATAGGGTTTTTTGAAAACACCCAACACTCCGGCTTCCCGCGCTTCGTTATACAGATGATCAGATGGATTACCCGTAAGAAGAATAATGGGTGGCCGTTGTTCGCTGGGTTGTTTGGCAAGAGATTGAACCAATTCCAATCCCGTCATGATGGGCATTTTATTATCTGTTATTACGAGATCGAAGTGTGTCGTTTGTAAGGTGTCCAGGGCTTCCAGCCCATTTTCAACTTCCTCGCAGGCGTAGCCTCGCATCTCCAGCTTTTCCCGGAGTACGATTCGTGCTGGTTGAAAATCATCGACAATGAGAATGCGCTTCATCTCTTCACCCTGTGAATGTGGCATGTGACACATCTGTTGAGGGGAGCATCATGATCGTTCCAATTGCTTTCGGTTGACACAAGCGGAAAAGATTAACGCACACTTCTTGGACAGGAGATCGACATCAATTGGCTTCAGCAAATAGTCTTTCGCACCAAATTCGATGGCCTGAATCAATTGACCCTTGTTGATTTCTGCACTCATGGCAATGACGGGTACATGGGAATACCGTTCCCTGACGTGTTTGAGCATGGTTAACCCATCTATCACGGGCATCTGAATATCCAATAAAATTCCGTCGACGGCTATTCTTTCAAGCATAGCGATTCCCTCAGCCCCGTTCCTGGCGACTGTCACATAGAATCCTAGAAACATCAGTCGATCTTGCAACATGAGACTGATGTCCTCCTCATCTTCGACGACCAAAATAGATAGGGACATGCTCCAAAACCTCGTTGCGGATGTTGAATGACTTGTACCCTCTTCAGACTACTCCCCATAGGCATAAAGGCTCTATTCTTATTCCGGTAGCACTCCATAAGTTTTTTATAAGCATTGCTCAGGGTCGGGCAAAATGGGTTTCACAAGGAAAACGAGATTCGGGCCGGGAGCGGGACTCGGCTGTCCAGAAAGTCTAATTTTTAGTGGGTCAGTGGATCGGCTAAAATGTGCATGGCGCGCAGACTAATGAACGTTTTGAAGTTGGCAGGATCGAAGGAGCGAGGGGTGTGGATTTTTTGCTGAGGCAGTGTATGGACGTTATTCTTGAACATCGATTGCGAAACGATAGCCCACTCCGGGGTCAGTGAGAATGTATTGTGGACGTGCCGTATTTTTTTCGAGTTTCTTTCTGAGCTGTCCAATAAACACCCGAAGATATTGCGCTTGATCGGCATAGGCTTCCCCCCAAATGGCTGTGAGGAGTGTCCGGTGCGTGAGGACTTTTCCGCTATACTGAATCATATATTTCAACAGATCATATTCTGTTGGGGTAAGCTTGACCGGTTCGTCATGTACCCGTACTTCACGTCGTTCAAAGTTGATGGAGAGGCCGGCACTCCTAAATACCGGTTCGGTACCGGACAACATGATGGTCCTTCGCAATGCCGATTTGACCCTGGCTGACAATTCCTCCATGCCAAATGGTTTGGTGACATAATCATCTGCGCCGGCCTCCAGAGCCTCGACCTTTTTCTGTTCATCACCAATGGCTGAGAGGACAATGATTGGGACTGGAGATTGCTCACGAATGCGACGAGTCAGCTCAATCCCATCCATGGAAGGAAGCACGAGATCTACGATAATCACATCAGGCTTTCGACGCGGGAGAGATGCGAGCGCTTCCTCCCCCGAGGCCGCCGTGAGGACGACATAGCCCTTGTTCTCTAAATTGACTTGCAGGGAGCGACGGATTTGCGGTTCGTCGTCCACCACCAGAATGCGGGCGCCTGGACTCATGATTGTTTACCTTTTGTGTAATCCTTCAAGTGAAAAATCCGCCATGGATTCAGTTGTCGGAATCGTAAAGGCGATTGTCACCTCTTTCCCGATTGACTCAGCCCAAATACGACCCCCGTGGGCTTCGATGATCCCCTTGCATATGGCTAAGCCCAAACCCGTGCCACGAATAGGTTCTTTGCGTGGCGATCGTCCGCGATAAAAACGTTCAAAGATCCGTACTAAATCTTGTGCTGGAATCGTTTCCCCGGTATTGGATACCACGACCTCGATCTGTTGCGGGTGAATGCGGGCAAGAAGTTGAATGGGCGAGTGTGGGAATGAATATTTCACGGCATTATCGATCAAGTTCAAGAGAACTTGTTGTATCTCAACTGCGTCAACAAAGATCGGCGGGACATCTTCAGGAATATCTATGGCTATGTTTCGAGTATCTAATGTTTGTGCGGCACGACGGAGAGCTCCCTCCGTGAGATCCTCCAGCAGATGCCATTCCTTATGAGGGATGAGCGTCCCAGCCTCAATTTGAGACATATCTAAGAGATTATCAACAAGGTGACTCATGTAGTTGATCTCCCTGTCTATCCCTTTGAGAGCATCTTCTTGTTTCTGGTCCTTCCTGCCCGAGCTATTCCCCATTATACTAGATACCGACCCTTTCATGGCGGTAAGTGGAGTTCGCAGTTCATGGGATACGGATGCGAGCAAGGCTGACTTGAGTTCATCGCTTTGGCGAAGCGCTTCCGTTCGCTTCACTTCACTCTCGCGGAGGCGCTCTTCAGTTTGTTTCCATTCGGTGATATCCTCGCAGACAATCAACACCACCGCTTTTCCGTCCTCCCCTTGTATAGTTCGTGCAACTTCCCGCACATAGAGCACACTTCCATCATTTCTCTGCTTGCGAAGTTCCCAGCGCGATAACATTCTCGTCCCTTTGAGACAGTCGGCAAAATGCTGTTGGACACGAAGTTTGTCATCTTCATGAAATACTCCAAGAACAGGCTGTCCAACGAGGTCCTCAACCTGATATCCAAGTTGTTGGGCGCCAAACCGGTTAACAGAGAGGATCGTCCCATCTTGAGCGACCGTGAAATACATAGACGGGTTGTCCTCGTACAACACCCGATACCGTTCTTCACTTCTGCGCAGCGATTCCTGGGCCTGCAAACGCTCCGTGATGTCTTCCGAGATGCCTAACAGGTATTGAGGGATTCCCTGGTCATCAAGGAGAGGAATTTTCTTGGTATGCAGATGTCGCAAGCCCTTCGTTTTTGTCTGGATCGGTTCCTTCGGAATATCCACCAGATTTTTGTCGGTTAAGACCGCCCGGTCCATCGCGGTAAAGAAATCCGCCTGCTCCCTGGGAAACAAGTCATAGTCAGACTTCCCCAAGAGTTCATTCCTGGAACAACCGAGTATGTCCTCGCCTTCTTTATTGATGCGAATAAAACGGAGGTCCGTTGCGGTCTTCACAAAAATCATATGAGGAATATTCTCCACAATGGAATTCATAAACATTTCACTATTCCGCAATGCCGACTCTGCGCGTTGACGTTCCAGAATTTCCTTTTCTATTTTCCTGCCGTCTCGAATTCCTTGTCTGGTGATATAAATCCCTAACAATCCCATAAAAAGAGCAATTATGGACTCCCACTTCACCATAGTTGCCAGGTTTGATTCAGCATGCCTATCCAATTGCTTGACGGCATCATCAGCAATCGCAATTAAGGTCGAGTTTCGGGCACGCAAAAATTTTAGCTTCTGGCGAAACTCTGGATGATTAGGTGGTAGCAAAAGAAGGTCATCACCTAACTCTATTATTTTGTCGAAGTGATTCTCTTGCTCACGAAGTTTGAGCAAAAGTTCCTCGGTTGGTATTGCAGGTATTGTTTGTTTCTTGCCGGTGGCGGGATCAAGAACCACTGAGCCACCTTCCATGAGCGCATGGAGTGTCGAACGAATAAGATCTCTTGTAGAAGTGTAGTCGGTCGTGAATCCCTGAGAAGTTAAAAAAACTTCATTCATATGCTTTTGGTAAAGCATGCGTTGGCGGCCAGCCATATCGATGAGAATGGCATTCGACCGTTCCTTGTGGATTGTCGCGATGGTGTAAATCAACAGTCCAAGAAGCACGGTCAAAAACATCACGGTAATGATGGTAAAGCGGCGGCTTAAAGGAGAATTTTTCAATAGGGAGCTGATCGGGGTTGAGTGTACCATTGGAACCTCATTGGCAATTTTGACGAAGGCCTAGCATTTCTGACAAAACCCCTTTAAACGTCAAAGGACGCTCTCACATCATTCTACTCGGATTGGGAATTGGTATGATGGGTGGCTTGGGAAATGTTGTGCCCCACACGGTCCCTCATTGAGTTCGTGCTGTATCTTAATACCGGGTGGTGGGTATTCGGCAACCAGGAAAGGATTGTCAACGGAAATCTTTGCGGACAGTTTTCGTCTTCACATGATCTCAGGCAAGGATGAAATGAGCGGTATCTGGGGAGCGCGTAAGCGTCGCTTAGGCGATTCCACTTTCTTCACAGTGAATGAACAATTGAGGGAGATTGAATCGTTCAGCCAATCGGCAATGGCCGTTCTACGGGAGGGTATGGAGTGAACCGGAAGCGGGTCCAGCGCACTCACGCCGAGTGCTGGCCTGACAAGCAATTTTCAGTTCATTAACAGTGCGCGCCGTCATCGGATATTGAATCGACAAACAGTCGATGCTGTATATTTTGCTGATCTCAAGACAACGGAGGTGGCGTAAGGATGGGCAAAAATTTGACTTATCGACTTGTCCGGAAATCAGGGTCCACATCTGTGGTTCCACGTAGCGTTGTCTGGCTATAATGAGAATGCAAGGGAACAAAGATTCCTGATGTCTTCAGACCGAAAGAAATGAATACAAGCCCGCCCATTATTTCATGGTGTTTGCTATTGGCTTTCGGGCTGCTCGCAGGCTGTGCAGGGCCTCAGCCGGTTCTTTATCCTAATGCTCATTTGCAGGAGATGGGGAAGGATCTTGCTGATGAGGATGTGGCTGCCTGCGAAGAGTTGGCTGAGGATTATGTCTCGAAATCAAACGCAGGCGAAAAAGTTGCCGGTCGAACTGTGGCAGGCGGGGCTATTGGTGCAGCAGGTGGGGCGGTTGGAGGTGCGATTGCCGGCAATGTTGGAATTGGGGCCGCCATCGGTGCGGCGGTGGGTGCCACACAGGGATTTCTTCAGGGACTGTTTGGCGCAAGTCGTTCCGACCCGAGCCCGGCATACCGAAACTTTGTGAACCGATGCTTAGAGGAACACGGGTACGAACTCATGGGTTGGGATTGAAGAGCGAGGGCACAAGAAATCGAACACGATAATACCCACATATACTCAACAAGTCCCGATTCGTCCGGTGTTTCGCTCCCTACAGATTGATTCCTCTCCAGCAGGTATCGATAGCCACCTGATGCCTCAAGTTATTTCTTCATCTGTCTTCCCATTTGGATTCTAAATTACACCCACCAAGGCAGAGAACAATTCCTTGTCCAAAAGACCAGACCTAAGCGGGCGGACCCTTACTCAGAAGAGCACATTTCAACGCACTTTTGAGGAAAACCTCTACTGCCTCTGTCAAGAAGAGAATGGTATGATAAGAAATTCTAACCCTGATTTTCTGTGAGGACTAGGCATGTCGTGTACGTTTGTGTCCCCAAAAACCTTAGGAGTCCTAATTTCCCTCGCGGTGCTGTGTGGATTGCAGCCGGCCTGGCCGTTTTCGATTAAAGAGCCTCAAGCATCCACTGTGTATCGGGCAGGCCAACACATTACCGTCGCCCTGGACTTGGGAGACCTCCCCGGTGTCACGAAGGTGAACTATTTTTGGTATGGAGAAGACGAAGACATGCTGAAGGCCTTGGTCGAGGAAAAATTGGCTTTGGTCTCGACGGCCAAACACACGCCTCCTTTTGGCGGGAAGATGGTCATCCCAGAAGAAGCCATAGGGATATATCGCCTGCTTGCAGTAGCCGAACAGGGAGGACGGCAGTCAAAAGTGGCCCTCCAAGCTATATTCGATGAAGTCCTGATCACTATCGACCCAGATGCCCAGCTTCTGGGCATCCATTTTCAAACGAATAAGCCACTTCGATTCGGGCGGGCTGGAGGGGTTCGGGTGTATGACCAGTTAGATGCACTGGGAACGACCTTTGAGTTGCCGGTGATGGGCGTTTTCTCCGACGGAATTACACGTGCTATTCGTCATCATTCAGCCGGGACCACCTACCTCTCGGCTAATGAATCGGTCATCACAGTCAACCAAGATGGCGTCCTTCGTCTGACGGGAAATGGAACGACGGTGCTCACGGTGAAAAACCGAGAGCAAGTGGCCACCCTTGATATCCAAGTTGAAGTCAACGATGAGCCCAATCAACCGCCTGTGTCAGAGGCCGGGGAAACGCAGGTAGTTTCAGCAGGAGATCGCGTCACCCTCAATGGGTTGAAGAGCTACGATCCTGACGGGGGGTCACTACAGTACCACTGGGCGCAAGTGCGTGGGAGCAAAATTCCGCTTCTTGATCCGTATTCGGCACAAGCCAAATTCTTGGCCCCTTTCGTGTCAGAAGAACGAACTTTCCGATTCACGCTTCGTGTGACTGATATCAAAGGGGCCGACAGCCTGCCTGCCTCCGTGGACGTAGTGGTTCGTCCCTAGTGCCCACATCATTTTCAAGCCAGGTCTCAACATCATCCTCAAGGGAGATGTGCAAACCAGGGGCGGTGTTGCCTCCAGCCTTATCCGCCTGCCATGGCTCCGACGATCAAGAAAGGCTCTTCTCCGCTGATCACTGCCTCAAGTAGCGGGGTATCTGGATCGTCATGAGACAAATCCTGCTCGCAGGCGAAAAATCTGATAAATGGGCGTCGCTGGTGCGTGTTCTGATCGCGTATCGTCCCTCGCAGCATGGGAAAGCGGGTCTCGAGCGCGATGAGGATTGAGTGTTGTGTTGCCTGATCCTCAACTTCCAGCTTCACTTCGCCGTCGATACGTGCGAGTGTGCGAAGATGGGCTGGGAGGACGACCCGAATCATAATCATGGCAACGCCTGGACTTCGACCGACAAGACCGGTGGCAGATCACGGACGATGGGCGTCCAGGTGTCCCCCGAATCGGCCGATGCATAGACCTGCCCGCCGGAAGTGCCGACATACAGGCCGCAGGGATCAAGCGAGTCGACGGTCATCGCGTCACGTAAGACATTGACGTAGCAGTCTTGTTGCGGCAACCCTTTCGTCAGCGCTTCCCACTCGTTCCCACCCGTCCGGCTGCGATAGACACGCAATTGACCGTCCGGCGGATAATGTTCGGAATCGCTCTTGATCGGCACGACGTAAATAGTATCCGGCTGGTGCGCGTGCACTGCGATAGGAAATCCAAAGTCGGATGGCAAGTCTCCGCTGATTTCATGCCACGAATCCTCCCCGTCGTCACTCCGCATGACATCCCAGTGTTTCTGCATGAACAGCACGTTCGGACGCGAGGGGTGCATCGCGATGCAGTGGACGCAATGGCCGACTTCTGCATTCGGGTCAGGAAGTTCCATCTGGGATTCCAGTCCGCGATTGACCGGGCGCCATGTTTTGCCGCTATCCTCGGTACGAAAGGTGCCGGCGGCCGAAATGGCGACAAAGATTCGTTGGGGATCACTTGGATCAAGGAGGATGGTATGTAGGCACATCCCACCGGCGCCAGGCTGCCAGAGATGGCTTTTGCGTTTCGCAATGCGGGAAGCTCCTGCCACGTCTGCCCGCCGTTTGTCGAGCGGAACAAGGCAGCATCTTCCACCCCGACGTAGACCGTATCCGGATCGGTCAGTGAGGGTTCGAGATGCCATACGCGCTTAAACTCCCAGGGGTGCTGCGTGCCGTCGTACCACTGGTGGGTGGTGAGCGGTTTGCCGGTTTCGGAAGAAGTGTCGTACATAAAATTATTGCTCATGCCGGCAGGCGGAGCATAGGGATCGGGCATCTTCTCACCGCCGGGCATCTCCCACGTCTTACCACCATCATCCGAGCGTTGGATAATCTGGCCGAACCAACTACTTGATTGCGACGCATACAGCCGGTTCGGATCGGCAGGAGATCCTTTGAGGTGGTACAGCTCTCAACCGCCAAAATGGGGACCATGAATGTCCCACTGTTGACGCTTCCCGTCCGACGTCAGCACGAACGCCCCTTTGCGTGTCCCGACTAGTACTCGAATTCTACTCATATATTAGTCCGGTTAAAGTTCATCAACTATAACCCTGGTCGGTTTCGGACGTGAACACTTTCCTCACAGGAAAATTTCGACTTTTTTGACTCGCCACATAGGATGGCCCTATCGCAAATCTTGTTAAATTGTACACGGACTGCATTTCAATTCCAAAAAGTCGTGTGGGTCTTCTTTGCCGGCTATGATGTAGGCGAATATTTTTCAATTGATTCTTCCATTGGAAAAGGATGTACGTAAATTTTGAATTGCAACAATCAAGGTCCGATCGCCATAATACGCACTCCTATGACTCATTCACCAACATCTGACGATTCCGATCTCCCTGCTCAAAATCAGCTTTTTTCCCAAGACCAGGATCCCGTCACAAACGTGGAGGAGGCAGATCAGCTTCAACAAACCCTTCATCATTTAGGTGAACGAGTTAAGGAGCTTACCGCCCTCCACACAACGGCCCGTCTTTTTCAAGAAGACAGATCCATCGAAGCCTTGCTGGAACAATTCGTCCAATTGCTTCCTCCATCCTGGCAATACCCGGAAATCACGGCTGCGCGAATATGTTTCGATCCGTTCACCATTGCCACATCAAACTTCACAATAACGCCTTGGGTCCAACGTGCGGAATTTATGTGTCAGGGAAAAGTGTCAGGGCTTATTGAAGTGGTCTATCTGGAAGAGAAACCCCAGGCAGCTGAGGGACCATTTCTCGCCGAAGAACGGAATCTTATTAACTCCCTGGCTGAAATGCTCCGAATTCATTTGGATGGAAAACGGTCTACTGAAGAACTGCGAAAATTATCCAAAGTGTATATGGATGCCACGGATCCCATTATCATCGAAGACCTCCATGGGAAGATTATGGCGGTCAACCCTGAAGCCGAACGAGTCTATGAATGGACCGCGAGGGAGTTAATAGGGCAGTCCACGATGAAGTTGATTCCTCCTGAATGGCGGACGCTGGCGCAGGAACTCAGAAGTCAATGCCAACAAGGTCAATTAGTTCGAAATGTTTCCGCTTTCCGTCAATCGAAATCTGGAATTGTGACTCCCGTCTTGGTTTCTCTCTCTCTCTTAACGGAAGAAGGTCATCAACCAACAGGTCTGGTAAGTTTTACCCGGGATATTTCGGAATTAAAAAAAGCAGAAGCCGCACTGAGGAAAGCACACGATAACTTGGAGGATCGAGTCCAAATACGGACGGCGGAACTCTCGAAAGCCAATCATGCGTTACAACAGGAGATTGGCCAACGAAAAGAAGCTGAGCAACGGTTGGAAAAGGTCATCGGAGAGCTTCAACGAAGTCATGACGATATTCAGGCCATCATGAATCAATTAAGTATTGGCATGGTCCTGATCAACCGAGATGGCAACATCATTTTTTTGAGCCATGGAATGAAACAAATTACTCCCAGGCCTCCGGAACGTTTTCTGGGACGTCGGTGGGAAGAGCTATTCGAAGATCCTGAAAATATCAGTTTATTGAAAAGCAGGATCGATGATCCGCACCATTCGCGCGAAAGCATTAAAGTCAGGATGCCGCCTATTTCAGGCGGGAGAATTTGCTGGGTCAAAGTCGATGTTCGTGAGGACCCGAGGGATTCACATCAAAAAATCCTGTATTTGTATGACACCTCAGAAGTGGAGGACCTTCGACGATTACTGGGGGAAACTGGAAAGTTCCAAGATTTAATCGGGAAAAGCCCGGAAATGCAAATCGTTTTCAGACAGATACAGGAATTAGCCCGAGTAGATTCCACGGTCTTAATCGAAGGCGAAACCGGCACAGGAAAGGAATTGGTCGCGCGGGCCATTCATCGTTCCAGTCATCGTCAAGATGGGCCATTTATTGGCGTGAATTGTGCCGGACTGACCGAATCGCTTGTCGGGAGTCAATTGTTTGGTCACAAAAGAGGTGCATTTACCGGAGCGGTAATGGACCAGGAAGGGCTTTTTGAGGCGGCGGAAGGTGGGACGCTGTTTTTAGACGAAATTGGTGATATTCCTCTTTCCATTCAAACGAGTTTGCTCCGTGTGCTCCAGGAGCGTGAAATAACACGCCTGGGAGAATCAAAAATTCGAAAGATCAATGTTCGGGTGATTGCTGCAACGCACCATAATTTAGAAAAAGATGTGAAAGCAGAGCAGTTTCGAGCTGACTTGTTTTATCGGATTCGAGTGGGTCGGGTGCCCCTGCCTCCTCTGCGAGAGCGCCGGGAAGATATTCCACTTCTGTCAAGTGCATTTTTGGGGCTGTGCCGGGCCACAACCGGACGGCCTGTTGAAATGATCAGCCATCAAGCCATCAGACTGCTCATGGGGTACCCATGGCCTGGTAACGTTCGGGAGCTGCAGCATGCGATCGAATTTGCCGTCATCCGCTGTGGTGGCAATACGTTACAAGCGTATGATTTTCCTCCAGAAATTTTAACGCAACAGGATATTCCCATTCATACGAAAGGAAAAAATGCTCCGGTACCCCAGCAGGACGTTCAAATCATTGATGCCTTGGAGAAGACCGGTGGTAATCGATCTGCTGCCGCAAAGCTTCTTGGTATTAGCCGCGTGACGCTTTATCGCCGCCTTCATCGCCTCGGAATTCAATAGTCTCTCATCTCCTCAAAAAATTTAATACGGATGATCATGTAACACATGATACACAATATTTACATATGTGTATCATTTTCTAATGATATGTTTACACAGTAACATTTTATTTAAAAGCGTCGTTATTGTAAGTATTGAATTTTATTCTGAATTTTTTTGGCATAAACCTTGATTATGTAATTGAATATAAAAATTAATCTTGAGGGCATACAGTTCAAACAATCCAAAGAGGTATTTGGAGTAGATAAGGAGAGATAAAATGTTGATTTCTCAATTCGTATTAGCCGCGACGTTTTTGGTGCTGGGGAGTTCAGTGGTTTTGGCAGAGGATTCCAGTACGAGACCGGTGGAGAAGGTGAATGTGGAGGAGTCTCCGGTTCTGTCAGCAGAAGCGCAACGATCGAAAACTATGCAAGAAAAGTGGGATTTTCTTGCGTCTAAATATGAAGAATTAGAAGCCAAAATGGCAAGGCTTTCCCCGGAGGAATCTTCTCAACAGGAAGAATCAGCGCTGAACAAGAATCCGTATGATCCCCAGGTGGATCGAACGATGCAGGGTTGGTCTTCCATGGACCATTTGGCAGAAGCCAAGGTCAGCCAGCAAGAGGCTGCTATCCTGGAAAGGAGAGTACAAAAGCTACAAAATCGAATAGATGAATTCTCACAAAAGCCGTATTTAGATACGAAAGGGTTCAAGCGATCAGGTCTGAAAATCTTAAAAGGTAATCTGACTCAAGAGCTTCGTGAGACCACCCAAAAAACCGCATGGCATACGTTGCAAGCCAAAACAATCATGCTCTCCGAATCCAATCATCAAGAACGTTCATAGTTTTCTTACTTGAAGCCCCAGGTACCCCCGCCCTTCCGGCGGGGGAGAGCCATATAGAAGGAACGGATATCTCCAGTGTCTCATGGAGTGGCCGTTTAAGGCTTTCAGGCAAATCATCGGGCGACTTTTTCTGGCAGGTCCTACCCGGTTTCTCCAATTCTTCTCATCCGCTATTCAGCATTTTCTTTGATTGCTTCCATATTTTCTGCCGACCTCCAATTACAATTCTTTCAAAAATGGCACGTGTCGAATCAGCAGTACGACTCCCGAAAACAATGTGCACTGGGGGTAACGCATAACGTAGGCATAGTGTTCGATCTTTTCGAGCACCGGGAAACGACCGGTGGGGAACGTCAAACGAGGATGAGACCTATGTCTTCCCTAAAGCTCTAAAGCTCCATCACTGCGGAAGACTTAACCCATTAGCGAATCGCAGTTAGAAGGATGGTCCCCTGACACCGTCGTACGACAAACGCAAAAACCCTGTGGTGACGCTGCCAATATTTCATCATCCAGTTCTGGGTGAACTGGCGTTCAACAATTGAGCAGTAAGTTTGTAAACCTATATCGGGAGTTAAGAGGAAGAAGACCTTGAAAGAAAAGGTGGGGCGCCCTGTTTTCTTCTTCCTGTAAAAAGGTAGAGTCTAACCGGTGTAATTTACTCTGTTTGGTATTTAACTGCCAAGATTTCCGAGGCGATTTGGCCGGGGTACCCCTTATGTTTTGCCTTCCGATTTTTCGGTGTCGTGTCGTCCTGTTCCCAGACAGCTACTGATCAGTCACAATGTTCTAGGAGGAAATTCTTGTATTTCGCATTGGTACACAAATGGGGAGTTATGACTCTCTCGCTTTGGGCTGTGATCATCCTGATGATGCTGGGTGCCTGCGTGGGGAGGATGGACACCAAGCCCGCTCTCACGGGAAGGTGCGGGATTGATTGGCAGGAAAAATCCGGCATCATGAACGCCGATCTTTCTGACTCATCGACTAACCGCACGCTTCATGTGTTGGTGTTTAATATTCATGACCGGCTCCTTCCCGGTTCGCTCTTTTCTTCCGATGCCCACACCGATGAAGATGTGGCTTGTATCGGGGATCTGGCCTCGCAGTATGATCTGGTGTTGTTCCAGGAATCCTTCGTGCGTCCATCGCAACTGGCCCGCTACACCGGCCATGCCTGGGCCGATCATCCGCATTTTACGGAGGGGGGCGGCGGTGACTGGTGGCCTCTTCGAATGATGTGCGAGATTTGCCTGAGTCCCGGCCTGCTTATGCTTGCTCGTGAGCATCCCAAGGTTGTCCATGCTGAACCCTATGAAGCCTTTTCCGGATGGAATACCGACCTCAATAAAGCCGATGATTTTTTTTCGAAAGGATTTCAGCTCGTCGAACTTCCAGCCTTTTGGGTGCTGAACAGTCACATGGATGCGGGCCGCGGGCAGGAGAGTATTGAGGCCCGGGCTCTGCAGTTTCGGCAGGTTACAGCGGCGCTCAGACGGTTGGTTCCGATTGATGCCCCCCTGCTGGTCGGCATGGACGCAAATCTTCGACCTGATCTGGAGGAACAAGACAGGAAGGTGTTAGAGGAGTTTTTACAATCGAACGGCTTAACCTTGGTGCACCAGAACGGACCGGACTTAATCGCCGTCAGACATGTAGAAGTCGGACACCCCCGCACACTTCTCTTAAAAGGCGTGCTGAGCGATCACAACGCGTTGTCGGTGATCCTTTACCCTCCAAGCCTCTTCCATTCATCATCCAAATCTTCAAAAACGATTGGGCTGTCTCCAGGTAATTAATTCATGGAATCAAAGGGGGACATAGTGATATTCCAGCGGCGTTCAAGGAGTTGCCTCACAGCTTGTTTCATCACCTTTTGATGAAGGTGGACACGTTCTCCATGGCCTGGTAACACCCATTCAAAGGAATGATTAAGCAATTTTCTTACGGACTGTTCCAATTGTGCGTCATCCCACACCAGCCGTTCCGGTGTGCCAAGCTGCCGACGATCACGATCCCACCAGAGATGGTCACCAGAAAACAAAAACCGATTGTTATACAGCAGGGCCATGCTTCCTGCGGTATGTCCCGGGACAGGGATGCACATAAACTTCTTTTCCACTTGAACAACATCCTGGCCGTCAATAATCATTTCCGCGTCAGGCATGGCTGAGATATCGGCTTGGTGGATGATCCGGGTGGCACCAAATATCTTGGCATACCGCGCAGCTTCCGCGACATCATCTTCGTGAGTGAGAAAGATATACCGAATGCCACCGTGCTCTTCGAAGGCCTGCACCAGGTGTTGAAGATATCGTGGGGAATCGACTAACCAGTTCCCCTCAGGATGCCTGATGAAATAGCTATTGGCTCCAAACGATTTCTCAGAATTACATCCGACATAATAGACACTGTCTTTTACAAGGAGTGGAAAAGAGGATTGGGCTCTTGAGAATATTCTGGAATTTTTCTTGACTGCGCCAATAGATCCCACCGGACAAGCGATAAGTGCTTGATATGCGGCCAAGTTCTCCTCGACCGATTCTGGCTGACGGAAGACTGTGGAATACTCCCCCTCTTCGATAAACGTCGTAGGAGCCAACTGTCGACACGTATCACAGTCGATACACGTGGAGTCGACAAAAAAATTTCCTTCGACATTCGTCTTTAGTCGTTTCGAGAGGTTAGCCATAATGCGAGTGTTGAATAATACAGTTCTCCAGGGACAGAAACGACCAGGAAAATCTTGAATGTCAGAGGCTTCGGGTCGGTTCAAAAAAGTCCGTCCAGCAAGGCCACAGGCATTTTTTCGCGCGGAACGTACCCGCAGTACGTGAGTACGAAAAAATGGCGAGAACACCGCTGGCGGTTTTTTGCAACAGACCCATAATCGGAATGTCTCCCTCGGATAGTATACCGGTCAGTAAGAGGTCGGTGCCATTTTCCAAAAGAAGGAGAAATGGTGTAGAAAGGAGGTTGTCTTACTCGACAATCCCAGACGATAATAATAGCTAGATCGACAAGACTTGAAAGATTGAGCTCGTAGCGGCCATAGAAAATAACCATTCAGCGAGAACTTCACATTAACCATGGAGGACTGTATGCACAAGATCGTAGCCTTTTTAGCGACAGTGGTTTTGATCACCGGACTCAGCGGATGCAGTTATATTTTCTATCCCCGTGCGGATGATTATGCAGCGAAAGCCAAAGGGGCTACCACCGTGGAAACCGTCTTGAATCTCACCACCATGATGGAAGCCACTGCCGAATCCGCCAAAGGCGGAACAGGGAAAGATCAGGCGTTGGATGATCTGCATAATCAATTTCATGCCTTCGACGATTCGTTGTGTTGTGTCGATGAGGCCAAACGAGCCACCCCGGCCTACGATTTAGCGGTGACCCAGAACAAAGAACTGTGGGCGATCTTTAAGCGGATCTGGAAATTCAAGGATACGCAACCTCAACGAGATGAACACCTCGCGTTATTTAAAGCGGAGGTCCAGGAGCTCCGGACATCCCTAGAAGCGTTGAAATAAACGGAGAATGGCTAGCTCCGGGTCTTCATGGTTTTTGGCGTGAGCGGGAGTGTTGAATAATACAGTGTTCCCTGGGCAAATCAACCCGGACATACGGTGACGGGCAAAGGTCTCGGTCGGTTCAAACATGTCCGTCCAGCAAGGCTCCAGGCATTTTTGCGCGCGGAGCGTACGCGGAGCACGTGAGCACGGGAAGATGGTGAGAACGCTGCCGGCCGCTTTTTTAGCAGACCCTGAGCGCTCAGGTATAGCGGGAAAAACTGGCCTGATGTTTGGGGCGTTTTTTAAGGACCAGGCCGGCTATCAAGCCAATGAGGACCAGACCGCCACCGTACAGAAGCCATTGAAGTTGGACGTTAGCTTCCAGTTGTCTGGTTTGAGCGGAGAGCGCCTCCACTTGGTCAACTAAGAGAGTATTCTGTTGGGTCAGTTTGACATTTCGGGCATGTTCCTTAACTGGATTGGCAGAAACAATCTTCAATTCCGCGAGTTCTTTGGTCAAGGCCTCCACCTGTGAATGTAGTGCTTTGTTGTTGGTCACAGCTTCTTTGTGCTCAGCCTGGAGGCTGGCATGCGCTTCGCGTTCTTTCTCGATTTCCGCTTTGAGGTTTTTTAGGCGATTCTCAGCAGTCGCCAGTTTATCGCTAGCTATCGGTTCTGCGGTGAGATACTGAGAGGTGACCCAGCCTTCCAACCCGCCAGCGGTTCGAACTTTGGTGAAGCCGGACTCTTCGTCGATGGCCAGAATAGTCAATTGCGTCCCGCTCGGGAGCCCACGATGGATGATGCGATGTGCCGTGGAGGCCCCACTTCGTAGTGGCACGTTCAGCTCGTCAGAGATGTAATTCACATCACCGACTGCGGCCAATGACTGGGTGGTCAATGACAGCCAGAAGAGCGGCATCAAGGCGAAATAGATCAATAATTTCAAGGCTGGTAACCTCCTTGTTCTTTCGCGTGTCTGGAGAAAGGAATTCTTTGTGCGAATGGAGCCCAGTGATCACAGAAAAAATGGAATGTACATGCTCTGGGGGAGCAACGATAAGTAGCAAAGGAGCCGCGACGTGTCAATGGCGCTAGGCTCCAGACTCAAAGCTATGGAGGTGAAATGGGTTCAAAAATGAGGGGGGAAAACTTCTTTTGACGAAAAATTTGGCCCACATCATATAACCTGTCTGCGGTTGCGCGCGCAAAGACGAGAAAAACCTCCCCAAAACGGTCTCGCTTCCCTTGTTTTCCTTTCTTTCAGATTGCCTTTACCCATTGTTCCTTGAAAAGTAAGAGCATACTATAGTGTCTGGGAAAACAGCTGGGGGAACCATTATCTGTGGAGCCCATAGTTCAAACAAGGAGGTGGATCATGCCGACTTTTCTTTCACTGTTCGTGTGGACGGAACAAGGTGCTCATGATGTGATCAATACCGGCAAGCGTGCTAAGGATTTTAAAAGTCGAATCCAGGAGGCGGGAGGGGCGGTCAAAAATATTTACTGGACGATGGGCCGGTATGACGGGCTCATTGTGTTCGACGCCCCCGATGAGGCCACGGCTGCTGCCATGATGATGGGAGGCTGTTCCAAAGGGAATGTGCGTACCGAAACGCTGCGCGCCTTTACCGAAGAGGAAATTGAGGGTGTGTTGGACAAGATTACATGAATATGGATTGGTCTTGCTTCTTCAATCTTGTTCCTCAAGGGAGGGGAAAGTCAAAATTAGTCAACAAAATATTTCACCCCTTTTTATGATAAGGAAAAGTTTGACCAAGTGTATTTTCCCGCCATCCTCAAGCAGGTTGAACAGTATGACGGCAAACTCTTAGCGGCATCTGAAAAGCAGCAGGTGGTGGAAGACAATTGGCTGCGAGGGCGTATGGTGTTGTGGGAATTCCCGGATGTGGAGACGGTTCAAAAATGTAACAATCAGAGGGCTATTGTCCTCTTCTAAAACTCAGGAAAGACATATCGAATGGTGCTATTATTCTGATCACCGATGGCGTGGCGCTGGCAGATTAATTTGTACAGAGTAATCCTGATTGAGAGTTCTCCGCCTCTCTCATGCAGTCTAATTTTTCTACCGTGGGTGCAAGCCAAGGAAAAGGTTTCTGACATCTAACTGACCTATGCATGCATTTGGTTTATTGAATGTGGGATCGGTAAGTTTCATCACGACACAGATAGGAAAGCGTAGTTATGAACACCCAGCTTTCGCGAAAACCATTCAGCGACTTAAGCTCTATATCATAAAACACGCAAACTGACCCCTTTATCTCCGTCATGCCCGACGGCAGTCATCGGGCATCCATCTGTTCTGGGAATCCCCCCACAAAAACCCGCAGAGAACAGTGAATCATTCTGAACAAGCAGGAATGCTGAATGGTGGGGTATGTGTGATTGCAAGACCTGATAATCATCTAGCAGGCTCCTCGCCTGGGCGGTACAGTTGGGAGACTGGTCAAGAATCTCTCAACCATTCCACCCCAAGGAGGAACCATGAACCAATTGTACGGTGGGATTGACCTGCATACCAACAACAATGTGATCGTGTTGGTCGACGAACACGATCAGGTCGTCTTCGAGAAGCGCATTCCCAATGATCTGGAGAAGATTCTGTTTCAACTCAAACCCTATCATTCGCTGGTCCACGGGCTCGTCGTGGCATCCACCTATAACTGGTATTGGCTGGTCGATGGGCTCATGGCCGCCGGGTACTCGGTCCCGTTAGCCAACACCGCAGCCATCAAACAATACGACGGGCTCAAGCAGACCAATGATCACAGCGATGCGCGATGGTTAGCCCAGCTGCTCCGCTTGGGCATTCTTCCGACCGGGTACATCTATCCCAAGGAAGAGCGAGCGGTGCGCGATTTGTTACGTAAGCGCAGCCAGCTCGTTCGCCAACAGACGAGTAATCATTTGAGTATTCAAAATCTCGTGACACGGAATACGGGCACCGCCATCTCGGGGAATCACGTCAAGACGCTGACCGAAGAGCAGGTGCCGAACCTCCTGCCCACCGCCGAGTTGGCTCTGGCCGTGACGAGTACCCTCACCGTGATGCAAGGCGTGGCCACCCAGATTACCGAATTAGAAAAAGCCATCAAGGCCCGCGTCTCCTTGCGTCCCAGCTTTCGACCGTTACTCACGGTCGCGGGGATTGGGCAGACCTTGGCGTTGACCATCATGCTCGAAGCGGGCGAGATGCAGCGCTTCCCCACGGTCGGGCAATGGGCCTCCTATTGTCGCTGTGTGAACAGCACCAAACTCAGTAATGGCAAACGCAAAGGCCCGGGCAATACCAAGAATGGCAACAAGTATTTAGCGTGGGCGTTTATTGAAGCGGCCAATTTCGCGGTGCGGTATTACCCCGACATTCAGCGGTTTTATCAGCGGAAGAAAGCGAAGACGCATGGCGGAGTGGCCATTAAGGCGGTGGCCCATAAGTTAGCCCGCGCCTGCTATTACGTCCTGCGGGATCAAGTCCCGTTCGAGATGGCCAAGGCCTTCGCAGCCACAGCCTAGCGAAGCTTGGGCAGGAGCGCTGAGCTCGCATTGGGGTTGGGAGAACCCACCAGACCTGATTGGACAGCCGCCTGCCCTCTGCGCTTCCTCACCGAAGGCGTGAGGAACCCTGAGCTGCCTCAGGCGTGAGCCACGAAGAGGTTGGAGCCCTTGGGCACCCACTCGATCTGTGATCCCCTCGTATGGACGCGCTTGGGTACCAACGGTTGTCTGGGGCTACATGGTGGTCAGGGGCTGGAGAGCCTGTGTCTCCATTGCCTTGATCCTGATGGGTGACTGGTGCGACTCAGGCAATGGGGTCGACACCGCAATCAGAGAAAACTCGGATGCAGGGAACAGGGTTTGTGAGCGATCGTGAGAGGAAGTCAACGGAGCAATAAAAGAAGTTCAGAAGAACAGGAGAGGTGCGCCCACTTGACCGGAGCCTGCTAATGGGTGACCCCAAATCTAAACGAATCTATATCATAAAACAAGCTTCCTGACCCCTGTTGTAGCTGCGATAGGCTAAGCCGAAAAGGAGGATCAACAGCAAAAGAAGAAGCAGGTACGCCAGCGGTTTCAAAACAATGCGGTAGAGCATTCGATATTCCAAAATCAGTATGCGTGATCGAATCTAGCGCGCCCAATCAGCGGGACTACTGCGCTCAAAACGGTAGAAAAGATTGGGTTCCGACAGAATGAACAGCGTACCATCTGTGCCGACGGCAATACCTTCGGCCTGAGGCACTGCCTGGCGCAACCCGTGCCAATCTTTCCATAACGGTAGAATACTGACCGGCATACCATCGGGGGCGTATTCCACGATGAGCTGAGATTCATGGCTCAGCAACAAAATATTTCCCGTCGCCTCATGGAGTGTCAACGAAGACAGGTCAGTCATGAACAGGGTCCAGGCGGTACTCGATTTCCATTCTCGAATCTGCAAGTTCATGCCATCGCCATTCAACAGATCGGGGAGCCCGGATATTTCCAATACCCGCAATGGACACTTCTCCTTCGCTACATATAGCCGCTGGCCTACATAATCCCAGGACACGCCCTCGAACCCAATATTCTTCCCAAGATCTATGGCCAGTCCCAGGGTTGGGGTACCGGCCATATCAATCTCGGTGGTCTCGGGGCCGATCCGCACCCAGTGCAATTGCTGGTCGCGCTCGTCAGCCAAAACGTAGCGATCGCCCTCTACATGACTTATTCCTTCCGGGTCACCAGCACCCTTGATGGGAATGAGCCGCAGCAGCCGCCCCTGCGTAGTTAGCTCGACGACCTGAGGCGGAGCGTTAATCACGGTGAACAAGGTGCCGGTGTCAGGGTTATATGTCGCTCCGGACATATTATCCTTTATGCCTACTATCGGCTCGCCGTCTATTGCCACCTGATAAGCGGGCAGCCAGACCCCTTTCAGCGCCCACTCCTGCTCGTGATTACGCATGTTGAACCAGTACCAGGCAAGCGCGGGTAATTTGTAATGCCAGGCAAGCACACCACCGATCACAAACACTGCCAACAGGATCAAGCCCAGGCGTAAGGCG
This sequence comes from Nitrospirales bacterium, assembly GCA_040904705.1. Lineage (GTDB taxonomy): Bacteria > Nitrospirota > Nitrospiria > Nitrospirales > UBA8639 > Nitrospira_E. The sequence continues at coordinate 155 of JBBDSY010000081.1, read as the reverse complement.
AGGCTCTGCACGAACCCAACAGCGGTAAGAAGTTTGGTAGGTATTGGCATATTCACTAAAACGAACGTGGAAGCCCCGCCCTTTGGGCGGGGTTTTTTACGTGTGCCTGGCATGACGCACAGGCCGCCGTCTCAGGCGAAGCCTGGGACAACCAA
>JBBDSY010000080.1:0-25568 GCA_040904705.1 Nitrospirales bacterium | reverse complement strand
TCTCCCAACTGTACCGCCCAAGCGAGAAGCCTTCTAGATGATTATCAGGTCTTGCTATAACACATTCTCCGCGAAGATTTGGTCTTCCCGAACGAAATAAGGGGGCCGATTTTTCCTGACACACGACCATTTTTTTCCTTCCTTCAACGTTTACGTAAGAGACGAGGCTCCATCACACGCAATTTGGCTACCACATCATTGAAAAACCTGGGCAGATGGATTAAAGGCCCGATGGATTCCCGATTACCAAAGGCGGGAATGATACGGCAAGACACGACACTCTTAGACTCTCAACGAACTCCATTCGGAGTTTCCACAACATTGTCTGTCAATAAAATCACGAAGGGAAAATTGTGTTGCTCGCTGAATTCGGTTAGTGACCCTGAAGGAGCTTGGCCACTTCCTCATAAATCCCCTGACGATGCCCGATAGCCCCCACTGTGGAGAGGGAGCATTGGAAGGGATCAATGGGGTCTCTTGTCTGGCAAGATCGTCGCTGCCTTTGGCTCTTTCTCCTTCTGCAGCCGTGCAGTCGGCCGGTCTGATCGTCTTGGCGAGGTCGTGAGACCTGAGGAGAAACGATGAGTTGAGGTTTTAATCCGAAAGATCGCCGATGAACAGTTCCGGCCAAAACCACAACGCCAGCATGAAGAGCATGGCCAGGGCGATGGTCACGACAATACTGAAAAACGCCGCTTCTTCGCCGGGGGGCACATTGAGCAGCCGTTTCATTATTCTACATTATCCTACGATCATGCATGGCATCGGGCCGGTCCCGATCGGCCCGATTGTGTGTTGAAGTATTTTTATCATCCATCGGCATGACGTGCGTGGTCTCCAGGAATCGGGCCGGCCGTTCAGTGTGCATGTGTTCCTCGACGGGTCGATCTTCGTTTTGGTAGGGAATGCTTATCGGTCACGATGGAACCACCTCCTCTATCAATGGCGGTCGTCCGCCTGTTGATCCCGACCGGGTACCCCTGCCTCGCCCTGGGCGACGTTGATGATCGTCGACTCGCGAATGAGGCCGCGAGCGCGTTCCGCCGCGGTCTTCATGTCCAATTGGCCTTCTCGTGCATCCTGGGCCAGGCGCAGGATTCGATTATAGAGTTTCCCCGCTTCCCCCTGCGTTTCCACGCTGAAGGTTCCCAATTCCTGTTGAATCCGGTTCCATTCATTCCGGACCTCCGCCCAAAAAACCTTGGTCTCCTTCCAATAGTCTTCGGCCACATGACTTTGGAAGGCGTTTGACGAGGTGTAGGTGTTTACGCCCATTTCTCTCGCCAAAATTTGTGGATCGGTCCGGAAGATGATTTTGGAACTGTCCTGCTCGTGCACCCAGCCGTTCGGCGTCAAGGCCTGACGGTTGACGGAAATCAGCACGTCATAATCGTCGCGTTTGGTGCGTTCCCGTCTGGGCAACGGTCTCCAGGTCGGGGGTGAATTCCAGAAGGACACGCCGTATTGATGCGTCCATTCGGCAACCGCGGCATATCGCGGGCTGTCATCGACCTGGTAGACGAGCTGGGCCCATTTTCCTTGGCTTTCCTTCTCGTCCACTGAACGGGTTCGCCAGACATTGTTTCCCGTATATTCAAAAACCTTTTTCGGCTGAAAGATCCAATCCTGCCGCCAATGCTTAATAGGCATGTGATCTTCAAAAATCCCCTCAACCACCAGAATGTGTTGCAGGCTGATAAAATCTCCGTCGTCTCGAATCACGCGAACAGTTTCATGCCCCTTGGACTTGTAAGGTTCCTTCAGCTGATAGCCTTCAATGAAAGAAACCGTCTCCCGGAAATCGAACGTCACGCGATAATTGCCGGCCATGGCGAGGATGGTCCGGCGATCGCGTTGGAATTTGTCGTCTTTCTCCGGTGTGTCCGATCCCTGCGTCTCTGCCAGGGCAAGGGCGCATCCCCACAGCATGAGCAGGGCGGTCATCAATATCCATCCGCATACCGGATATCGCTGGACGGTGAGCGGGTTGAATCTTCTTTTCATAGCATGTTCCTCCGCCGGGCGTTATTCAGTTTGATGCGCCGGACCCATCTCTCGGGGTGTTGTGAATGAAGTTGGGAGTGCGGTGTTCCCTGTCCACCGGTTGGATGACATAGCTTGAGACTCATATGCCTGCTTTCCATCTAGCGACTTGCAAGGTAGGCAGGCAATTTTCAAGACCGGACAAAGATCGTCTGTCGATGTGCTGATTTCCCAATAAGTCAGGCCAAAACCAAAGACAGAGGGCGGTGAGAATAACCATGCCGAGGGATACGACGAGACTGATCCACACCGCTTCTTCTCCCGGGGTGATTTTGATCGGCCATCGTTTTGGACAAGATGGTATCCCGGTCATGCACTCGTTCTCTCGAGTTAAGCCAGAGGAGAGGAGTGGTAAAGGCCGATCCAAGGGTTGCATCCTCAATAGGGTTATGGCCTTATTCTTGAACACCAACAGGGTGAGGCTCCTTGATCTTGCATTCGTTTCGAGGTCCTATGATGAGACCGCTTCGAGATGGGCCGGAATCCGCCGGAAACACCTGAGTGAGAACAGGAAAGTCGCCAATGGCTGCCGGCTTCGACTGACTTCCCGGCCCGACCCGTTGTTTTTTGGAGAGGAGAAAGATTTCCGAAATGGCATTCATGCCACGTACACTCAGATCATGAATCAGATGATATTCCACAATACCCCGAGGATTAATAATGAGGCTGTGACATCGGCCAAGTTCCTGAAGTTTGGAAAGTTTCAATGCCCGGCATACTCGTCCGAGCGGATCACTGAGAAGGGGAAGCCCCAGTCTGGGCACCTGTTGAATCCAAGGTTCATGGAAGGGGTACGTGCCGGAGACCAACCCCAGCAAGAGGGCACCTTGTTGTTCCCACTCTTTACGGTAGCGGTCAAGAAAGAGACACTCCACCAAGCCAAAGTGAGACGGACAGCATAAGGTCACCCACTGTCCTTTGAATTGGGAAATGTCCAACGTGACTAAATTGCCGTTAGTTAATGCAGGCACTCTTATTCGTGGTATGGGACAGCCGACCGGCATAGGTACAATCCTCCTTGTGGTATGTGGCGTGTGTTGTAATGGTGCTTGCAAACTTCAGAAAGCATATCGTTTTGTTTTCTTGCCTCTGCTTTATTTCATGCTTCACTGGTATGATGATTGAGTGGGCCTAATGGCCATTGAGTCTGTGCGAAATCCTGGATCAGTTTTGTTCTGTAAGGTAGCCGTTTCGGCAAACAGTCCAGTGTGCGGCAATTCTTGAAAGACGTGTCTTCCCGCCTAAAAATGTTCCTCCTTATGTTAAGAGTATGGAGAGACTGTTGCTTTCTGCTTTTACTATAAACGATATTGATTATGCAAATCAATATCGTCTATATCGATAAGGGCTCCACGCTATTTTGGTACTTTCAAGACATTCTCAAGGCAGGTCCTTCACAAAAATCGATTCTCAAAAACAGGATGTTGAGAATAGTAATAAATAATTTCGACCGCTCATTAGATCTTTCTTCATCCCTGGCCGAAATCGGACGCTTCGGATTTTGCCCGGAAAATCTCTCTGCGCACCATCTATTCCATAAAACTGCGCAGTTGTCTCTATTTTTTCGACTCCAAAGTCCGCCATGTCCGGTTTTCCCTTACTTATTCGTCTAAGTATATAGGGAGACTTTGCCTTTTTTCGGTTTGATATGTCTTTTATCCATGTTGCGACTGATTGAATTACAAAAGTCCTACCTTCAGGGCCAAACCTCACTCCCGATTCTGTACAAGATCAATCTTTCGATTGAAAATAACGAATTTATTGCGTTGATGGGTCCATCTGGTTCTGGGAAATCTACACTGCTCAATATTCTTGGCATTCTTGATGATTATGATCAGGGCGAATATTGGCTTGATGGAACCTTGATGAAAAGTCTGACCGAAACCCGTGCCGCGCAGTACCGCAATCGCTTTATTGGGTTTGTTTTTCAGTCATTTAATCTTTTGGCGCACCTGACTGCATTGGAAAACGTCGCCTTGCCCCTTCGGTATCTTGGCCAATCCGTCCACGAACGAATGGATTCTTCCAAATCTTTACTGACTCAAATGGGATTGGAGGGGCGTTTTCATCATCTTCCGACCGAGTTGTCCGGTGGACAACGACAACGGGTGGCCATTGCCCGGGCTTTGGCTACACGACCACGCTTGATTTTAGCCGATGAGCCGACAGGCAACCTCGATTCCTCCGCATCCCGTGAAATCCTGGATTTGTTCATCACCCTTCAGCGGGGTGGAGCCACGATCGTCCTGGTGACACACGATGAAGAGGTTGCCCGCCGGACTCAACGGATTGTCCGAATCAGGGATGGGCAAGTGGTGGGGTGATCCATGGCCTTCCTCGATCACTGGCGTGATATTCTTGTCAGCCTGCGGCGGCATAAACTCCGGACGTTTTTGACGGCCTTCGGGGTGTTTTGTGGCATATTAATGGTTGTCGTCTTACTCGGCATCGGTAAAGGGCTGGAACGGGGGATTTCCCAAATATTCAAGGATGACGCTTTTAACTCCATCTGGATTCGTGGAGCCAAGGCCTCCATACCCTTTGCCGGCCTGAACCCAGGGCGGCCGATCATTTTGACGATCCACGACCTGGACGCCTTGAAGACAGCGATCCCTGGTATTGAGAACCTGACTCCTCGCAAACAACTGAACACCGAGACTCCCGTCAGGTTCGGGCGAAAAACCGGCGCCTTCGATATTCAGGGTATTTATCCGGGTAACAATGTGGTTGAGAAAACGATTCTAGTGGAAGGCCGGCTGATCAACCCTCTCGACGTGGCAGAATCCCGACGCGTGGCGGTCATCGGCGCCCGAGTGGTCGAGATTCTTTTTGGTGAACATGCACATCCGGTTGGACAACGGATCGATATCCACGGGACCAGTTACCTCGTGGTCGGCACGTTTACCGATGTCGGCGGGGAGGGGGAACTGCGGAGGATCTATCTTCCGTTCACGGCCTTTCAACGATCCTTCGACCCCAGCCCGGATATCGAATGGCTGATCTTTACGGTCAAGGATGGTTTTCACTCGTATCCCCATGAGGACCGGGTTCGTACCCTACTGGCCGAGCGTCACCGCTTTTCACCTTCCGACCGGGGAGCCCTGGATATCTGGAATATGATCGAGGATTATAAAAAATTTCAATCTTTATTTTTTGGTATCCATGTGTTTGTGATAGCCGTGGGACTGGGAACTCTCTTTGCCGGGTTAGTGGGAGTCACCAACGTGATGTTTATTGCGGTGAGGGAGCGAACTCGGGAAATCGGTATTCGAAAAGCCCTTGGCGCCACTCCCCGCACGATCCTCGGCATGATCCTTCAAGAAGCACTGATGTTGACCCTAATCTCCGGTTATCTGGGCCTGGTTGCGGGGATCGGGTTCATTGAACTGCTGCGTTCATTCGGGATTGAGGCGGAATATTTCCGCGATCCGGAAGTGGATCTCGGCGTGGCATTCGGAGCCTTGTTCGTCTTGATCATTGGGGGCGTGGCCGCCGGGCTTATTCCAGCCCGACATGCTGCTCGCATCCATCCCATCGAAGCGCTCCGGCACGAATAAGGTTTGCATGAAATTGTGGATTGAGGCAGGAGTAACATTTTGATCCGTACCATTCTATGGGCCGTGTTAGGAGTAGCGGTTTTCTCGGCTTCGGCTTTTTTCCTTTACCTGCGGTCGTCCGTCACAGCCGAAGATTATCAACTGACCTCACCGGTCCGTGCGACAATCGTAAAAAAAGTTGTCGCCAATGGAATGATCGTTCCGAGGCAGGAAGTAAACATCAAGCCGCAAATTTCAGGAGTCATTGAACGCCTCATGGTGGAAAGGGGTGACACAATCGAAAAAAATGACCTCATAGCCATCGTCCAGCCATATCCCGATCCCATGGATATCAATGCGGCCGAAGCCAGACTCCGAGATGCCCAAGTTCGTTTCACATACGCAAAACGCCAGTTTCTTCGCAACAAAGAGTTACTTAAAAAGAAGTACATCGCTTATCGTGATTATGAACAAATCCACATGGAGTTCAGGGTCGCGAAAGAAGAATTTGCCTCTGCTAAACGAAATTTAGAAATCGTTCAAACCGGCGCATCCAAAGAGCTCGGGCGTAGCGCCTCGGAAGTCCGGGCCACTATCGGTGGTGTGGTACTTGAACGTCCGATTGAAATCGGCACCTTCGTGATTGAGTCCAACACCTTTAATGAAGTAACTACCATTATCACGCTCGCGGATATGCGGGATTTGATCTTTAAGGGGCAGGTCGATGAGCCGGATGCGGGAGCACTGGCAATCGATATGCCGGTAGATATTACGGTCGGGGCATTTCCCGAAAAAATTCTCAATGGCCGCATCGAACTTATTGCGCCCAAAGCTGTAACCTCAAAGGAAGGCCGAATCACATTTGAAATCCGCGCCGGGTTGACGCTCGATCCAAACCTCTTTATTCGCGCTGGCTATAGTGCGACAGCTGACATTGTCGTCGATCGTCGGGAACAGGTTCTGGCCATTCCTGAGCAGTATCTCAGCTTCATTGAAGATCAACCGACGGTTTTTGTCGAAATTTCTCCAAAAACTTTCGAAGCCCGCCCTATTCAGGTTGGTGTCTCTGATGGTCTCATGCTGGAGATCACGAAAGGCTTGACGGCAAACGACCGTATTCGTGTGGATGTGATCCCATCTTCTTAAGGAAGCCAGAACAACGTTCTGCTCTTCACATATGAGGAGGCTAATCAGGTGACTTTGAAAAGGTAAGAAGGCCAAAACCCCTTGAAAATCGTAGGTTGCCACGCAGTGAAACCTGAAATATTTCAACTTTCATTGTTACGTTTAATATGTTTTGACATCAATGTGTTTTTTTTCATAATCCTTTCTGTTAAGAAAGTGGCGACCGTCATCGCGTTTGACGGAGAGTCCCCCGTGGAAAGCGAACAGCCTGATTCCCTATCTGCGCAAAGCTGTGCCGCCCCGGTTGCAAGATGCGATTGGCGCGTCTTCCCCGGATGTGGTGAGAGAGTGGGTCGTGGAAAAGGAAATGATTGGCGGAGTAGATTGGAGCGTCACTCCTGCATTCGCATTGCGAACGGATATTCGAACAGAAATACGCCTGAACCTTGCCGGCAGAATCGCAAGGCATGTTACAACCGTACAGTGAATGGCACGACGCCTATGTCAATTTTATGAAGACCGTGTTTCTGGAGTTGCGCGATCATGAACCCGATGCCCGACTCGTTGATGAAGCGGTTGATACCCATCACATCTTTCCGGGGCTCGACATGCATTACTTCCGGACTTTGTCATCGCCTGGCATCCCCGGCCATTTGTGAAAAGGGCATACTCTCCTTTGGTGGGAGCCCTGACATCAGCACAGCTCCCGGGCGCGAGAGGAGGAGATCATACTGATTACGGGTTCGCGATCGTTCCCCATTCTATGGCCGACATCCATCCTCTTCAGCATATTACGGATATCGCCGGATGGAGCACGCGTTTCGTGAATGGAGCCCGTTAAGCCTTCCCGCTCGGGAACTATTTGCCCCATTTGCCGGGGAAAAAGGATTTCGGCTCAGTCCACAGCTCATGTTCCTTAACGTCATCGGTTGCACCGGATCAACTGTCGCCGGTCTAACGCAGCAACAAGGTCGGAATCTTGGCTGAGCGTAATAAGTCTGCTGTTTTACTGCCTAATAAAAGGCTGCGCAGAGGAGAATGGCTGTACGCGCCCATGATCAGCATGTCGATGCCTTGCTCACGGATGGCCTTCGCAATGACGCGCTCCGCGTCACCGGGAATCAGTGATGCAAAAACCTCAAAGCCTGTCGCCTCCAGTGTGGTCTTGGCCCATTCAAGTTGCTTGGGTCCATCCTGACTTTCTTTACCCGACATCAGGAGGTGTACAGGCAGACTTCGGAAGAGGGGGCTGGCCGCCACCATTTCGACGCCTCTTCGGGTCACAATGCCGCCATCGAAGGCGATCAAGACCCGGCGCGGTTCAGTGAAGCCTTCGGTAACCGCAAGAATCGGTTTGCTCAGGGCGCGCACGACCCGCTCGACATTGCGGCCCAAATCACGCTGGGTCGCCTCGGCCGATTCGCCGCGTCGGCCCAACACAAACAGACGCACACCGTCTTCCTGCTCAACCAGCGTCTCTTCCAGCACACCGTAGCGCTGGCGTATGTCGGGAGACTCGATACCAGACTGTATCGCCCGCTCCCTCAGGCGGTTGAGAAAGATGCGCCCACGTTCACGTGCCGCCTTGCTGCAGGATTCATCCTGATTGGAGAGTTCGTTTAACAGGGTTTCCTGCGCGTCAAAGCCGATGGCACCGCTATGATCATTGCCGGTCGCCATCTCCTGGTGCCGGTCGATAATGTGCAGGAATTCCAGCGGTGCCTCCATGCGACGAGCCGCCCAGACGGCATAGTCGGCCACGTAATCGGCGAAATGCGATTGATCGACGCAGGCCAGCACCTTATTCTCGTTCTTGATGACCCGCAATTTTTTCACGTTTTTCACGGGATGCGCTCCTCTCAGTGGCCCATCAGTTGTTCCACGGCATCGGGTTTGTCGTGGACGGCGAAGCGATCCACCATCGTGGCACTGGCTTCATTCAGCCCGATGACCTCGACTTCCGTTCCCTCGCGGCGGAACTTGAGGATGACGGTATCCAATGCACTGACAGCGGTCAGATCCCAGAAGTGGGCACGGCTCACATCGATGCGCACCTTCTCGATCACTTCCTTGAAATCGAAGGAATTGATGAAGCGCTCAGCCGAGGCAAAGAACACCTGCCCGGTGATGATGTAGGTGCGCAGACGGCCCTGGTTCTCCGACTTGAAGCCAATATGCAAAATCTGTCCGACCTGGTGAGCGAAAAAGAAACCGGACAACAGCACGCCAACGAGCACGCCCTTCGCCAGATCATGAGTGGCCACGACCACCACCACGGTGGCGATCATGACCACGTTGGAGCTTTTAGGATGTTCCCGCAGATTGCGGATTGAGGCCCAGTTGAACGTGCCGATCGCGACCATGATCATCACGGCAACCAGTGCGACCATCGGAATACGGGCCACCCAGTCCCCGATGTACACCACCATCAGCAGCAGAAACACGCCCGCAGCCAGGGTCGAGAGCCGCCCGCGACCGCCCGATTTCACGTTAATGACCGACTGCCCGATCATGGCGCATCCAGCCATGCCGCCGATGAAACCCGAGGTAATATTGGCGATGCCCTGTCCGACACATTCGCGGTTTTTATTGCTCGAAGAATCCGTCAGGTCATCGACGATGGAGGCGGTCATCATAGATTCCAGTAGCCCCACCACGGCCAGTGTGGCCGACACCGGGAAGATGATTCGTAGGGTGTCCCAGTTCAACGGCACATCCGGCAGCAGGAACATCGGCAGGGTGTCAGGGAGTTGGCCCATATCCCCCACGGTGCGGATATCCAAGCCAAGACCAATGGCCACCCCTGTCAACACCGTAATGGCCACTAGCGGGGATGGCACGCTCTTGGTGAGATACGGGAAGAGATAGATGATGGCCAGTCCGGCAGACACCATCGCATAAGCCTCCCAGCTCACACCGGTCAGCTCCGGTATTTGCGCCATGAAAATCAGGATGGCCAACGCATTGACAAAGCCGGTGATAACGGAGCGCGACACAAAGCGCATCAGAGCGCCCAACCGGAGCCAGCCCGCGAGGATTTGCAGCACGCCGGTCAGCACCGTGGCGGCCAGCAGGTATTGCAAGCCGTGGTCTTTGACCAGCATGACCATCAGGAGCGCCATTGCGCCCGTGGCGCCCGAAACCATACCCGGTCGACCGCCGGCAAAGGCGACGACGGTGGCAATACAGAACGAGGCGTAAAGCCCCACCTTGGGATCCACCCCGGCGATGACCGAGAAGGCAATCGCTTCGGGGATGAGTGCCAGCGCGACCACAAGGCCCGCGAGCAAATCGTTTCGGACATTCATCCCCTCACGGATTCTGGCAACGATCTCCTGTACCATCAATGACCTTTCTTTCGATTCACGACATACTCTTTTCTTTATTCACGCACATCATGAGACACACTCAGGTATCGGCCCGGGCCGACAACCCTTTGCGTCTCTTCGCATTACTCCTGGATACTTGTTGGATTGTTCCTGATTTCAGGAGACCAAGGAGGGTTTGAACAAAAAAATCGTGTAAGTTCCTGCTTCAATTTCTCGGGGTCTGTCGCCCCCCGGAAAGCAGAGGTCTTACACGATGATTAAACGGTATCACAGAATATTCACTCACACAAGCTGGATGTGTAAAAGAAGAAACATCACAGCCATGAATTACGCACTGGCCAAGCGCTTTTCCCGCTTGGGCAGTGAATCCGGGCGCAAGAAAATGGGGCGATGCCGGCTATGCCAAAGAAAAACTCGTAACCGAAATGACCACGGCCATCCTGTGCGCCGATCTGGAACTGGCTTTATAGTCCTTTAGACCCTCATGAAAGAATCACGCTGCCTATATTGGCCATTGGCTGAACGTCCTGCAACACGGTAAGTGGGCCATCTTCCGCTCCGCCAGCCCCATGCGCAACCGAGCATCTGCGCGGGTGAAAACCAACTTCCCCCGGAGAGGCGGCCTGCCAATCTATGCCATATCTTTAAAATCGTGTTGCGGATTACGTTCCTTGGCGAAGTTTTTCGACCAGGCGCTCCGGAACAACACCACGGCCCGGTCTTGACTGTCTTTGACCACCAGCGCATCGGAGGGTGGCTTAAACGTCTCCACATCACCCACCAGCCAGGCGCTGGATTCATAGGGCAGCATATCCACCACCACCTTGACCCGGTATTCACTCTGCAATCGAAACTCCAGGACATCGAACTGCAACCGGCCTACTGCCGCGACAAAAAATTCCAGGCCGTCCAGACTTTGAAGAATTTGAATCGTCCCTTCCCTGGCGAGTTGTTCGATCCCTTTGTCGAACGATTTCCGCATGGTGGTATCGGTGGGACGGACCCGGGCAAACACTTCGGGTTGAAAATGAGGAAGTGGTTTGTAATTAAACCCGTCGGTAACGGAAATGGTGTCGCCAATTTGAAAGACTCCGGGATTGATAATGCCAATCACATCGCCGGGATAGGCCACATCCAAGGTGTTGCGCTCTTTAGCCACCATACTGTGGGGCCGCGAGAGACGCACTTCCGTGTTGGTCCGATGATGTTTTACCACGACATCCCGCTCGAACCTCCCGGAACACACCCGTAAAAACGCCGTGCTGTCACGATGTCGTGGATTCATATTCGCCTGAAGTTTAAACACATAGGCACTGAAGGGCGTGTCGACGGGATCGATCATAAGCTCGCGGCCATCCGGCGTATCCGCTAATCGGCCGTGAGCAGAAGGCGCGAGTTCGACAAATGCATCGAAAAATGTTTCCACGCCGAAATTGGTCAACGCCGACCCGAAAAAGACGGGTGTCACTTTTCCATTTTGAAACGCCTCCCTGGAAAACGGATTTCCAGCGATTTCCAGCAATTCCAAATCGTGCGTCAGTTCTTCCCAGACATAATCCGGCACACGGCTTTTGAGGGAGGGATCATCCAAGGCCAACTCTGTCAGTTCCGGTTTGGCCGCTCCTCTTGCCGCCGTCCTGGTATACAATAACACCTGCCTTGTCTCTCGATTCACCACACCGAGGAAATCCTGCCCAGAGCCGATCGGCCAGTTGATGGGACTGGCGTGAACCCCCAACACGTCTTCCACTTCGGTCATCAGATCAAGCGGAGCCCGTCCGGGCAAGTCCATCTTGTTGATAAATGTCAGCACTGGAATCTGGCGAAGGCGGCAGACTTCAAACAACTTGCGGGTTTGCGTCTCCACTCCCTTCGCGGCGTCAATCACCATGATCGCGCTATCGGCCGCCGTGAGCGTCCGGTAGGTATCTTCGCAAAAGTCCTGATGGCCTGGCGTGTCCAGGACATTGATCACGGCATCCTTATAGGGAAATTGCATCGCCGAGGCGGTGATGGAAATCCCGCGCTCCTGCTCCATTTCCATCCAATCCGACGTGGCCAGTTTCCGGTTTTTGCGCGCCCCCACCATGCCGGCGGTGCGGATCATCCCTGAAAAGAGCAGGAGTTTTTCAGTCAGCGTCGTTTTGCCCGCGTCCGGATGGCTAATGATGGCAAAGGTCCGTCGCTTACCGGCCTCGGTCCGAATTTCGTGTTTGACTTGGGGTGTGGACATCATCGCTCCTGGATTCACATGGCTCTCCCATAGAGGTTATCGACATACCTGGCAGGCACACGATGCCCCGGTTTATGTTTCCTCGCTTGTTTCCAGACAGGTCGTGCACTCATCCATTTTAGGATCGCCATGTCGGCTACAATAATGGCGTCGGCATTGGCCGCAGGTCATAAAACTCATTCGTATCCAATCGTCTTTCTCGCACACATAACAGTTCTTTTCTCGTTTAGCTTTCGGCACCTCGATCCTCCTTCAATATTATTATGTGATCCTCGGATCATGACCGGCGCAAAGACACCCCCCACACGAGACCGCAGCCTTCATCCTCAACCGGGCCGCTTGGTCTTCCAACGAAGAGTGGACCAACAATACTGACTAATATGGAAATTATAGCAGTCTACACACGATTTTAAGGCCTTTAGCGAATGCGAATTCCCCGCGGGGCAAGGCCTTTCACGCCAACCATGGTGAGTGGGTTCCAATCTGTGGGTGTCTGTTCACAGCGAATGGAGCATTCATGCGCTAAGCTCAAAATGTACAGCTTTACTGAACATTCTGTCAATTTCTTCGAACAGAGTGATCAGTTGAAAGGCATTCGATCCATTTTCCTTCATGACCCGTATCACCTACCGTGACGACACGCACCGAAATGACTTCTTAGCACGCTTAGGGAACCATATAACAGCACGACCAGCCATTCACACGAAAAGAATTTCAATGACAGATATGCGAGAATGCCTGCCCGATCACGCGTGGGTCCGTGAAAAACAGAAGCACGGAACACCTTGACCTTTGTATAGCCTTACTGTACATTTGCTTCCCCTGAAGCCTCACCCCACACAATAGACGGAATCCCCAGAAAACCTTCCACACGGGTACGACACCACCGTGAGCATTGTTTCTTCATCAGGCAGCATTGCGCCAGAGAACTAAGCTCCCGAGATGGAGTCGGCACAAAACAGCAAAACCGGGGGCTCCTTTTCACGCGGATGGCAGCCATCAGCGGAGGTATGGAATCTTGCCAGCTCGCGGACGTCTCGGGTTCACCTCATTTTTTGCGTCAAATGAGCTGTGAAGATTGGCGTGAGCGGCTTTGGCTATCGGCTTGATCGTTCAGGAATCGTCCATTCGTTTTTTGTCAAACCGTGTTCTGGTATAGTCGCAGAATCGGATGACGTGTTTGTGTCCTCCGCACGGCAGGTGGGTCATCGCTGAGAATGAGATAAACGGAGAGGCCGCGTTGCCGACCCTCTCGGCTCGCAATCTCGACGAACCGGCTTTCCGAACACGCCCTCGCATGCACAGACGTTTCTTAGCAAACGTCCTAAGATCTTTCCACCGGACAGACCTGTTGGCTCGCTCATCTCTCCGAAGAGGAAGGCCGAAACGGTCATATCTCAAGGAAGGCTGTTCAACCAGGAGGTTTTCCCTGGTGTCGGGAAGCTACTCAGCAAGCCGAGTGGAACACGTTATCAGTCTCTCACCTCACATATGATGAATCACGGAAGGGAACGAAGCCCGTTGTCTAGCCCACATTCGATATTCCAGAATAAGGCAGCCCGGCGATTGCTCATCTTCGGGGTTCTTCTCACTATCCTCTCCGGCCTTGGGCAAACGTTTTTCATTGGACTGTTTAGCGCCGAATTGCGCGAATCTCTGGGATTAAGCGATAGCGCATTTGGCATGGCCTACTCGTTTGCCACGATCGCGAGCGCGATCTGCATGCTCTGGGCCGGCGGGCTGATCGATCGGATCGCGGTGCCGCGCTATGCCGTTGGTTCGGTCGTAGTGCTTTCGGCGGGATACCTCCTGCTGCCTCTGACCGGGAATATCCTCATGCTCACGCTGGCGCTCTTCCTGCTGCGTTTAGGCGGGCAGGGACTGCTCACCCATACGGCCGTCACCAGTATCGCCGGCTATTTCGGACGCGCACGCGGCAAAGCCCTGTCGATCGCTCTGCTTGGACATCCGACGGGCGAGGCTTTCCTCCCGCCGATCACCGTGCTGCTTGCCGCCTCGGCCGGAGGATGGCGCGTTGTCTGGATACTGGCAGCCATGTTGCTCCTCATTGTCTGTCCCCTGCTTCTGTATCTCGGCCGCGGATCATCTTCCCGACACGAAGACCACGTGACCGGTGCGACGGCGACGGATGGCATCAGGACTCGTTCACACGACAGTTCTCGAGGGGATGTCCTACGAGACCGCCGATTCTATCTCCTGCTCCCCACGCTCCTGACACCGGGCTTTATCCTGACGGGTATCTTCATTCATCAAGCTCGTCTTATGGAACAAAAAGGTTGGGCACTCTCCTGGTTCGCCGCGTCATTTGTCATCTTTGCCGGAACTCAGGCGATGGGCATGTTAAGCGTGGGATCACTCATCGACCGATTAACCGCCACACGGCTGATGCCATGGTATCTTGTGCCACTTGGCTTGGCATGCGTGGCCCTCTCCCTTTCCAATGACAGCCTCGTCCTTATTCCTTTTATGGCAGGTGCCGGTTTCACGGCCGGGGTGGGGACCTCGATTGTGACAGCCATGTGGGCGGAAACCTATGGACTGGCCCACCTGGGTGCCATTCGCGCTCTGGGGACCTCGGGCATGATTTTCTCTACCGCCCTTTCTCCTCCCCTGTTCGGCTGGCTGATCGAACGTGAAGTGCGCGTCGTCTCGATCCTGATTGCCTGTGCTATGTGCGTTGCGATTGCAAGCACTCTTGCCCGCATTGCGACGAAGTGCAAGGCCCGCGACCCCGTGTGTCTGCCCTAGACCTTCATCCGTTTTGGCTGGGCCAATCTGAAGTCGGCTTTTCGAATTCACGCCTGTTGTGGCCCAGGATGGTATTCACCAGGTCTGACGTTTTCTATTCCTGTTTTCTCAACAGGCCGGTCAGTGACCATAACTTCAGTCGTGAGCATAAGCCCGGCAATGCTGGCTGCAAAAGCCAGCGCGCTGCGTGTTACCTTGGTCGGGTCGATGATTCCTGCCGCCAGCATATCGAGATCGGTCTCTTTGTCTGCATCAAACCCGATAGACCACTTCTCGTTCCGGAGTCGGTTCAGAACGACCGATCCGGGATAGCCGGCATTGTTGACGATCTGACGCAACGGCTCTTCCAGGGCCCGCCGCACAATGGCGACACCAACTTGTTGATCGCCGGGGAGCGTCAAGGACTCGAGAGCCGGAATACACCTGAACAATGCGACGCCACCGCCGGGAACGATGCCTTCCTCGACCGCGGCTTTCGTCGCATGTAACGCATCTTCCAGTCGTGCTTTTTTTTCTGTCATCTCTGTGTCGGTGGCCGCACCAATGCGAATGACGGCGACACCACCAACAAACTTCGCCTGTCGTTCCTGCAACCTCTCACGATCGCCTTCCGAGGTGGATTTGGCTATTTGAGCGTTAATGTGCTTGAAACGCGCTTCAATCATTTGAGGATCCCCCGCCCCTTCAATGATCGTGGTCTGATTCCGATCAATCTTGACACGCTTGGCTCGCCCCAGATCTGTCAGCTTGACAGCCTGAATGGTTATTCCTCGATCCTCGCTGAAGGCTTGACCACCCGTAAGAATGGCCAGATCCTGAAGCATGGCCCTCCGACTTTCGCCAAACCCCGGAGTTTTGACGGCAGCGGCCCGAAGGACTCCTCGCCTCGCATTCATAATCAAGGCAGCCAGCGCCTCTCCCACCACATCTTCCGCGATAATCACAAGCGGCTTATTGTGTTGTGCGACTTGTTCTAACAGGGGGATCAGGTGATCCACCGTGCTGAGTGTCTTCTCACAAATGAAGATGCAAGGATCCTCAAGGATCACTTCCATCCGTTCGGAGTCCGTGACAAAGGACGGCGAGATATACCCACGGTCAAACCGCATGCCTTCCACGACCTCAAGCGAGGTGCTAAGGCCTGCGCTCTCCTCAACCGTGATCACGCCATCTTTCCCAACTTGTTCCATGGCCTCGGCGATCATGTCGCCGATCACCGGATCACCGTTTGCCGAAATAGTACCAATCCGGGCAATGTCGTGTTGACTCTGACAGGGCTTGCTGAGAGCTCTTAACTCCGCCACAACTACGGCGACGGCCTGATCAATTCCTCGTTTGAGTTCCGTGGCAGAGGCTCCCGCGACCACGTTCTTCACCCCTTCCCGGAATATCGCTTCAGCCAGGACCGTGGCGGTCGTGGTCCCGTCTCCCGTCGCATCGCTGGTTTTACTGGCCACTTCCCGCACAAGTTGAGCGCCCATATTTTCATAGGGATCCGGAAGATCCAGTTCTTGAGCGACGGTGACTCCGTCTTTGGTAATCAGGGGAGGTCCCCATTTCTTGCCCAAGATGGCATGACGACCTTTAGGCCCTAAAGTGACCTTGACAGCTCTTGCTAACTCTGTGACTCCCCTCAATATTGCAAAACGTGCTTCATCCCTGAATACCATTTCCTTGGCAGACATCGTACACCTCCTTCTTCCAAATACTCCAAACGCTCCGGTTGGTTATGGTCGCTTGCGCCTCTCAGCCCGGGTTAAATGGAAACCCACGCGTTGGCCTACGTCTCCGCCTATCTATGAATGGTTTGACATCCGCGTGGGAACTTGTCGGTCGTTCGATAAGAAAGACCAGGCATGCGTGACAGGTGGTGAGGCATGTTTAGGAACCTAAACCAATGACCGAATTTCTGTCAGCGTGATGGTCACAACTTTAAAACGGACCTTCTCATCAGCCTAAAGACGTAAGAGTCGAAGTGTACAGCATTACTTTATTTGTGTAAAGTAATACTGCAAGGCAGGCAGGCAAGAAACGAGTATGCGCTAAGAAGTTCTCTCATCCCTCCATACATTATCCTTCGAATGACGGTATGCCAGGAACTTCATCTTTTTTCATTTACAGATGATCAGTCAAACTGTACATTGCCTGTATTGTTGTGGTTTGGTGACCATCGTCACATTCAACGATGGTAGGGTGTAAAGGCGAGCAATCAGACAATCAGAGAGAAGGAGGCCTGGTGAATTACATGAATAAAACGAAGACGCGGCATGTCGGTGGGGCCATCAGGAAACTACGGGAAAACGTCAATATGTCTGTGCGCACCCTCGCGAGCAAATGCGGTTTTTCTCCAAGTTTCATCTCCCAGGTTGAGAACGGGCAGAGTTCGCCTTCGATTGCCTCGCTTGAACGTATTGCGGCCGCACTGGGTGTGACGCTCGTCCAATTTTTTCAGTCCACCGAGGCCGAATCTCCTGCAATCATTAAAGCAACCCAGAGAAATAAGTTGTCCAGCGGCTGGTCACGTGCAAAGCTTGAACTCCTTAGCCCCAGTGGCGAGCGATCAGGGCTGAATCCGGTCTTGGTCACGCTCGCCCCAGATGGGGCCAGCAGCAAAACCCCCGTCTCGCACCCGAGTCAACAATTTGCTATGGTCATTGAGGGTGCGATCATGCTGACGCTTGAAAATACATCGGAGTTACTTGAGCGAGGGGACGCGGTCACAATTCCTCCAGCCACCAGGTACCGTTGGCGAAATGCAAGCTCAAAGCCTGCTCAAATTCTGATCATCGTTACTTCTGTGCCTCAGTAGGTGTTGGGCAAGAACCCAGGGTATTCCAACCTCATTCCGTTCGCAAAACCCTACCTCATCTCATGATCGAGTGGAGACTTATTTTCAAAAATCTTCACCACTGTTCGTTCGGTGTTGAATGTTGGACTTTTCCATGGTGGTGGCCGCTTGCCGTCTCATGGGGCCGGCCTTGTCGGTTAGGAGTTGTGCGTCCTAGCCCGACTGTTATACCCGCATCCAGCGCGGCCGACTCGGTATTTTTTTTGCTTCATGCACGATTTCTATCTCTGTTTTAGGGATTAAGGAGCGGTGAGTTCATCCTGGGCCACATGGCCTCGCATTGATTTTTCCGTGATGTTGTGTTGGATTTCACTGGCGATAACGCGTGCTAGCGTGTCAGCCGGGAGCGCGACCAGGAACAGGCCGTTTGTTTCCGCATAGAAAGGATCTTCGGGGGCGGCCGTCCGATAGATATTAATCAGGACCATCGCGGGTTGAATCGTTCTATCGTCCTGGCCTGCGGTAATCGATTGGTCTTTAGGGACAACACGGGTTCGCGTGGCCCGCAACCCGATTGGAGGAGGTCTCACAGGAAATTCAAGAGGTCGTGCAGGGACGGCAATCGGTGCACCAATGGTTTGAGCGACGACGGCGTATGGCCTTTGGCCGCCAATTTCCCACAGGCCGGCATCTCACCGAAGTCCATATGGACTCTGAGGTGTCTGATGCCTATACGGTGATTGATGTGTTCGCCGATGATAAACAGGGCTTGCTCTTTGTCATCGGTCGGATGCTGGTCAGGTAGGACCTGTCGATTCATATGGCAAGAATCGGAACCAGATTAGACCAGGTGGCCGACGTCTTTTATTGACGAATGCCCAGGGGAAAAAGATCCCGGCGGGAGAAAGCGTGGATCGAATCCAGCGAACGATACAGAGCGCGGTGGATGCCTTTGTAGAGGAAGGAGGATCCACATAACCCTTCCGCCACTTGTATCGACCAATCTGCACCGTTCACTCGTCTGGTACCTTCTATAGGAAATCCAGACGTCGATGAAAGCGCTGAAAAGCCTTTTTGCCTGACAATCGCCCATTCACATTGGAGCCCGTCTCCCCATAAAAATCATGAGGGACGGGCGGCCCAAAGCCTTAGGGCAATTATTGTAAAACGACTCTGTCCGGAGCAGCAAACGCCTCTGAAGTCTGGTCGGCTTGATTGATCTCCTCCTGATCAATGGCGGGACGGCTCTTGTCCCGCTCGACCTTGATCTTGACCTTCGAAAAGTCTCCCAGTTGGTCGAGAAACGGACCCAGGGCATTCAAGACTTCATCGTCTGTCCTCCGGCCATGAGATGCCTTCACCTCCTTCAGCCATGTTTTGACGTGAAGACGAGTCCCGCTGGGGAGCGTGTGAACAAAGGAAGTCTTGTACGCATTCACTTCTTGGGTTCTTTCGTTTTTTTTCTTGTGGGTGTTATCGGACATCATTGCCTCCTTTCGATGGTTAACCGTTCATTTCGATTTTGGTCTGTTCGATATTTATGGAAGCTGTGCCAGCGAGTTCGCCGACGACTGACCGGAATCTGTGGCAGGCCAGATCAAAAGCCGCATTATGGTCGTCGGCCTCGACATGCGCCTCGAGTTCCAGCTTGTCGCCATTGTCAAAAATATGAGCCACTTTTGCTTTAAACTGCTGCGTCATCTTTTGATTCCTTTGATAAGAGTGGATGAGTGGGATCATAGCATGTGGTCCGGTCGGATTCTGCTTCGTTGAGAATCCGTTTGACCAGAGGAATGCATTTCGCGCATCGGGGCAGATACCCATGGTAACGGAAGCAGGCCTTGACAGTGCCTGCGCCGGCCATGGCCGCGTTGCGGAAGTCGTCTGCCTCAAGGTCGTGGCAGGAACAGTGGTTTCGTTGATTCATCGGAATCCTCCGTATGGAGGGGGCGGGATCGCATCCGACGCACTCTCACCCTGCCCCCGACCTTCTTGCCGTTGTTGCCGGCCCGCCACACGAGTGATTGGGTCTGCAGGATGATCGACCTGACCGCCCCTTGTTGATTGATCCTTGAATGGTGTGCGATGCGCCAACCGCAGGATGTCCGCCGACTTTTCAGATTTGTCATGAGGCGGTACCCGCGGTGGCCATTGGGACAACGACGTCTGTCGCTTCCGGTATTCTTGCGGTGAAATACCGACCGCCTTTTTAAAAAAATGACTGAAAGCAAATTGGTCTTGAAAACCGACAAACCCGGCCACAGCGGCGATCGAAGCGTTTCCCGCTGCCAAATGTTCTTTGGCTTCGTCTAACCGAATACGCTTCACGTAGGCGGAAAAGGGTTCACCGAGATTGGCAATGACCATTTTGGAACAATACTTGGTCGAGTAGCCCAATTCATTTGCCAACCCTTTGACTGTCGGGCCATTCGGCAAGTTCTGGAGGACATAACGACAGATACGTTCTTTAACGGTCTCCTGCTCCCGCAATTCCTGGTGCAGTTTCTGAATAAGATGATAGTGAAGTTGAAAAATGAGGGCCTGCATCTCCTCGGGAGGAACGATACCCTTGGCATATTCGATCCAATTCTCGAACAGGCGACAAAATTCTTTTACCAAATAGGGAATGGCCTGGCTCTTGGCCGTGTCAGGTTGAAATAAAAGTTGATCATTCATGACAAATAACCTTTAGGGACGGTTAGCAACATTGATTGTCCCGGATCGAAATTTCTCAAAATTCTTCATGGCCCAAGCCGCCTTCTGTCTTCATAGGGTCACGGGGAGAGGCCAACGTGCCCTCGTCATCGCTGATCGTGGGCACGCGACCTCACTCGTGGCCGAATGGCATTAGGACTTTTTGGAGACCGGCGAACCATTCATTTCAATTTTTGCATCGGTCTTTCGACCATTGTCGGTATTGAGAAAATGCACGTGAATATATTCATGGTCGTCAAAATCAGCATGCTTGATCTTCAATTTGCTGATGACATCTTTTCCCTGTCGGTCCAGAACGGCCTGCCGGGCAGGTTGGGGAAGATGGGCCAGCACCTCTTTCAATACCTCAGGATCGCTTCCGCCCAATAATTTGTTCGTGGTTGCGTCCCACACCAGTTCATGCAAACGTTTGTCGCGCAAATAGGCGACTTTGAATTCCGTCACCTTGTGCGCATGCGCTTCTTCGATCTCGAGAATATCGACATTGGCAAGGAAGCGGGAAACGGCATTCTGGACTTCACGTGGAAGGTCCGTAAAGCTGGCTATCACCCTGACTTCTTCTTTTGCAGACTCGGAGCCGGCTCCGACCGGGGTGGCGGTACCCAATACCAGAGAGGTTAATCCAAACATGTATCATCTCCTTTTGAATGTAGGCTCATGTCACTCTTCAATCATAAATCATTGCGGATTCTGACCAATGCAGATCTGGTAAACGAACTTTCATAGTGGTCTCTACATGAGAATGCTCCTTTTTTCGGCACTGATGGATAATGGCGGTTCCGATTTTTTGGTCTCCTTCTGCAAAAAGATGAAAGATAACCAGTGACACAGTTATTTACACACCCTCGGATCATCTGCCACACCGAACGTTGGATTCCCTTGGACACGGGAGGCTCCCTGTAATCGGTGAAAAGAAACAACGCGCGAGGTTACAAACTCACGAATGATTCATGACGACCTTTCGCATCGAGGCGAGAATGATAGAGGCGATCCCGGTCGGTCGCCAGCACACGCCCGTCGGCGAGCACCGCGGCATGCTTGATCGGCCGCCCGCCAACGGGCCAGTCGGCGACCGGGTTCCAGTTGCCCTCCGGACTGCCGATCCAGGCGCCGGTGGCGGTCCAGAGCAGGATGCGGCCGTCGTTCAGGTCGACCGCCGACAGCTCGCCGGGACCCGGGGGATCATGCCGACTCACGCGACCGTCGGCCGTGATCCGGAGGAGGGTCTGTTCACCCACGGCGAGCAGCGCGCCGTCGCAGCGGGCCAGAAATTCACAGGGCTCGTCCAGGTGAGCCAGCTCTCGACTGGTGCCAAGCGCCGGATCGAGGGTAAAGAGGTGGCCCGTGGCATCCAGAACCCACACCTGTTCGTCATCGGCAGCCAGAGCGTTGATGGCGCCCTCGCCCAGCGCGCTCACATGACGCGCGGGGGTGCCGGTCGTCAGCGGTGCCACAAAGCAGCCGCGTTTGGTCCCCAACACCAAGTGCTCGCCACAGCGTCGGCCCGTGAACAACTCGTGATAGTGATGGGGCTCAGTCACCAGGTCGACCAGCCGCCAGCTCGCGCCGCGGTCGGTACTAGAGGCCAAACCGCGCTGGCAGATCAGGTAGTGGTTCTCGGTATCGACCGCAACGTGGGTCTCGGTATCGAGTTGGGCCCATTCGGACTGTACGGGTAGCCAACTCGCACCTCCGTCGAGGCTGCGAAAAGTGCCGTAGGAGGCGGTGGCCACCACCACCTCGCCGCCCAGAGACCAGAAACGCTTGAGCTTGGCAGCCCCCGGCTTGGCCGAAATTCCTGCCAAACAGTCACGCACGGTTCCGCTGGCAAAATCGAAATGATAGGCCCCCTGTTCGCCAGCTACCACTGCGCCCTGGCCATCGGGCTCCAACAGCAGATGTTCTGCATCTCCGATGATCGGGTGCACCAGGGCCCGGCTGGCACGGGCGGTTTCCGTGGCCGGTGGTCTCCACTCCAAACGATCACCGATCAACAGGGCCACACCGCCCTCGGTGTCGAAAGCGGCGGCACTGACGGGGCGCAGCAACGGCGCCGGATTCTGGACTTCACGCTCGAGCAAGCCATACCAGCGGGTGACGGCACGCTTTCCGTCCACCGCCTTCACCCAATCATGGTAGGCGCGCTCCCAGCAGAGGGTCCAACTCATTCCTTCGTCCTTCGAGCTGACCGCTGCCGGTAGGCCATCGGGGCCGTGCTTTTTCATTCGGGCATGCAATCGACCATGACCGTCGCGCTCAATACCGATCACGTAAGCGGTGGGGTGTCCGTCCGCCAGAGGCCAACAGCGTTGCCAGCGTGTCCCGTCGTGACGGTACAGACCGTGCTTGCCCCCGGCCAGGAGCCAATCGTCTTCGGCGTGAACCGCCTTGCATTCCACCCCCAGCGGTTGCGGCAACTCGCGCAAGGGCGCCCCAGTGGCATCGGCGATCACGATGCGATAGCCGCCGCTGTCACCAACTACGGCAACAAAGCCACTATCGGAAGCGGGCCCGATGGCCTGCACGTCCAGATTTTTCCAGTTTTTCAGGAGCACAGCGCCTGCCGGATCAAGGCGATAGATGCCCTGACCGGTGGCGGCCAGGACACCCGATGTCGTGGCAAGCAGGTTGCGAACTTCAAGTCGGGCATAAGTGTCGGCGGGATCAGCGCAGAGCTTAGTCATCATGGATCTCCAATCGGTTAAAAAATAAATGTGGGGCTACCCCGCGGTGCCAGTCGAATGGACGGACACGACGGGGGCTCCTCGAAATCTTCTCCGCGCTCACTGTCGAGCAGTTCTCTAGGAGCCTGTCGGACTGAGGAAGAATCGGCTGCATAAGTGTCTCAGCGGTCCATATTTCACCGCTTTCTTGGCCCATAGTCCCACTATGAACCTGCGAAATCGTCACAATCTGGCCTCGCTCAGCCGCTTTTTCGCTTTCGATTCCCTCAGTCCGCCAGACTCCTAGACAATCATGCTGCGGCTTGCTTGCCTTTCTTGTGACCATCGAGCTCCAGCTTGCTGTTGGTGAGCATTCCATTATCGTCCACGTAATTCACATGCACATACTCGCGATCATCCCGCTCGTCGTGCTTGATCTTGATTTTGTAGATAGTCTGGCCTTTTTTGCGCACGGCGCTCTGACCTGATTCGGGCAATACGGAGATCACTTGTTCGATCGCCCCCGGCTCACTACCCCCCAACAGCTTGGCGGTGGTTTCGTCGTAGACGATCTCATGGACCTTGCCATCACGCAGGTAGGTCACCGCGGTTTCCACCACGCCATGAGCTGCGGCTTGGACAATTCCACAAATTTGCGCCCCGGCGACATGAGGGTCGAAGGCCTTGCGCGCTTCGGCGGATACCTGCGAGTACTCTGAGATGACGCGCTCGGTCTCTTGCGATGGGGTTTCGCCTTGATTCTTGTCACTGCCGTCGAGCTCAAGCTTGCGGTTGAGAATTTCACCATCGTCAGCAAGATAATGTACGTGGATGTATTCGTGATCGTCCTTTTCGTCATGCTTGACCTTGATTTTGTAGAGGGTCTGGCCACCTTCACGCACGATGCGCTGCGCCGATTCAGGCAATACGGAGATGACTTTTTCGATCACCGCCGGTTCATCGCCGGCGGCGATCTTATGCGTCGACTCATTATAGGCGATCTCGTGAATCTTGCCTTGACGCACATAAATCACAGTGGTCGCCACAACACCGTGAGCCTCTTTGATCTGAATATCAATGATCTGCGCCCCACTCACATAGGGATCCAAGGCTTTGCGGGCCTCAGCAGACACCTGATCATACTTTGGGACAGATCGTTTCGTTTCTTCGGAGCCGGCTCCGACCGGGGTGGTGGCGCCCAATACCAGAGAGGTTAATCCAAACATGTTTCATCTCCTTTTGAATGTAGGTTCATGTAACTCTTCATTTCATCGCGGATCATTGCGGATTTTTGAACAATGCAGATCTGGTAAACGAACTTTCATAGTGGTCTCTACATGAGAATGCTCCTTTCTTTCTGCGCTATGGATAATTGCGGTTCCGACGTTCGCTTCAAGACGCTCCGGCGTCGAATGGGTACCAGGTTAATCCGAACAAAAATGACCGGCCTATCGTTTTATCCTTGGTGGAGAACCCCCCACTGGTGAGTGTTTCAATTCCCTTCTCGCCTTGGTTGGTTAAATTGTTGGCTTCCAGGAACATGTAGAAATTTCCGTACACCCGCTGCCGAACCGCCACGTCAATGGTGTTCGTGGATGATGTGGCCTTGACTGTGCCGTTGGGCTTAAATTCCCGTTGCGTCCCGACATGATTCCAGGCAAGGGTGACAATCGTTCCCCAGGCCGGATACGCATAGTCCAATCCCGCATTGGCGATGAATTTTGGCTGGTCTTTGAAGGGGCGAGATCGGCCGGAGGCATCCGTGAGACGTGATTCATTGAATGTTTGATTGGCCCACAGGCTCAATCCCTGAAGCAAGGGTTGGGAAGCGAACGCAAAGCTAAGGCGTTCCTCAATCTCGATGCCCCTGGTCCAACCATCTCCCACATCCGTGAATTGAAAGACATCTTTGCCGTCTTTGTCGATCCCGGTATCCACCTCCTCAATGATTCCACGAATGGCCCTGTTAAAAAAATTGACCCCGAGAAAACCATACGATGGAGCGTAGTCGAATCCGAAATCGAGGTTATATGACCTGGCCGGTGCCAGCGCCGGATTGCCGGTGACAAAACGATCGTTTCTCTCGTCTTCGAAGGGGGCGAGCTCGTCAGTTGAAGGTCGATTGACCGCGCGGGCAAAGGCCGCTCGCAGGCTGAGAGAGGGGAAGGCCCGATACAAGAGGTGAATGGAGGGATTCGTGTCCGTGAATTGCGCGGAGCCTTCGGATCCGTCCCCGGAACTGGTGCGCCGGTTCATGTGTTCCACCCGGACGCCGGGAAGTAAACTGAATTGCTCGGTAAGCCAGATTTGATCGTTCGCAGTAACAGCAGCATGTCTAGCGGGTTAAAGTCCCGCCCAAGGAATTGT
>JBBDSY010000079.1:0-103407 GCA_040904705.1 Nitrospirales bacterium | reverse complement strand
AGAATCACAGCCTCAAGCCCTCTAATCATTACCCACAAATTCTTCAGAGGAGCCACTAATAAATGAATTCAGACTCCTTCATGAGTTGACATTCCCCGCCATCCGTTTACACCGCAACTATAATACACATTCTAAATTCCAATTCCCAGATTGCATTCGGTAGCATGTCAATCCCCCAAAAATCGCCTCCGCGTGTTGCGTCAAAAAACTCTAATACTTTTTCCTTTTGCAGGGTCATGCGCAACGCGCCAACTCACTCTTCACTATGAGTAGCGTTCTGGGCACTGTAGATTGTAAAGTTGTTCTAGCCAATTCTGAACTTTCCTCGTAAGATCATATCCAAGGCAGGGCATAACAATTTGGCTCTTTCCCAGGGCAAGGCTGATACGAATTACATCCCACGGTTCAGGGCATGTATTAGCATTGTATTGTGCGAACATTGTGCAGCAAATATCGGCCATTCGAGCAAGTGATCCTCTCGCATTCATTTCAACCTGCCACTCAAGGGGTATACTACCTAAAATGAAATTCTTAATAGGATCTTGAACTGACATCCGCTTCATCGATTCATTGGCCCAGGAAGACTTCGAGTGCCTTGTTAGCAATTGCTGGTAATGTTTGCGCTTTTCCGGTTCTTCATTGATCTTGTCTATATAGACTGCGGCACATCCAATCCGACCACGGTACCCCATAAAGGTGGCTTGGGCACACGCAAGGGTTTGGCTCATCTGATATTTCCAGAGCCAACTGGCACCAGAAATCTTCTTAAATCGTTTTAGTGGGTTATTGCTCCTCTCATACTTTTTTGCCCACTTGCGCAGACGGTCCAGATCCTCTTGCCCAAGTATACTCCATGTAGCCACAGGAATTATGGGTTGGCCAATTAGGAATTGAGAAACCGCAAGCAACTCTTCTCGATTGAGATCCCTTCCCTTTTTATGACGGAAATCCGCCTGGCTCCAAAACCGATCCCAATCCATCGTGACTTCTTTTACGTTCTCATATACCATCACGCCTCCAGTAATAAAGCGCCGATCCGTGGCTGGAGTGCCACATTCATCGAGGCACACAACCAGGTTATATTTTGGCTCTTCACTCATCAATTAGCTTTTCCGTAATTGTTGGAATCCTGGTCTGCATAATTTTTCAATGAGCAGCGAACGCCAACATGTCCATGGTTGAGGGCTTGGGTATAGGTCATCTAGGGTTAGATTCTCATTACAAACCCAGAAGCCTAGATTAAGAAAAATATTTCACCTACTACCTTCTCCTGCATACCTCCGAATGAATCACTGCTGGAAAACCCCAAACAATTCTTCGTCAATCGAAGGAATATGTCAAGATAAAACAGATTCCTGCTAACGGCCCATCGGAAAGACCGAGTGGGAAGATATCTGCAAGAAACACCCATAATAAATGGTGTGGTTGGGAGCACGCACCCGCTTGGGGCAAGGAGTAGGAGTTAGCCTTTTTTTGTCAGTTGTTGGAAGGAAATTTCAGACAGGTTCGCTTGAGCGTCTGCATGTTCAATAGTCATCCCCACAAGCTGGACATTTTTATCCAGATCAATCAGGATGTTTTCATTGATGTCTCTAGTCTCCACCACTTCTTGATGACTCAATTCGATATCGGAGTCTTTGAAAAAGCCCGCCCTGCCCGTGAACGTGAATTTTTTATAATACTCAACAGTTTCTTTCGCCGAACATCCCGGCCGGCTTCTTTGGCAGACCGACCACTCCTCATATTTTCCATGCGCAGCATCCCACGGCATTGACGGTCGTTATCTAGAGCTGCGGAACATTCTCAACTCTCACACTTCAGGAGAATGTCTGTCTCCCTCCACCCACTCCCGTCTGCGTGCGAACAGTGTAAAGCACGATTCCCGGATGTTTAAAGCGCAGCGGGGCCAGGGCGGGATCGGCATCGGGGTCGGTCAGATACGGGATCTCGGTGTCTTCTTCCGTGAGCGCGCCTTTGCAGGTCAACATCTTCAGGAGGCGGGTGATGATCCGCGTGAGTACGGTCTGCAGCTGTTCGGTGGTAGGGGCCGAGATGGGCTGAAATACAGGAGTGCCGTCCGTGAGCTGATAGACGCCATCGAGAAACAGATAATGGAGGTGAATATTGAGATTGGCCGCGGAGCCAAAGCGTTGGATGAGGGTGACGGCGCCGGTCTGAGCCTGGGCATGAGTCAAGCCGGCTTGGTGGATCATAAAGGTCGAGAGGGCGCGATGGATCACCTGCAACACGGGTGAGAGCAGCTGCGGCTGGGTGGCGAACAGATGCCGGAGCGGGATGGGAAACGAGACGACCCATTGGCGAACCGGCACCTGGGGCATGACCTGCTCGACGAGGTGGGCGGCGGTCTCCGCCATACGGCGGGCACCACAAGCCGGGCAAAATCCTCGCCGTTTACAGGAAAACGCCACCAATTTCTCATGGGTACAGTCCCCGCAGCGCAGGCGCAGAAATCCATGTGCTAAGATTCCGCATTCCAGAAAGGCCTCGAACTATCGCACGATTGATATTGCCCGAAGATATACGGACAAAATTTCCCAACGGCCTTGGAGAGGATTTGGGGACCAGAAAAATTATGCCATGGATCAGATCTCCACGGAGTGGGTCTTTATTTTAGATTCCGACGAGCGAATTCCCGCCGAACTCCAAGCCGAACTCCAAGCCGTGCTCTCTGCCGGCTCAATGAATGGTCCTGTGGCGTATTATGTGCCCCGTCACAATTATTATTTTGGTTCTCTCGTGCTTCACGCCGGGTGTTATCCCGATTATCAATTACGGGTGTTTCGCCGGGGAATCGTCCATTTGGATGAAGCGGAACCACACAATAAATTCATGTTTACCGGAGACTCCGGCTATCTTTCATGCCCATTAGTTCATCACACCCGACCCACTCTTTATAATTTTTTCGAGAAATTTCCAAATTTTACGAACATGGCCGCACAGGACCGTGCCAGGACTAAACGCCGTGTGCATAACACGGATCTCCTCTTTCGTCCGGTCTTTACCTTCTTGAAATATTTTCTGGTCCGGAAGGGATATCGGGATGGCATGTCAGGGTTTTTGGTCTGCGCCTTGGCCAGTTTGTATACCTTTATGAAATATGCAAAGCTTTGGCAGATGAAACAGTTCGAATCAGACGGGGAAGGTCAAAAAGGGAAGTAAAGACAGGGAATCTTTGTGAGGGAGGCACCTCGTTTCCGTGAAGAAATTTTCTGTCCTTGAAATTGGTAAAATCATTCGATGCGGATAGGATTTGATGCCGGGCCGATTCTGTCCTCCTATAGCGGGATCGGGCAGTATGTTCGCGGTCTTTTTCCCGCCATGTTCAACCTTTCCCAAGCCAGTGAATGGGTGGGGTATACTTCATCGAAAATTTCCGCCGATGTTTTCCCTCTTCATTCCCATGTCTCTTGGAAATATCCGGAATCCCGGTGGGGGTTCCGCCTGGTCAGTCCGAAACAGGACCGATTGCAGATCTTTCATGGAACGAATTTCAAGGCGCCTGATTATGGTCAACAACGCACGGTTGTCACGATTCATGACTTGTGGTTGTCTCGAAATCCGCAATATTCCAAAAAACTCTTTGGAGAAGCTATTGCAACCTGGAAGCTTGGCCTTCGTGCCAAGCGGGTCTCACGCATAATCGCGGTGTCACAGTTTTCGGCCAGGGAAATCCAAGAGGTGTTCGATCTCCCCTCTGAACAGATTGCGGTGATCTACCATGGGTGTTCTCCTGACATGTTTCTTGAACGGGAAGTACGGAAATTTCAGGAAATCAGAGCCAGGCTACAAATTCCCGCCCGTCCCTATATTCTGTTTGTTGGCGGGGCCGAACCTCGGAAAAATCATCGCGTGCTGTTTGAAGCGTTTTCCCGATCGGCAACGCTGGTCAAGTCCTATTCCCTTGTGGCGGTTGGAGAAGTGCAAACACGAGGAGCCAGCCTTGTGGGGACTGCCCGGCAGTTAGGTATCTCCGATTTCGTCTGTTGCCCCGGGTATGTCTCCATCGACGATCTGCGGATGTTATATTCCCATGCGGAAGCTTTTGTGTTTCCGTCTCTGTATGAAGGGTTCGGCATTCCCCTCCTTGATGCGATGGCCTGTGGTGTCCCGATCATTACCGGGACGGGAAGTGCTCTGCCGGAAGTGGCGGGGGAGGCCGCCTTATATGTCAATGCTCAAGATCCGGATCAATTGAGTGCGGAGTTGGAAGGGCTTGTGAGTGATCGGGGCTTACAGGAACGACTGCGAAGCAAGGGATTTGAGCGGGTGAAACAATTTACCTGGGACCGGGCGGCGCAGGAAACGCTGACGCTCTATCAGGAAGTGCTTGGCATATGAAGCGTGGATCGGCCGAAGATTAAGGAATGGCCTGGATGAAATCCTGGACTGTTTGGGTTTTTGTGGTGTCAGCCGGGGTGCTGTGGGGGCTTCCCCGCGTTCCTCATTTCCATGTGGACCTTCCATATATCTATCATCTTGGGGGCCCAGCCTTAGTGGTCTGGTACCTTGGTTTGGGGTTTTTCAGTCTTGGTCTTTATATTGTCGTGACGGAATGTTTGGGTGGAGGTGCTAGTCGAATATTGGGCCTATCCGCGTACCTCATCGGGGGAGGCGCGTTGATTCTCGCGGGGGGATGTAGTTGGCTGTATCTCATCTTGTTAGAGGGCTCAATAAACATATCATGAGAGGGACAAAATCGGAATTTCTTCGAGTACCATCACAACTCACATCTTTCGTCTGGGCCTTAGGCGAAAGGCTTGCACGGCCGTTTTGGGAAAATCTTGTGGGGGCTCTCGCGTTTTGTGTGACGATGGTTATCCTGGCGATCTGGTCCACTAATTTGCCGAATTGGCAGGATATCATTGTGTCGGAACACGGGCCGGTTGAGCGGATGAGCGCGGGGGTATGGTTTATGGCTACGGTTTGGTGCCTTGCTGCCGGGGGGAGATATTCTCCCTATCGAATTGAATGGTTAGGACTCACGACTCTCTTTCTTCTCTTTGGACTGCGGGAATTAGATGCCCAGGTCTGGGCGACCGGTTGGAATTTAGAGAAACTTGCGAATTATTGGAATCCTCGCGTTCCACTGTGGGAACGACTGCTGGTTATGGGTTTCATGATTATTCCAACCATGGCTGTCGGAGCGGTACTCTGTTCTCGAATAGGGGCACGACTTAGCGAGGCATGGCATAGTCGTGCTCCCTGGATTGCCCAAATGACGGTGGGAGGCATTCTGTTGGGTTTCTGTTTGTTGTTCGATAAGGTGGGTGCCTATTATCTTCCGTTTCTTGGATTGGAAGGTGCGCAGCTCTTGTTCATGGTGATGGAAGAATTTGGAGAATATGTTTTGGCCGTCTATACCGTGTCCGTGTTATGGCCTTACTGGCAAGAGGCCTTTTCTTCAAATGGTACGGGATCCTGAAGTAACGGTGTTCGAGGAGGATACCCGGAATGCGTTCCCTGTGTGTGACGGTTTTCTGCTCATACTTCCCTGCCACTGAGATCCACGTGAAACGTATCCTGTTTATCAAGCTTCGGTACATCGGGGATGTGGTCCTGTGCACCCCTCTGCTCCCGCTAGTGCGCAAACGATTTTAATCTTGAATTTACGTGCGTTGGCAGTGTCGGGTACCTGCACTATGGCTGCTCGTGTGTGGATTTCCTGATACTGCGGAGTTCGGTTGCGGCCCGGTGATAAATATCCTTTCTGGGACCGAAAGCCACAATTTCGACGGAGGATCCCTTGATACGGAAGATTATCCGCGATCGCATCACTCGAAAACTTCTCAGTCCGGCCAGTTCGTCTTTCAGAGGTTTTGCTTGGTATGGGTCTTCTGCCAAGGCCTGGAAGGCCAATTTGATTTTACGCTTCAATGGCGGAGGGAGATGAATGAGGAGATCCCGTACCGCCTGGGCCATGTCCAGGCGAAACCGCTTCATTTCTTCTTCTTTGCAGGATGGAGAGACTCGCCAAAGGCCTCTTCAAATGAAACACGGTGCCCTTTTTCGAGTTGTGCGAGACCCTGTTTGATTTCTTGCATGAGGGCGGGGTTTCGTTGGATCTCGCGGGTTTCCTGCCAACTCTCAAACTCATCTGCGCTGATGAGTACGGCCGCAGGACGACCATTCCGCGTGATCACCAGCTCTTCTTCCGTTCGCTCGACCGCGGCGACTAATTCACTTAATCGGGCTTTGGCTTCCGAGAGTGTTAACGTTTTAGCCATGTATTCCCCCTTCCTTAAAAGACTAGAATTCAGACTAGGGCTTTTCTGAGGTTCTGTCAACCGGATAGGTTCCGTACTCAGGCGATGGGGTGCGGGATATTTGTCATCTTGTTAGACTTTGGCCCCTTCGACGACCTCCATGGCTCGGGAGGCAGGGTACCATGTCGTCTGATATTTCCAGCCAGCCTTCTGTAGTAGGGATGCATATTCTTCCTCCGTGCGTTCCCTTCCCGTTCCCCAGCACATCATGTGGATGTCGAACAACTTGGAAAAGTGAGGCGTATCGGGGTCGGGGATCACGTGCTCCACGAGGAAGACTCGTCCACCCGGCTTGGCCGCCTGGTACTGGTTCTTGAGAATCTGCACGCATTCGTCGTCGTTCCAATCATGCAGGATCAGCTACATGAGGTAGGCGTCGGCGCTCGGAGCAGTTTCGAACATATCCCCGGCCACATATTCACACCGGTTGCCAATTCCCATGCCTTGAGCCCACAGCCGGGAGCGATCCGAGATGACGTCTGGCCGCGCCAACACCGTTCCTTTGAAATGCGGATATTTGTCCAAAAGCTGACACAACATGAATCCCTGACCGCCCACGTCACACACGTGAGTTATCTTTGAGAAGTCGTATGACTGAAGCGCTTCGAGGACCAAGCTCGCCTGGGTGCGTGAGAAACTGTTCATCGCGCCATCAAAAACTTCGGCGTACCCAGGGTCGTGGTTTGCGTGGTCGAAGGCCATTCGTCCGAATTCCCGAACGAAAGCATTCTGTTTGCCGTCGAGTATCATTCCGGGCAGGTGTTTCCAAATGGCATAGTGTTCCGGGCCTTCTTCCAGCAAGGTGACCCCTCGCAGCGATTGCGGATGGTCCGAGCAAAGTCGTTCTCCTGCCCCGGTCAGGGAGAAGGTATGTTCTGTGTCTTCTGCAAGCAGATCAAGCGACCCGAGCGCTCTCATAAGTCGATAGGTATGGGATGGATCGAACTCGAGTTCGTGCGCCATGGCGGCTGCGTTGTTCGGGCCGTTGCGGAGGGCGTCGAAGATTCCCAATTTCACACCGGCGTAAAGGATCTGGCTGCGCCATCGGCCGAAGATGAAGTCCAATATTTTTGCCTGTGGGTCTGACATAGTTGTCCTTCTTTGGTTGGTTCTGGCGACTCGGATAAAAAGGAATGTCCCAGTCTACTCAGTACAGTTGAATGTGGTCATGTGATGAACTCGTTGCTCCGGACGGAGGAGGGACTGGTCAAAAAGGCTGACCAGCAAGTCTGCAAGCCGGGAGGAGAGCGAGGTGTACAGGGGGTACGTTGAGCCTTCCGAGAAGGAGAACGCCGCTGGCGGAATTATTCAACAGCCCTCTGAAATTAGGTGGTCACCCAGCCATAGGCCTAATGGCTGGGGAAGGTGCCTTCTTCCAGATAGGTCATTTTGATGTGGCTGAGAAATCCCTTCGGGGATTTTTTTTGCTTCGCGTTGTCATCCATCTGAATTCGTATAGGCCCATCTTGAGATCATGGCCCTTGATAGGTTTGTTAATGGTTGGCGAGATTGCGAATTTATCTTCTTGGCAAGGAAATCATTAATTTCCCGGTGACGTGGTATTGGCTGCGTCATGCCGGTTTTCGGATTATGGTATAGATCATGTTTGGCACATGTCGTATTAGAATACATCTCAAAATCTCGATTTTTTAATAAGATCCTTTCGCTTCATCCGACTTCGATTTCTTCAACCTTTTTGATACCAGGAAGATCAGCCTTGCTGAATTCTCTGTATAAATCCAAAAGGTGTTCTTTGAGGTCTTCAAGATTTTCCCCTTGAGTCCAATGGTCCGGATAATCATGAAGGTACCCAAGATATTTCCCATCTGGTTCTTTCCAATAGGTGATTTTTTGTTTCATGTACCTTTCTCCGGTTTTTGTATCAACCAATTGATGCATAATATCAGTATCTCTGATCTATCAAAGAATGAATATCTATCAAGAAATCTGGAAGTACAAAATCCCAGCGCCTTGACTTATACAGCGGCACAGATGCTTTAAAGAGGCGATTGAGCGACATCAGCATCGCAATCGTTGATTTGGAAAATTCCAAACCATTCTAACAATCAGATTGTCACCCAGCCATAGGCGTGGTGGCTGGGGGACGGGCCTTCTTCCAGATGGGCCATTTTGATGTGGCTGAGATAATCCTTCGGGAGTGCGTTCCGTTTGGCGTCGATATCTACCTTGAACAGTTTAGCCTTCTTCTGACGAAAGATCTTGGTTTTCAGATCTCTGGTCCTGGCCGGGAAATACGGATATTGGTTGATCTGATTTTAGGAAAACTTTTCTCTCCAGACCTGCTTTGAGCGCGGTTAGATTTTACTGTTGAGGAAGGACCAGTTCTAACGGATTCTCAAGAACTTCCTTGAGAGTTTTTAAGAACCTGGCGCCTTGCACTCCATCCAATACCCGGTGGTCGCAGGACAGCGTCACTTTCATGCGCCGGTCGGCTTTAAGTTTTCTGCCTTTTATGACGGGAACGGTCTGCACGGCTCCCACGGCTAGCGACGCGGCCTGAGGTGGCATCAGGACCGCGATGAAGTTTTCGATGTCGTACATGCCGAGATTGGAGATGGAGAACGTGGCGCCGGTATATTCTTCGGGCGTGAGTTGTCTGCTCTTGGCGCGCTCCACCAGGCGTTGCATGTTTTCCGCTAACTGCACAATCGATTTCCTGGCGCAATTTTTGACCACTGGTGTGATGAGCCCCTCTTCCAGGGCCACGGCAATACCGATATCGATGGTCTGGTGCTGTCTCAGGAATTCTCCGGCATAGGACACATTGATTTCCGGATGGCGGATGAGGGCTTCTGTGACGGCTTTGAGAATCAACACCGTCAGGCTGACTGGTTTTTTAACAGTTTTTTCAAGTTGCGATTGAAGCTTTTCCGCCTCCCGCATACCGATGTCGATCATGAGATAAAAATGGGGGACCGGGCTTTTACTTTCAATGGTAATTTTTGCGATGGCTTTCCGCATCTGACTCAAGGGCTTCTCGATGGCATCCTGTTTGTGTTCTGACGCTGGGTCACGTTTGAGAATTTCAAGAATATCCCGTTCCACAATCCGTCCACCCGGGCCTGAGCCTTGGATCGTCGTCCAATCTATCTCGCTTTTTTCGGCCAGCGTTCTGGCGCGTGGTGAAATGATCGGCTGCGGAGATTTAGCTGGTTCTTCTTTTTTCACTGGGGCCGGGCGCTTCTTTGGTGATTGTTCAGAGGGTTCTGCCGTTGGTGTGGCTTCGGCGGCAGGTTTTGAAGGTTTGCTCTCCGAGGATGTACCTGGAGTTTTTTCCGGAGATGTTGCTTTTTGACT
The DNA here is from genome assembly GCA_040904705.1 of Nitrospirales bacterium. GTDB lineage: Bacteria > Nitrospirota > Nitrospiria > Nitrospirales > UBA8639 > Nitrospira_E. Next base: position 93,805 of record JBBDSY010000079.1, on the reverse strand, counting down.
TTCCGGGGGTTTCGCTTGAGGTTTATCCGGTGATTGAGCTTTTTGAGGTTCCGGGGTTTTTTCTTTTGTTTGTTCGTCAGATTGAGGTTTGGCACTTTTGGACTGATCAGATTTTTGGTCGTCTGAAAGTGCGGCGTCGATGTCTTCGTCCTCTTCTGCGATCACGGCAATCAAGGCACCCGCATCGACCGTCTCGCCTTCGCTCGCCAGAATGCGTCGCAAGGTTCCCGAGCCGAAGGATTCCAGGTCCATGACCGCTTTATCGGTTTCGATTTCCGCCAGAACATCTCCGGCCTCTATGGCATCACCTTCCTGCTTTTTCCATTCAACTAATACGCCCTGTTCCATGGTATCCGTGAGTTTGGGCATAACGACTCGTGTGATCATGAAACACTCCTTTGGTCTTTAAAGCACCTGTTTCACGGCTTGAATAATTCGAGCGCGGTCGGGAATGGCCAGGTCTTCCAGTGGACGGGTGTAAGGCATCGGCACGTCCTCGCCTGTGACACGAACAATAGGTCCATCCAGGACATCGAATGCGTTCGAGTAGACACTGTCCGCAATCTGCGCTCCCAGCCCGGCAAATCTCCAGCCTTCCTCCACAATGACCAGGCGGCCGGTTTTTTTAACCGATTGGACAAGCGTATCGATATCCAATGGTTTGAGGGTCCGAAGATCGATGACTTCCGCATCAATGCCTACCTTTTCCAGGTCCGAGGCGGCCTCCAATGCCAGAAGCAGCATTTTGGAATATGCGACGATGGTCACGTCTTTGCCTTCCCGCTTGATCTCCGCCTTGCCGATGGGGATGGTATATTCGCCTTCCTGGACCTCGCCTTTTGTTCCATACAAGAGTTGAGCTTCGATGAATATCACGGGGTTGTCGTCACGGATGGCTGTTTTCAGCAATCCCTTGGCATCATGCGGTGTGGCGGGTGCGATGACTTTCAGGCCCGGCACGTGACAAAACCAGGCTTCCAGGCTTTGGGAATGCTGGGCAGCCAGTTGGTGTGCCGCACTGCCGGGGCCGCGAATCACCATGGGCACGGATATTTGTCCTCCCGACATATAGCGGATTTTGGCCGCGTTGTTGACGATTTGATCCAGGGCCAGGATGCCGAAATTAAAGGTCATCAATTCGACGATCGGCCGGAGCCCGGCCATGGCGGCTCCAATCGCCAGTCCAGTAAATCCCGCTTCGGTGATCGGAGTATCCCGGACCCGTTCGGTTCCGAATTCTTCAACAAATCCTTTACTGACCTTGAAGGCTCCCTGGTAATACCCGACTTCTTCTCCGATCAAAAACACGCGGTCATCCCGTTGCATCTCTTCACGCATCGCCTGGTTTAATGCTTCACGGTATGAAATGTTCATGGTTGAGATTTCGCAGGAGTTGGTGAGTGGTTCATGGTTGCCTCAGGAGCCGGAAGATTCGGTATACACATCCGCATGCAATGACGTGGCGCTTGGAAACGGACTCTTCTCCGCAAAAGTGACCGAATCCCTCACGATGGTTTCCACTTCTTGCTCAATGTGTTTGAAGTCGGATTCCTTCCCGGATCCCTCATCCAGCATGGTGCGTTTGAGCGTAAGCAAGGGGTCTTGTGTGCGTGCCTCCCGAACTTCTTCCTGTGTCCGGTAATGCCCATGTGCCGGATCGGACATTGAATGACCCATGAAACGATAGGTGAGCGCTTCGATGAAATAGGGCTGAGGTTTTGTTCGAACCATGTCCGTCACACGCTGAGCGGTGGTGCGTACTGCCAAGACATCCATGCCATCGACTTGTTCGGCTTCAATGCCGTGTGCCTTGGCCCGATCGACCACGTCTTTGTAGAGCACCATTTCCCGTGCGATAGGCGTTCCCATCCCGTAGCGATTATTCTCGCAAATAAAGATGACAGGTAAACTCCAGAGCGCGGCCAGATTGAACGCTTCATGAGCTTGGCCGCTGGGCACGGCACCGTCCCCGAAAAAGCACATGACGACCTGATCGGTCTTTTGGTACTGCGCGGCAAAAGCCAGACCGACTGCCAAGGGAAGATGTCCCCCCACAATGGCGTAACCCCCCATGAAATATCGCTCCACGTCGATCAAATGCATCGATCCGCCCTTGCCTTTGCATAACCCGGTGGCTTTACCGAACAGTTCCGCCATCACAGCGTTCGGATCCGATCCTTTGGCCAGACAATGCCCATGGTCACGGTAAGCAGTAATGACATAATCGTCCGGTTGGAGTGCCGATAGACATCCGACAGCTACCGCTTCCTGACCGATATAGAGATGGAGAAAGCCGGCGATCTTTGCCAGGGCATACATTTCCGCCGATTTTTCCTCAAAGCGGCGGATGAGCAGCATGTCCCGATAGAGTGCGAGGAGTTCCTTGGGACTCAAGGAGCCTTTAGTTGGAATCTTCGACTGTTGTGCCATCAGGTCATCCTCGTACCCAACCATAGGCATGGTGACTGGGGGTTGGGCCCTCCTGGAGATAAGCCATTTTCATGTGGCTCAGATAATCGTTTGGAATGGCCTGCCGTTTCGCGTCAACATCCACGTGAAAGAGTTTGGCGGCATTCATCCCAAAGATTTTTGTTTTAAGATCTTTGGTCAAAGCCGGGTAGCGATATTTTTCCTGAAGATCGTCTGGAATCTGAAAGCGTCGGAAGGCTTCGATCTGCCATTGTGGGGTGCCGTACCAGATAGAATCGGTTCCCCAAACGATATGATCGGGTCCAAATGCCAGAAGGATTTGTCCGAGCAGGTGGGCGCAGACGACCGGTTCGGTGATGACGAGTTGGCCGAAGGTCGAGCCCAGTTCCATATAAATATTGTTGAGTTTCGGGTGCTTCTGTCTTAACCGGCAGAATTCCGTGGTCCAGGGAATCTCCCCCTTTTTGGCTTCTTCAAGATTGATACGTGATGTCCCTACAAACCCTGAGTGATATATTAAAAAATTCAACTTGGGGAAATCCGCTGCAGCCTGAAGAATGTCACGGGGATGGTTGTAGTCAGCCACGGGTCCCAACGGCAGACCTTTATGCGCGCAGATGTTGGTGATGCCCAAGGCCTGGGCTTTTTCCAACATTGGATAGGCGATTTTCTCGTCGCTCAGCCACCAGCCATGTTCGAAGCCTTTAGCCGGGGACCCGGTATAGCATTTCCAGGCATCCACCTTGAACGTCTCCGCCTGTTGATCCATGTAATCCAGATCGACTTGGCGCAACTGGGGCATGACCAGCCCGTGAGCCAACATACGTTGAGACGCGGTGAGGCGATTGATGGTATCGCGAAGATGCGTCATTTCCTTTGGGGGGACGACCGACTCCCAGGGATAAGGTCCCGGTGGGGTGCTGATGAGCCCGATGGAGGTGTCGCTGTCGAGAAAGACTTCCTTGATGTAGTTTCCCAAGCTCAGATCTTCCATTGTGCCGCGATCACCGGAGAGCTTGGGGTTCACGCCCATCTCACGTGCGCGGCGCCGCAATCCCAGGAGTCCTTCTTTCCATCCCGGCTGGTTGAAGGATGAACTCACATAGTGCGTTTGAACATCAAAGATAAACGGTATTTCTCCTTTGCGTTCCTGAAATGCTTGAGGTTCTGCGGCTTCACTGGCCAGGACATCGAAGAATGTTCCGAATACCTGGTTCATGGTGAGAAAAGCGAGAGCCATGCCGCCGGTGGTTCGAAGGAACTCCCGCCGGTCTATCCCGAGCTTTTTACTCAGTGACTCGCTTGTGCGGTCTATCAGCCATTCGACGCGGGCTTGGTGTGTGGATTGAGGAGGCGGGAGAAATTCTTCATTAGAGATGACCTGCGTGGGGACAGGTGAGGACGATGTGATGCCTTGTTGAACGTTGATGGATGATCGTGTGTTCATAAGCCAATTCTGTGCTTTTCATCTGCGAACGGCAATATTGAGGAAAGGCCATGTGACGATGAGGAGTGAGTTTATTTTGATCCGAATTCAAACATCCTGATCAGTGGTTTTTCCTCCTGTTCAATAAAATCAAAGTCCGCTGGATTGCCGGGTTGGTAGCGTGGAAAAATTTCAATCGTTCGCGTGGACGGGGTGGTGCTGGGCTTTGTTGTTTCCGGGGTTCGCCAGCCCCTCTGAGGAGGAGGCGCTGGTAAACGCCAGTCCCGTTTCTCCTCCTGGGGAATCCGCCAGCGATTGGATTCCAGGAGGGTTTCTGACAGAGGCGATCGGTAGGAGTCTTCATCCGGAAGAGAGGAAGGGTTCAAGGGATTCTCAACTGTGCCTGCTGCCAGAAGTGCTGGGAGAAGGACAAAGAGGCCCAGCAGCCAAACCGGTGGAGCCGGCTGCCCATTCCCGTGAAATAATACGGCGGCAGTCATGGGTTCGTGGCTAAATCCTTTCTCCACTCCACGCCCTCGAACCAATATTTGTGTGCCGAAGACAGCCACGCATCGGCGTTATGACTAATGATCCAGGCGTCGAGAAAGATTACAAAATCAGGATCTCCCTTGTTGACGGCAAATGCTGCTTTGGTCTCAAGCAACGGTTTCGATAACGGTTCATCCACGGTTCCGGGATTATCCAGGGCGATAAAGGTCGTGATGGGTTTGTGTTCAACGTAGGCATGGACCTTCCCCTTGGCGACCGCCTGGATGGCTTCTTGACTGGTTGAAAGGGTTCTGATGGTGGCCTTCGGGAACACCCGATGGGCGACGTCTTCGGAAATGGTGCCGGTCACGGCGGTGATGGTGACTTCCGGTCTGTTGAGGTCGTGTGGTCCATTAAAGCTTTTGGTTAATGAGATATTGGTGACTAACCCGATCCCGGAGGAGTCGTAGGGTTGGCTGAAATTGAATTTCAGCGCTCGCTGAGGGGTAATCACCATACCTGACGCGATAATATCAATTTCCCGTTTTAGAAGAGCAGGCATAATTTTCTCCCACTCCAATATATGAAACTCGGGCTGGACGCCGAGATCTTTGGCCAGCTGCTTTGCCACGTCGACTTCAAATCCCACCAGTTGGCCGGTACGTTGCTTAATGGCCCAGGGCGTGAATAAGGAGAGTCCTACCCGTAAGGTCTTTTTCTCCAGGACACTTTGTAGGGTGCCGGGCTGTGGGGGTGAGACGGACTCTGCCATAGCGAAGGAGGAATGGAAAACACCCCAAGGCAATGCCAGACAAAGGACAATCATGGAAACTCGAGAGAACGGTCGAAAGCTTTTCATTGTTCCGCCATCTTTTTTGGTTGGTATTTCAACTGTCCTAGAATGTAGCATACAATCTTTTAGTCTGAAAGTGGATTGGATTTTAATCGAGAGTGAAGCTTTTGCTTGTTCAATGCCTTTGTGGGAAAGCAGCTTGAAAAGGTCTTGTACGAAATCGATAGCCATTTTAGGAACGGGATCGGATGTTGGGAAAAGTCTCATCACGGCGGGGTTGTGTCGGCTGTTGTATCGGGGTGGGATCAATGTGGCACCGTTTAAGGCCCAAAATATGTCGTTGAATTCATTTGTGACCTCAGATGGAGGCGAGATGGGACGGGCTCAAGTGCTCCAGGCTCAGGCGTGTGGATTAGTGCCGCATGTGGACATGAATCCGATTTTGTTGAAGCCGGAGGCCGACGCAAAATCTCAAGTAATTGTTCAAGGAAGGGTGTGGGGAAGTCAGGAAGCCAAAGAGTATTTCGAGCGGAAATCCCCGCTCTTTGACTTCGTCAAAGGTAGTTATGACCGGTTGGCCAAGCAGTATGAAATGATCGTGATTGAAGGGGCGGGGAGTGCGGCGGAGATGAATCTTCGGGATCGGGATATTGTGAATTGGCCCGTTGTGGAGATGGCCGATGCCTCGGTGATTCTTGTGGCGGATATTGACCGTGGTGGTGTGTTTGCTCAAGTGATCGGAACGATGGATTTGTTGACTCCAAAAGAGCGGCAACGGGTGATTGGTGTCGTTATTAATAAATTTCGAGGCGATCTGACGTTATTTGATGATGGCATCAAAATTATCGAAGAACGCACTGGAGTGCCGGTTCTAGGCGTGGTGCCCTATGTACGAAATCTCGAGTTGGATCAGGAAGATAGCGTAGACATTGAGCGATTTCGTATGACGCCGTTTGGAACAGACACGGTCAATGTGGCGGTTGCGTTACTGCCGCATATGAGCAATTTTACGGATTTCAATCAACTTGCCGCAGAATCTGATGTGGCTCTGCGTTATGCGGCCTCTCCTCACGAACTTTATGGGGCGGATGTCATTATTCTGCCGGGGAGTAAAACCACTCTTGAGGATTTGGACTATCTTCGGAAAGCAGGCTTTGAGGAAACGTTCATGGCACATGTGCAACGTGGTGGCGAAATAGTGGGTGTGTGTGGAGGGTTTCAAATGTTAGGGAAAGAGCTGATTGATCCGCAACATGTTGAGACAGGCGGTTCAGCACACGGTCTGGGATTACTTGATGTGAAGACTGAATTGATTTCCCACAAAACGACCATTCAAGTGCATGCCCATTCGCAAACAGAGCTTTTAGGGTCTGAATGTCTGGTGGATGGCTATGAAATTCATATGGGAGTCACGACCCGTGCGAAAGCGGTGTTGCCATGTTTTCAGATTATTCTGGATGAAGCTCATTCTACTTCAAATTATTGCGAGAAAAGAGGCGAAGGGGCGCTGCGAGGTGATGGGTTGGTGTGGGGAACCTATATCCACGGGGTTTTTGATCAGCCGGGTTTCCGGCGGGCCTGGCTGAACCGTGTGCGTGGGAGAAAACATCTTCAACCACTTGCTTCGGAAATATCTCAAGCCGTATCAAAAAGATTGGTCCAGGCTATTGACCGATGGGCAGATCATGTCGGCACGTACCTTAATATGAAACCTATTTTTTCCGCTATTGAGACCCGAAAAGACAAGGGTCCTTCATTGATGTCCTAAATCTTGTTGACGCTCTGAATATTTATCCTTCCTGAAGCTTCTTTTTTTCTTCTCGCCGGGTGATCGAATTTTTCTTTCGCATCGTATCGTATTTGATTTTTACCATTTTCGTTTGTTTCCCGAGTTCTGCGAATGTAGTCATGATCTCCTGCTGGTTGATTTCGCCGCCTTGCGCAGATTGCATGAGGAAATTATTGAAAAACATTTGCTGGGATTCAATTGTATGTAATTCACGTTTTTCATCCCAGGTGAGCTGGAAATCTTTATCCATGTTGTTCAGTTCCCATTCCCGCAATTTTCCGCCATTCTTAAACTCTCTGATGATTTGGAGATTTCGTGCATGTATTTTTTCAATATCTTTCTCCTCACGTTCGTTCCATTGCTTCTCCTGACGAGTCAATTCACCTCCGATGGGCGTGGCTAAAAGTGGCTCGTACTGTTTAGTCAGACCAAGAGAATGAGCTTCCGCTAAAGCCCGGGAATCCCTTTGCTCAAGGAGGGCATGCTTTTGTTCCTCGCTAGCCATTTTTTCTTTGTGTGCCATTCGCGCGGCTTCCTCTTTAATGCGAAAGAGTTCATCGGAGTGGGCTTTGGCCTCCTCCTCAATTTTCTTGAGGATCTCCTTTGTTATTGGCCCACCGGTGGGCATAAAAAGGCTCGTCCACTTTTTTTGATACTCGGCTTCAGCTGTGGCAACCTCGGCGGCCCGTTCGGCCTGAAGGTCCACTTGTGTGAGTTCGAATTCGGTGTCGATGTCTTTCAGCAAGGCTGGGTATTCATTCTTGATGTTTCGGGTAAACTCTTGGAATGACTTGATCGCATCATTTATCTCCTGATTTCTTTCGTTCTTTTCGACTTGCCGGACTTTTTGCGCCGCTTGCCGTTGCTTTTGAAGTTCCTTGTCTTCCTTGGCGTGAGTCTGATTAATGGGGAAGATAAGGGCCAGTGCAATAAACATGAAAAGCAAAAAATTTTTCATAACAAGAGCCTCCCCGATTTCCTTGCGGACATGACTTTGGTCTTTGATGGAGAAAGTGATCAAATGGTTGTTTCGTGAATTCCGCATCCGATATGAGTAGGAAAGGGTCTTAATGCCTTTAACAGAGGTTGTCAAGCTTTCAAGGAACGGGCCATTCCAACGAAGAATTTCCAGCGAAATATTTTAACCGATTCCGAATGTTGGGACGTGCAATTGATAGTGCTCTGTTGGTTGCTTGACAACGATAAGCCGTCCTTCTTATTGTCATCTCCAACATAATTACGGAATGGATGTAGGGAAGCGGGTGGAAATCCCGCGTGGTCCCGCCGCTGTAACTGGGGACGATCCCCGCAATGCCACTGTTTTTTTTCGTGAGGGGTTAGGCGTGAAGGGTAAGGCGCAGTAAAAACTTTTCTACCTTACGCCTTACGGAATTCGCTTCACGAAAAGAGATGGGAAGGCGCGGGCAGTAGGTCAGCTCAAGTGTCGCTGAACCCCGGAAGCCAGAATACCTCGTTTGTTCCAAGGCCAATGTTCCCTCGTGGGCTGGGGAAGTGGCGAGGATGAAGAAGCGGGTGCAATCCTCAAGGTTCAAGTAGCCTTGGGGATTTTTTATTTTGGCACGATTATGGGATTGCTGGGAGAAAAATTGTGAGGCTCTTCGCTGCGTTCGCCATCACCCTACCGCTTTCTCTTTTCAAGAGAAAACCAATGGAACGGGGAAGTGGCATTGTCTTAGACTAGCCCTACACCTTGGGCTTTTGAGTATTGTCGTTTTGTTCATTTGTGTTTTTCCCCCAATTTCTCAGGGGAATGCCGAAGAGACCGATTCTATGGGACGTCGACAACAAGGCATTTTGACGGGTATGCCGTTCATGGCCAATATTGCGCCGCGGACGTTTGTTGATGATCTTGATCGAAAGCTGTATTTAGCCAAGCCACCCAAACGAATCGTGTCATTAGCCCCTAGCATTACGGAAATCCTCTTTGCCATTGGCGCAGAGGATGAAATAGTCGGTGTGACGGATTTCTGTAATTATCCGCCGGCGGCGTTAGAGAAGCCTAAGGTCGGCTATTCGCAGCCGAATTTGGAAGCCTTGGTGGCCCTTGAACCGCAGCTGGTCTTAGCTCCGCCTTCGTTTCTTCGTGCGGATTTACTGGCCAAGCTGGAACAGCTCAAAATTCCCACGTTTGTGCTTGAATCAAAAACGGTGGAAGGCATTTTTGGCCATATTCAGCTAATAGGACGAATGGTTGGCCGGGCGCCGGAGGCGAATGCGTTTACAGCAGCGATGCGCAAGCAGGTCGTCAATCTTACGAAAAAAGTTGAAGGGCGGCCTCGTCCCACCCTCCTCTATGTCCTAAGTTCGGATCCCTTGATTACGGTGGGTCCCGGAAGTTTTATTCATCATTTGATTGAACTGGCTGGTGGACGGAACGCGGCTGAGCGGGCGAATGCGCCCTACCCACGGCTGACCATGGAAGAGGTGTTAACGCAGAATGCCGACATCTTGCTCTTTCCAGTTGGAGAGTTTGAAGGGGTCCCCCAAGCCGAACAGGATCGATGGAAGCGGTGGGATACCCTACGGGCCGTGCAGGAAGGAAAACTCTTTCAGGTCCAAAGCGATGTACTCAATCGTCCTGGGCCTCGTGTCATTCAAGGGTTGCGACATCTCGTCAAATTACTCCATCCAGATGTTTCTCTAGACGATCCTGTCGGCGAACTAAGCCCGGAGATTCGCTAGATGCAGCCATTTGTCATGATCCTCAAGCAAATTCTTTGGGAAAATGGTTTGTGAAACCCACGCTTGGCGCATCATCGCTTAGCCCGTCTCCAGCGACACTGTCGTTGGAGCGTTCCGTATCGACTCAGTCGGCGGTCAATGCTGCGACAGTTTCAGGACGAACATTGACTCGGGGACGTTGGTGGGTATGGGTTAGTGGAGCTTGGGTTGCAGCACTGGTCGTCTTTGTCGGATGTTTGGGCCTTGGCACGCAAGCCATTCCCTATTCGAAAATCATTGCCGTGATCATCGATTCGGTGGTTGGGTCATCCTCGGAGCTGAGCATCAGTGATCCCACCTCCGTCATCCTTCTCCACGTCAGGATGCCTCGCGTCGTTCTGGCCTTTTTTGTGGGTGGGAGTTTGGCCATGGTTGGTGTAGCGCTTCAGGCTCTGTTGCGTAACCCCTTAGCCGATCCGTTCGTCATTGGGATTTCTAGTGGGGCCGCACTTGGAGCGGCGATTGCGTTACTTTTTGGCCTTGGGATTTCAGTGGGAAGTCTATCGGCCTTGCCTGTTTGTGCGTTTGCGGGTGCGCTCCTATCCCTTATGATCATGTACCGGATTTCCTCAGCACAATTTGGCTTTTCCGTGTATACCCTCTTGCTCGCGGGGGTTGTGCTGAATGCCATTTTCTCGGCCTTTATCATGTTTCTCACCAGCATTGCCGATCCGAATCGGGCTTTTGGGATGTATGCCTGGCTGATGGGCACATTGACTGGACCGGATTGGTCAACATTGGGAATATTGGTGTTGTATTTGGGTGCGGGTCTGATCATGTTGGGAATGCATGCCCAGTCGCTGAATCTGCTGACGCTGGGGGAGGAAACGGCTCGTTCGTTGGGCGTGGAGGTTGAGCGAGTGAAGAAGGTTGTGTTCCTTGCCGCGGCACTTCTTACGGGAGCGGTAGTCAGTTTTAGCGGGATCATTGGATTTGTTGGACTCATCATTCCTCATGCGGTGAGGTTAGTGGTCTCGGCCGATCATCGTCTTTTGCTACCCGTTGCCGGTTTAGTCGGTGGGATATTTTTAATGTTGGCCGATACGGTGGCCCGGACTGCATTGAGCCCCAGCGAATTTCCGGTTGGGGTGATCACCGCATTGGTCGGTGGGCCAATCTTTTTGTGGTTATTGACGACACGGCAAACACAGTTAGGTATGAAATAAAGCTAATGATAAATGAAGCATCGACTTTGGACGTCGCGTATTCCCTTAATAAGGTGACCTTTTCCTATGGTAGAGGAACACGTGCCTCGTTCGAGCCCGTCTTACATGACCTTTCCTGTCTGATTCTCTCTGGTCGCGTGTTGGGTATCCTAGGTCCGAATGGGTCTGGAAAAAGTACTCTATTGAAAATGTTGGCCCGAGTGTTTCGTCCTCAGACGGGCACTATTGAAATCTTGGGGGAACCGTTATCGGGACTCTCGCAATTAGACGTGGCGAAGCGCGTGGCGCTTGTGCCGCAAGAAACGCTGCAAGTGTTTCCCTTTACCATTGCGGAGATGGTACTGATGGGCCGGTCTCCTCATCATCAGGGTTGGGGAGGATGGCATTGGGAAGATTCCCAGGATTGGGCTGTGGCACAGCATGCGATGGAAGAGCTTGATGTCGCGCATCTCGGTCATCGCCTCGTGACTGAAGTGTCGGGTGGAGAACGACAGCGAGCGGTGATTGCTCGTGCATTAGTGCAGGAACCGAAGATTTTACTGCTTGATGAACCGACAGCCTTTCTGGATCTTCATCATCAGTTGGATATTGCGCGAATCATTAAGCGGTTAAATCGGGAGCGAAGGTTGACGGTCGTGCTGGTCTCGCACGATCTGAATTTGGCCAGCCAATATTGCGATCAAATCTTGATGCTGAATCATGGGCGTCTAGCGGCCTTTGGGACACCTCAAACCGTGATGAAATCAGCAGTCATAGAAGAGGTGTATGGATGTTCGGTTCTCGTAGATCGGCATCCGCAATCCGGACTGCCGCGCGTGTCATTGCCAGTGTAATCGTCAGTAGGTGTTCACTGTTTATTCATCATTTTACAAAGGAGGAGGGTTGGTTTAGCGGAATTTAAAACGGTTGTGATGGGGAAGCTGGTGCAAATCCAGCACGGTGCCGCCACTGTAAGCGGGGAGTGATTCTGCAACGGGCCATTGTGGGCGATGAGCTCATGAGAAGGCGCAGAAGAGCGAGAATCCGCAAGTCAGGACATCCAACGACTGTTTCTTCCATAAAACCCCTTCGAGCTAAAGGGAGGTGGATGATGTCCACAAAGGTTTTTTGTCAATGTTCCTTTCCTATCTGTTTTTTAATTCTTGTTTCTCTCGCCTGGCATGCAAGTTTTCCCTCTGGGGTTTTCGCCCTTGATGATCCCAACCCGGAACCTGTCCTCACCTTAGACCCCATGGTGGTGACCGCCACAAAAACACCTGTTCCTGTTAGCCAGGTTACCAGCGCTGTTGAAGTGATGACGCAAGCAGATTTCCAACGCCGTAACGATAGAACCTTGGTCGATGCACTTGGGTTGAGTCAGGGGGTGGCGACGTTTTCTTCCGGGGGACCCGGTACGAACAATACAGTTCGGATTCGCGGTGGAGGTTCCGAGCAGACGCTTGTGTTGATTGATGGAGCGATTGTGAATAGTAGTACGCTCGGAAGTTTCAATTTTGGGACGTTAACCACAGATAATATTGAATCGGTTACAGTTCTTCGGGGTGCACAGAGCATGCTATGGGGATCGGATGCAATCGGTGGGGTCGTCGATATTCGGACCAAACGGGGAGAAGGCACTCCGACCGCAAGAATTTTTTCAGAATATGGTTCCTTTAATTCAATTCGAGAAGGAGGAAGTCTTGCCGGTCAACTCGGACCTGTGGATCTTTCTGTGGCCTTGTCACGGTGGGATATGACGAAGTTTTCTTCAATAAATTATCGTCGAGGCGCGAGTGAGCGGGATGCGTTTCGCAATTGGCAAGCCTCTTCGTTGTTGGGAGTGGCAGGGCCGTGGGATGGACGATTGGAAGTGGCTTTTCGGTGGATTAATAATGATATCGATCTCGATAGTCCGAGTACCTTTGGCGGACCGTTCGATGTGTTTAAGGCCAAATCGACGAGTCGTCAGTTTATTTACAGCGGGAGTTATCATCAGCCTATGACTGACTGGTGGGACCAGAAAATTACACTCTCGCAGGCCAGGGAAACGTTAATCACACGAGCGGGGGATAATCAACGCAGTATCACAACCGGCTTGGAAAGTGTCCCAGGTAATTTTAATAATTCGGAAATTCTCACCAGGAGCAATCGGATTGAATGGCAGAGTAATGTTCACATCGGGGAACCGCTCCTCTTGACGGTAGGTTATCAATTTCGAGAGCAACTTGGTGAAAATAAAGGAACCATTTCCGAAAAAATCCTCTCAAGTCATGCCGGGTTTGCGCAGCTGCAATTGAACCTGTTTGATCGATTCTTTGCGACGGGAGGTGTTCGCCAGGATGCCCATAACACATTCGGGGATGCGACCACCTATCGGGTGACCGGCGGATACCATTTAAAAGAGACCGGCACGAAATTTCGGACCAGTTATGCCACCGGATTCCGGGCCCCCTCAATCAATGAGTTATTTTTCCCCAATTTCGGGAACTCAGATCTCAAGGCGGAAAAGAGTCAAAGCTTCGATATCGGGATTGATCAACAGTTTTGGGGCAAGCGAGTGACCATAAGCGCAGGATATTTCTGGAACCGCTTTCGTCAACTGATTGTCACGGCGTTTGACCCTGTGGGCTGTGCGCCATTCTCGCCTTTTGGATTTTGTGCACAAAATATTGGATCTGCGAAGACTCAAGGGTGGGAGGCAGGTACGAAAATGGTTGTCGTGGAAGACAGGCCTTTTATTAAGAGAATTGTTTTGGATGGGCAATACACCTATACCCTGACCAGGGACCTGACGACAGGCGCCCGCTTACCACGGTGGCCGGTTCATCAAGCCAGTGCAACCCTATCCTATCAGCCTATTCAGCCCATCGTCCTGACTGTTTCGTTTCGCTATGTTGGGTCTCGGTTCAACACGACGGGTAATCAGCAGCCATTACCGGACTTTCATGTCATGAATTTCGCCGCGTCGTACGATGTGACGCGGAATGTGCAAGGATATATCCGGGTAGATAACATATTGAATCGAAATTACGAGGAAGTGCAGTTTTTCGGGACACCGGTCCGATCAGTCTTTGGGGGCATTCGGGTGAATTTTGAAATTCCTGTCCTCTCTGATGCGCAGTCGAATGAGTAGCCAATGAAGTATCCTCGTTTACTTGTGGCGGGCACGCATAGCGGAGTGGGTAAAACAACGGTGACCTTGGCGCTCCTTTCCGCCTTTCGAGCCAGGGGGCGCAAGGTCCAACCGTTTAAAGTTGGACCCGATTTCATTGACCCTGGGCAGCATCAGTTAACGAAGAGCCTTTTCAATTCTTGAAAGAAGCCGTTGGAAATCACACCGATTGCTACAGCGCGCTGAGCATTTTTGCGGTTCAGTGAAGATGGACAGTTTAGTAATTGTCGGCTGGGCGCTACGCTTCATGTTAAAAGCCGCCGCTACAACGAGCTCGCCAACATCCACGAGCTGAGAAGTGATGTCACCGTCAGCCTGTGCGCGGAGTACACTGTGGCCAGGGAGTGGCGATTGCAAGCACGGATTGAGAAACTGCTCGACAAGGAGTACGGGACCACGGTCTTTTATAACCAGCCGGGGCGTGGTCTGTTTTATGACCCTGCGTTATCAACCTTAATCACGGTAAAAGGGAGAAGACATGCTGACATTCTCTATTCGCAACCAACTTGTCATCGGGATCACTTTAGTGTTGCTGATGATCGCTACGCGTGGGCATCACTTTGCCACGTTGCACAATCTGCCGGGTGCCTCCTGGGCGGTGTTTTTTCTTGCCGGTGTGTACTTACGCTTGGTTTGGGTTTTGCCGGGGCTCCTTGCCCTGACCTGGGTCCTGGATTTCGTCGCCTATACTTGGGGTGGCGCGAGTGGATTTTGTCTCACACGTGCCTACTTTTTTTTGCTGCCAGCCTATGGCGTACTCTGGCTGGCAGGCCGCTGGTACGCCGGCCAATACCGCTTTGAGTGGCGCACACTGCTACCGCTGACTGGGGCCATGCTAGTCGGCGCCCTAATCTGTGAGCTTTTCTCCAGTGGCGGTTTCTACTTTTTCTCGGGTCGATTTGCCGAGACCAGCTTGCTTGAGTTTGGCAGTCGATTGCAGAAATACTTTTACGGCTCTCTTCAGGCAGTCACATTTTATGTTGGCATTGCTGCAGTGGTGCACATGCTGTTTGGCATGGCAAGTCGCGTGATACCCGTCCGTACCACGACAGAGGTGTAGTGGTGATTTGTGCGTCTGTTCGGCAACAGTTGTTCCCTGATACTTGAGAGAACACGAAGGAGTGGGTCTGATGATCGATACTGGCAAGGGTCCGCAACGTATTATCTGTTTGACCGAGGAGACCACCGAAACACTGTACCTACTCGGCGAGCAGCATCGTATCGTTGGTATCTCGGGTTTTACTGTGCGTCCGCCGCAGGCGCGGAAAGAAAAGCCCAAAGTTTCAGCCTTCACCAGCGCCAAGATCGACAAGATCCTTGCGTTGGAGCCAGACCTGGTGTTGGGTTTTTCCGATCTGCAGGCCGATATCGCTACGAAACTGATTCGCGCCGGTGTTGCGGTGCATGTATTCAACCAACGCAGCGTGAAGGGCATCTTCGACATGATAAGGATGCTGGGTGCGATGGCCAATGCAACGGCAAAGACGAAAACCCTGGTCGCCGACTTGCGGAGAGGCTTGGCGAGTGTCAAGCAATCGGCTACACGGCTTCAACGCAGGCCGCGCATCTATTTCGAGGAGTGGAACGCGCCATTGATTACCGGTATCGGTTGGGTATCAGAACTGATCGCCCTCGCTGGCGGCGAGGATTGTTTCGGCGAACTAGCGCGGGGGCAATCAGCCAAGGAGCGTATTATCGCTGATGAGGTAGAGATCATCCGGCGTGCTCCGGATATTATTATTGGTTCCTGGTGCGGCAAACGCTTCCGCCCAGAACAGGTGCGTGGACGGCCGGGCTGGGAAGCGATTCCTGCAGTGCGCGAGGGGCATGTTTATGAGATCAAATCTTGTGACATCCTCCAGCCGGGTCCGGCGGCACTGACCGACGGCGTAAAGCAGTTACACGCCATTGTGCAGCGCTGGACGCAGGACCAATAATATATAGAAGTGCAATGTTTTGGTGACGCCTTCGGTTGATTTTTGAATGGCTTTGCGTCAAGTTTAAGCTTCCCGGTTGGAGCTTCTAGTATATGATTCTTCCACGACTGTTGATTGCAGGAACCCATAGTGGAGTTGGAAAGACCACGGTGACGTTGGCCCTCCTTTCCGCCTTTCGAGCCAGGGGGCGCAAGGTCCAACCGTTTAAAGTTGGACCCGATTTCATTGACCCTGGCCATCACCAGTTGGCAAGTGGCCGGGAATCGCGGAACATCGATGGATGGATGTTAGGCCCGGTGTTGAATCGGACTATCTTGCAAGCGGCGGCCCATGATGCAGATCTTTCCATTATTGAAGGGATGATGGGTCTCTTTGATGGAAGTTCGCCGATCAATGAAATCGGCAGTAGCGCCGAAATCGCGAAGCAATTGAATGCTCCAGTACTGTTAGTCGTCGATGGAAGTGCGATGGCCCGGTCGGCGGCAGCGATGGTCTATGGATATGCGAAATTTGATCCTGCATTACATGTTGCAGGTGTGATCTTTAACCGGATCAAGGGTGATGGCCATTACCAACTTTTGAAAGCAGCGGTGGAAAAGGAAACCCATGTGCCTGTTGTCGGGTATCTTCGTCCGGACTCGGCTCAGATGATTCCTGATCGGCATTTGGGTTTGCGGACGGCGTTGGAGGGGAAGGATTCCACATTCTATTCTAGACTCGGTCAAGCCGCTGCCACTACACTTGACCTGGATGCCCTGGAGCAGTTGGCTCAGGCCAGTCCGGAATGGATTGCCTCCCATACATCCCTGGGACCCCAAATGGGTGGACCAGTCGGAAAAACAGTCAGAATTGGTGTGGCCTATGATCCGGCCTTCAGTTTTTACTATCCGGATAATTTGAAACTTCTTGAAGAGGCAGGAGGAGAGCTGGTCCGGTTTTCTCCCATGAATGATCCTGTTCTTCCCGATGTGGATTTGGTGTATTTGGGAGGAGGCTATCCGGAGATCTACGCGGAAGCGTTGCAACGAAATGATGCCATGCGGCAGTCCATTCAGGCGTTTGCGGCACGAGGCGGTGTGGTGTATGCCGAATGCGGCGGATTGATGTATCTGGCCAAAACCTTACGAGATTTTGATGGAACCGTCTACGATATGGTCGGGGTGATTCCGGCTGAGACGGGGATGAGTCGGACGCAGATGACCTTGGGATATCGAGAGTTAACGTTGACTCGCCGAGGTCTTCTTGGAGAAGAGGGAGTGCGAATCAGGGGACATGAGTTTCACTACTCGACTCTTCAGCCTATGGGAGATCTTGACTATCTCGGCCATCTCACCGATGCGCAAGGACGGGACCGGGGAGGGGATGGCATCGTGGTCGGCAACGTGATCGCCTTGTATACGCATTTGCATTTTGCGAGTCACCCTCATGTTCCTGTGACGTTGCTGCAAACAGCACGAGAGCAGCGAAAGATAAGGATCCCAAGTTATGACTGATACTAATCATCAAGCTCGCATGCAACGGTTGAAAGTTTCCGTGGATCGACGGATTGCGGAGGCCCAAGTTGAAAAAGGCCTGTTGGTGGTGCATACGGGTGCTGGGAAGGGTAAAACGACGGCGGCCTTGGGGATGGCTATTCGATGTCTTGGCCATGGAATGAAAGTTGGGATTGTGCAATTTATTAAAGGGGCGATTGACACGGCTGAAGAACGAATTCTCAAGGGTTTTAGAGATCAAGTGGTATTTCTTCGCATGGGTGAAGGGTACACCTGGGAAACACAAGATCGTGAACGGGATAAGGCGGCGGCTCAAGAAGCCTGGGTAGAAGTGGAAAAAATTCTTCAGGATCCAACATTTGGTATGGTGATGTTGGATGAATTGAATATTGCGATACATCATGAGTATGTCTCGCTCGATCAGGTTTTGACTGCTGTAGCTCAACGACCTCCCATGTTGCACGTGGTGATTACTGGACGAGGCGCGAAACCGGAGTTGATTGAAGCCGCCGACCTCGTGTCGGAAATGAAAATGCTTAAGCATCCCTTTAGAAAAGGGATCAAAGCGCAAAAAGGAGTCGAGTTTTGACGATCAACGGCATGATGCCAACCGGGGCATTTTCCGGTGACGAGCGGGATGCCGTGTATCGTGCCATTTTTGAGCGGCGAGACGTTCGCAAAGACTTTCTTCCCGACTCGATTCCAGAAGAAACGCTCCGTCGAGTCCTCATGGCCGCACATCATGCTGGCTCGGTGGGATATATGCAGCCCTGGGATTTTTTAGTCATTCAGCGTCCAGAAACCAAACGGGCCGTCAAAAACCTGTTTGTTCAAGTCAATGATGCTGCCGCGTTAGCATATCAAGGAGAGCAAGCTGGTCTGTATCGAAGCCTGAAGCTTGAAGGCATAGAAGAAGCTCCTCTCAATATTTGTGTCACCTGTTCCCGTGAACGGGGCGGCTCTTCCGTCCTAGGCCGGGCTACCGTTCCCGAAACCGATTTGTACAGTACGTGTTGTGCGATTCAAAACCTTTGGCTGGCGGCACGGGCGGAAAGCCTTGGGGTGGGCTGGGTTTCCATCCTGGATTATGAAGCAGTAAAAGACGTCTTAGGGATACCTCAATCTGTTTGGATTGTTGCTTATTTGTGTGTGGGTTTTGTCAAAGCCTTTTCTGATCGACCGGATCTTGAAAAAGCTGGATGGCGTCAACGCATGCCACTGGATCAACTCGTTCATTATGAGTCATGGGGGAATCGGGCCGGGCATCGTTTGGACGTTTCCACTCCTGAGTTTGGCGAAAGTTCCGCCCCTTCACCGGATACTCCTGCGAAATAAGTCTGTGAGCACTATTACCTCTCCTCTGTGCATCAATACGCTGTCCAATAGTTTAGTCGTACAATTTCCGCAGGTGTACCGTTGTCTGAGTTGGGCTCCCTGGAATGGCGGAGAGACATTGGCGTCCGCTGTGGTCAACCGCCATGTTGATCTTCACGTCTCGAGTGCTTCCGGTACGATAGCCGAAGGTTTTGAGCGTCTGTTTCGTGAAATTTCTCTCGTTCCCGACGAAACAATAGGATTGATGACTGCCGCAAACGTCGATGCGTATCATGATTGCTTTCTGGTTTTATCGGGCGCATGGGTTCATGCCGTGGCGACCACCGGTTTGTCGAATGCCCGCTCGGTTCTGGACGATGCTGACGTTGAACTGGGTTATCGATGCGGTTCCGCCGGAACCGTAAACCTGGTGGTGGCAACCAATGCTCTCCCGACAATTGAAGGGCGGATCCAGGCGATTCACATCGCAGCTTCCGCGAAAACCGCGGCGTTTCGGGACACGAGGAGTATGAGTCGCAAGTCAGATCGTCCAGCCGACTTAACCGGTACCGATTGTATCGTTGTGGGAGCGAGTGGTGAGATTACAGAAGATCAATGCGGACTTCACACCGTTCTTGGCGAAATGATCGGTCGTGCCGCGTATATGGTGGTGTCTAGGGGAATTTCTGAATTATCCAATCCTTGAATCTTGGGGATATCTGTTCAATGTCTTTACGATTCTTTCAATGGTATCTCATGCACGATTGCCAACAGTCCGATCGGTTATTTTCTTCTGGAGACACACGTCATGCGCATCTCAAAAGTTTATACACGTACGGGTGATACCGGGAAGACCCGGTTAGCTGGAGGGCAAGAGGTCTGGAAGGATTCGGTGCGAGTCGAAGCCTATGGCACGGTGGACGAATTGAATTCTATGCTTGGCTTGACTCGTGCCTCCAACGAACAGTCTGGTCTCAATAGGGAGGCCTCCCATTTCATCGAGAATACTCTGAAATGGACACAAAATAAATTATTTGATTTGGGTGGGATTTTGGCGACGGCTCCCGGTGAGTCGTTTCCGAATATGCCAACGGTGACTGCTCAGGATGTTGCCCATATCGAGCATCTGATTGATGAATGCCAAAAAGACCTTGCACCCTTGAAAGAATTCATTTTGCCAGGCGGCGGACAGATTTCCTCGTTGCTCCATGTTGCCCGTACGATCTGCCGTCGTGCCGAACGGGTATGTGTCACCTTGTCCAAGGAAGAACCGGTGACCCCTGAAATCGTAAGGTTCCTCAATCGGCTGAGTGATGCGTTGTTTGTATTTGCGCGCTGGGTGGCGAAAAAGCAAGGAGAGGCTGAATTGTTGTGGGAACGGGTGCCGACCCACACGCCCAAGGTCTAAATTTTTTTATGCGCTCTTTCCCTCAACCTCCCCCTCGTGCCATGGGATCATTGGCCTCGCGACCATCGAAGGCTTCTCGTGCTCAGGCTAAACCAGCTCATCATCCGCTTCAATCCAAATTAATTTTTGTCCTGGGAGGGGCACGATCGGGGAAAAGTTCCTACGCGCTTCAACAGGGGAAGACCCGGTCCCCGCGAGCATTTTTGGCGACGGCGGAGGCGTTGGATTCGGAAATGGCGATTCGCATCCGGAAGCACAAACAGTCACGAGGGAAGGGGTGGAAGACCTTCGAGGTTCCCAATCAGTTAACCGAATGGTTTGCAAAGGACGGGGCGAAGTATTCCAGCGTCGTCGTGGATTGTTTAACTCTGTGGCTGAATAATCTTCTTCGAGATAAGGTTCGACCACGACAAGTCCCATCTTATGTCCGCAAATTATTGCAAGCCATAAAGCTCGGTTCTAGCCAAGTGATCATGGTGAGCAATGAACTTGGCTTGGGGCTTGTTCCAGGCGATACCGTCAGTCGAGAATTTCGTGATGCGGCCGGTCGGATGAATCAATTGATTGCGGAGGAGGCTGACGAGGTATACTTTTTGGTGAGTGGAATTCCGTTGCGGTTGAAATAACATCATGTCACACCTTTCTCAGTTCATTCAGGAAACGATAGCCACTATTCGGCCTGTCAGCAGAGATTTTCAAGCTCGTGCTCACGTGGCGTTAAATCAGCTCACGAAGCCCGTCGGGAGCTTAGGGCGTTTAGAGGAATTGGCCGCCCAGTATGTGGCCATTACTCAAGAGTTTCCATCAGAGATGCCCAAGCCGGTGGTGTTGACCTTGGCGGCGGATCATGGTGTCGCGCGAGAAGGTGTGAGTGCCTATCCCTCTTCAGTCACCGCGCAAATGGTGATGAATTTTTTGAACGGGGGAGCCGCGGTCAATGTGCTGGCGAAGCAGGTTGGAGCCCAGGTGCGCGTGGTCGATATGGGTGTGGATTCTGATCTTACAGGTCTTTCCGGCTTGTTACATCACAAAATAGGATTGGGCACCAATAATAGTGTTGAGGGCCCAGCCATGTCTCATGATCAAGCCCTTCAGAGTATAGAAGTTGGCATTCGTTTGGCTCGGGATGCTTATGCGGATGGTCTACGGGTTTTGGGTATTGGAGAGATGGGTATTGGGAATACCACATCTAGCAGCGGGATTGTGGCAGTGATGACCGGGCAATCGGTTGCCAAGGTCACAGGGAAAGGCACCGGGGTTGATGCCGATCGGTTTGCCAAAAAGGTTCAGATGATTGAGCGGGGCCTCAAGCGGAATCAACCCGATGCGAAGGACCCAGTGGATGTCTTAGCCAAAGTCGGTGGTTTTGAAATTGGTGGGTTGGTTGGACTTATTTTAGGTGGGGCCGCCTGTCGTATTCCTGTGGTATTGGATGGGTTTATTACCGGAGCTGCCATGATATTAGCCCAAACATTGGTCGCTGAGTGCTCCGGTTATGTCATTCCTTCGCATTGTTCGGCGGAGCCTGGTCATCGCTGCGTTCTGGAACACTTGGAATTGCAGCCGTTGCTCGATCTAGACCTTCGTCTTGGAGAAGGGACAGGAGCTTGCCTAGGTATTGGATTATTGAAAGCCGGCATTGGGTGTTTAAGGGATATGGCGACGTTCGATCGTGCCGGTGTCGACCGGGCCGAGGCCGCATTCACGGAACCGGTATGAGGAGCGCATGGGCCGGGTTTGCGTTGGCTTGGCAGTTTTTGACTATCATTCCTCTCCCTTCTCGATCGATTCCGGAAACCCTTCCTTCCACATTTTCGATAGCACTGCGGTGGTTTCCCATCGTGGGCTTTCTTCTGGGTTTGGGTTTGGTATGCATTGATCAGATGTTAGGACAAATTTTTGCACCACTGGTGTTGAATCTGATCATTCTCTCTCTTTATGTCGTGGTGACTGGAGGGCTTCACCAAGATGGGTTGGCTGATACCGTTGATGCGCTGGCCGGAGGCACCACGCCTGAACAGCGGCTGGAAATTTTTCGGGATTCGCATATTGGAGCACTTGGGGTTACGGGCCTGGTGCTGAGTCTAGGGCTGAGATATGTCAGTTTAATGGCCTTGCCTGTGGGGATGCGAGAGTTGTCATTACTCTGTATGCCGGCGGTGGGGCGGTGGTCTATGGTGATGGGGGTATGGAAGTCTGTGTATCCCCGCGTGGAAGGTTTGGCCGCTTCTTTTATTCGCAACAGCTCATCTCTTGATGTTGTGATCGCGACCCTAGTCGTCGGTGTTGGACTTGGCGTGGCGTTCGGGCCGATCCCAGTTGTGGTCGTGCTTGGTGTGGGCTACCTGCTTGTTCGAGGATACGTGTGGTGGATGACCAAGAAAGTGGGCGGCATCACCGGCGATATTCTTGGATCAATCAATGAAGGCATGGAAATTGTGTTTATGTTGTGTGCGCCGATGCTCGTCTTGTTAGGATGATTGTGAGGAAAATGCCATGAGTCGAACATATCCTAAAACGTGTGAACGATGTGGGCAAGGATTTAATTGCGGCCTTTCCCGGTGTTGGTGCGGCGAATTCCCCGTGAACGATGCCGAATATGAGAAAATTGTCACACGATACCATGATTGTTTGTGCCAAGCCTGTTTGTCCGAAATCACTCAGCATTCCCCATCCTCGACGTCGGGTGATGTCAAAACCTAACCCCCATGGACGTCTTTCTGGGGTTTAAATTTTTAGCCGTGTGTCTCTTGGATGTGGTCATGGGCGATCCCCGCTGGTTTCCACACCCAGTCCGTTTGCTAGGGGCTGTGATTCAGTGGTGCGATCAGTTGATAGACTATCTGTGTCAGAGTCCTTTGGGTAAGCGAACGGCAGGAATCGTTTTGGCCTTAGGCCTGCCATATGGAAGTTATGTCATGGTTCGGGAGGTGATTGGGTTTATGGATTCTCTCAATGAGGCACTTGGAATGATCACGTGGATCGTTTTGGGATACACCACGCTGGCTGCGCGGGATTTGTGGGATCATGCCAGGCAGGTGTATGAAGCATTGACTGAACAGGAATTGTCAGAATCTCGGATTGCCGTGAGTCAACTCGTGGGACGTGACACGGCGCATCTGTCTGAGTCTGACATTGTTCGGGCGACGATTGAATCTGTTTCTGAAAATACCTCCGATGGGATTGTGGCCCCGCTGTTGTATCTTGCCTTAGGCGGGCCGTCGTTAGCGATGGCGTATAAAGCCGTCAACACATTGGACTCTATGATCGGATATCGCAATGCGCGATATCGAGATCTTGGATGGGCGTCAGCACGCTTGGATGATGTGCTGAATTGGATTCCCGCACGTCTGACCGCTCTGGGTATCAGTGTGGCGGCTGCCTTGCGTTTGGGAACCGGGAAGGCAGCATGCCGTATGTGTTGGCGTGACGCGCGAAAACATCTCAGTCCCAATAGTGGTTGGCCGGAGGCGGCCATGGCTGGGGCACTTGATGTGCAGTTGGGTGGGGCGAATAAATATGGCGGACTTGTTGAGGAACGAGCAACTTTAGGGGATCTTGGCCGACCTTTAGCCTTTCCCCTGATTCTCAGTGCCCTCCAATTAATGGGACTGGCTTCCATCCTTCTTATGGTGGTGTTCTTCGTTGGGGTCGTGGTGTGCTGAATCAACCGATCATTCATGGCGGACAAGTGTATCAGCTGGCCAAACAGCTTGATCGACCCGTTGAGATGTTCATTGACTTTAGCGCCAGTTTGAACCCGTTGGGTCCACCCACATCGGTTTTGAAGGCAATGCGTCAGGCGATCAACGGATGCCAGCATTACCCTGACCCACATTCAGAAGATCTTCGCGCGCAGTTGGCTCAGAAGCATAAGGTTTCTAAGGAATCGATTCTGGTGGGCAATGGTTCGGCTGAATTGATTCGTATTCTTCCCGCAGCTTTAGGCCTGCGTCATGCGCTTGTTGTCGGCCCAACATTTTCAGAATTTGAACACTCTCTTCAGTTAGCCGGCGTGAAATGTACATCGGTGAATGCCGTTTCAGCAACGCGGTATACCCCTCCGATTGAGAAGCTTCTTGAGGTTCTTGATGAATGGAAACGAGCGTTCACAAGAAAAATCCAAAAAAGTGGAGTCCACAATCATGCGGTGTTTGTGTGTAATCCGAATAGTCCAACCGGCCGGCGTATGGGACTCCAGGACATTCGGCAGATCCTACATGTCGCGCATCGAATTGGATGTTGGATGATCGTGGACGAGGCGTTTATGGATTGGTGCCCCTCCCATTCCCTTCTGAGGGAGATGTCAAAATCCTCACGTTTAATCATTTTTCGGAGCTTCACGAAATTTTTTGCGATCCCTGGAATTCGTCTCGGGTACCTTATTGGAGCGCCAGCCGCGGTGGAATCGATACAGAAGCACCTTCCCCAGTGGTCAGTCAATTATGTGGCGCAGGCAGCCGGTATGGCGGCGCTAGAGGATTCACCTTTTCGAGACCGAAGTCTAAGGTTTATGCAACAGGAACGCGCCAGGTTTTTGGGAAAATTGCGGACGATCCCCGGCTTGAGGGTGATACCCTCTCAAGCTAATTTTGTGATGGTGGAAATAGTTGAAGGTGTTGTGACCGAAGACATTGTCGGTCGACTTCAGGGGCAAGGCCTCTTAGTCAGAGACTGTCGGACATTTTCCGGAGTGACGAAGCCGGCTCTCCGATTGGCTATTCGGCGGAGAGGAGACAATCGACGGTTGCTTCAGGCGTTAACCCAGGTTCTGAGGAATGCTCGAAGCTAGGGTTGGGAAAGAGAAGGATGGACTCTCTCGGAATGTGATGTGGCATAGTGCCTAGGATTTTCAGACCTCGAGCAAGATTCAGCGATGCATGATATCTTTATGGTATAACCACACTCATCATCGAATCTTCAAAAATGAGAACACTTCAGACTGGATATATGTGATGACGGATCAAATGAAAAAGACTCTTGGCATGGTACTGGTGTTGCTCGTCGGAGTGGGGGTCTGGATGCTGACGAGTTCTATGGAGCCCACCCGCTCTCCTTTGCAGGACACGGATCCGTTAGCTGAAGAAGCCTTGGGATTGGTTAAAAATCATTTGTCTCGTGAGGGGTATACGTTGGAGGAAGAACTCCAGCTTTTTGTTGATCAATTAAAAGCGAAGGGGATCCCTCATCGAGAGGAGAAATGGCAGGTGGCTGTTCAAAAAGACGATAAATATGTCGTGCGGAAAATTGTGAGAGAAAAGGGATCGGTGGAGTGGATTGAACGGGAGTTTGCGTGGCGAGTCGATATGAAAGAAAAATCCATTCGCGTGATTTCCTTGGCGGCACAACAATTCATGCCGTTTGAAAATTTGCCGCCACTCCCGCATCAAGAAGAGATTTCTTCCTTGCCTAGGAGGGCCGAGACGGTCGGGCAATTTGGATAGTTCCCTCCACCACGCGGACCTCATAGCAGGCGACATTCAAGCTGGGAGTTGGATTTTTCTGACAGATGCCGGTGGGGATGTGAAATTTCCAATCATGCCATGGACAGGCGACAAGCTCACCCTCTATGGTGCCTTCTCCTAATGGGCCGCCAGCATGTGGGCACGTGTTATCCAGCGCGTAAATTTGCCCATCGACATTAAAGAGGGCTATGCCCCAATCACCGGTCTCCACGCTTGCGCATGTGCCGGGAGGAAGGTCGTCGATGTTGGCTATGGGGATAAAGTCCGATGGCATAATCCTGGGCCACGATCAAAACCGTTAATATATCAATTTCCAGTTTTGGCAACAACTGAAAAAATGGCACTCTTGATTCTGGTAAATCTGAATGATATAGGATAAATGTTTTGACAAATTTCTAATATGTCCTGAGCGACAAACCATGGAAATGACCCTCTTGCTGAATGCTACCTATGAGCCCTTACGGGTGGTACATTGGCAAAAAGCCATTAATTTGTTGTGGCAGGGGAAGGTTGAAGTCCTTGAATTTCATGATCGCGACATTCGAGGTGTCTCGATTTCTTTTAAGCTCCCGTCCGTGATGCGGTTGTTGAATTTCGTTAAATTACGATCTCAACATCATTCCGTTAAATTCTCCAGGATCAATATTTTTACTCGTGATCGTTATACTTGCCAATATTGTTACAAGCGGGTCCCTAGCGAAGATCTGACGTTTGATCATGTCTTGCCCATTGCAAAGGGCGGGAGAAAAACCTGGGAAAATATCGTGACCGCTTGTTGGCGGTGTAATAATCGGAAAAGCGGCAGAACTCCCAAAGAAGCCGGAATGAAGTTGCTGAAGGTCCCGGTGAAGCCCAGGTGGACACCTCGCCTCACTCTGATGATTGGGATTCGAAATGCTCCGGAAAGTTGGCGAGATTACTTGTATTGGAATATGGAATTAGATGCCGATCATTAGTGTGCTGCCACTGGCGCTGTTTCCAGCCTGTATGCCGAATTATTCGCCCGTGGTGAAGGATTTTTGGAAATTTTAAGATTCTCCACCCAGCATTCGAAACCGTGTGCCCTTCTTTTGGTTCTTTGGAAAAAGAAGCGATAAGATTCAGGCATTCCTACCCGTTGACATTCCGAAGAAAGTACGCGTCATCGCTTCCAGCCAGGCCTGCAGTCTTAGGTGGTTTCTTACAGAAAGGCTCGGTCCAGATGTCCTAGGAGGCTTCTATCAGCGGAAGGGGTGCACGCTCCGCTTGTTGCCGTCGGCCACAATTAATGCAGACCAAAACCAGAAGAGACAAGCCTGATTCCAAATCCACTTCTCGGTCAAGTACCATGCTCCCCTGACACTTTTCACAAGGATACATATGAATACTCCGTGGTGCATCACGTCAAGCATGGAGAGGAATGGGCATCTGTGGTCTCGATAATCGTCAGTAGGCAGCATTGCATGTTCACCGGATTGTGGGTGCGCAGAGCAACACGAAACGACTCCATCCTCTGAAAGATGACGTGGGTAAGAGAGAAAACTGAATGAAAAACTGCATGATGAGTAGAGAAAGTCGGCCAAAAAAAAATCGCAATGTAACATAGGTCAAGTTGAAAAGCTATTGGCGGATTTTGCTCGATGGCATCAAGGCGTGAGAGGCCGAATCGATGCGGACATGCCATGAACGTCAGCGATGATTGCCCTGAAGACACTGTTACATGAACTATGAACAAGGATGAATCGTTGTATAATGGATGGAACGGCTAGCTCTCGTTTCATGAGAGAACAGTCGAAAAGACATTCAACCGGTGGAGGAGGAAAGGAAATGCTGCCTGTCTAATGTCGGATAGCAACCTGGAGATCACGTCGACTGAGCCTGAGTGGGTCTCCTTGTCGGATGAGCAACTGTTGAATCTTCGGATTTGTGATTTGAAGTTGCGAATTCGCGGCACCGAACTCAATAAATGCGTGCGCCAATTGTCACGGGAATTACAGAGCCATGGCTTGGTCTTTCGCCCGCACATTTGGTTGTCGGATGATTGGTATTCTCCTGATGGGGTGGCTGGGTTGGCCGCCCCGTTTTATATGGGGCATCCGCGATTAGCTAAATTAGAACTGAATCAAATGCTTGAAGTTGAAGGCGGAACGCCAGAGGGCTGTATGCGTATCCTCCGGCATGAAACCGGGCATGCCATTGAAAATGCCTATCACTTGCGGCGGCGGAGATCTCGGCAACAGATGTTCGGGAAAAGCTCGGTTCCCTATCCGGATTGTTATTTGCCTAAGCCGTATAGCAAGAGTTTCGTCTTGCATTTGGATATGTGGTATGCCCAGAGCCATCCTGACGAGGATTTTGCCGAGACCTTTGCGGTGTGGCTTTCGCCGAATTCTCATTGGCGGGAGCGGTATGCCGGATGGCCGGCTCTGAAGAAGTTGGAGTACGTGGATGGGTTGATGAAAGAATTAGTGGGTGCCCCTCCTCTTGTGACCCAAAAAAAACGTGTGGATCCTATCGAACGTCTTCAGAAAACCCTGCGGGAACATTATCAAAGTAAGCGTGAGCGCTATGGATTGGACTATCCTAATTTTTATGATCGGGATTTGCGTCGCTTGTTTTCCGGCGATCCGGATAAGGAAGGGAATCTCTCCGCTGCAAATTTTATTCGGAAATTCCGGAAAGAAGTGCGTCGAAAAGTGGCCGAATGGACAGGCGAATATCAATATACCATCGACCAGGTCTTGCGGGATATGATCGTCCATTGTCGACAAAAAAACTTACGGTTAGCCATCCCGGAAGATCGAGCGAAAGTCGATTTCACGATATTGTTAACGGTGCAAACCATGAACTATTTGCATGGAGGACGTCATCGGTTGGTGCTATGAGAAAACTTCGGGTCATGGCCCTCATGCATCAGGATTTAGTGCCGCCGGATAATCCTGAAGGTGTCGACCTTGCCTCGGTGCCGTGGAAAACAGAATTCGATGTGGTGACGACTCTGAATGATTTAGGTCATGAAGTCACTGCCTTGGGAGTCCGAGATGATCTGCGGGTCATTGATCAAATAGTGAACGATTGGAAGCCGCATATTGCCTTTAATTTGTTGGAGGAATTTAATGGCAATCCCGAGTTTGATCAAAATGTGGTTTCCTATCTGGAATTACTGGGTGTGCCGTATACCGGCTGCAATCCTAAGGGGCTGGTGCTCACCCGAGATAAGGGCTGGTCTAAGAAAATTATGGCCTATCATGGGATTCGCTGCCCGGATTTTTCCGTTTTTCCCATGGGACGGGTCATCAAATGGGGCGGAGAATTTCCGTTTCCCGTCATTGTTAAATCGATCAGTGAAGAAGCTTCGCTGGGTATCTCGCAGGCTTCGATTGTCTATGACGAAGACAAATTAAAAGAGCGCGTGGAATTCGTTCATAAAATTGTTGGTACGAGCGCAATTGCGGAACGGTATATCGATGGACGAGAACTCTATGTGGGAGTCCTGGGCAATCGACGGTTGCAGGTCCTCCCCGTGTGGGAGTTGGATTTGAAAAATCTCCCATCGGATGCGGCCCAGATTGCGACGGCTCGCGTAAAATGGAGTGTGAAATATCAAGAAAAATATCAAATACAATCCGGCGAAGTCGAAGGCCTGCCTCCTAAGTTGGTGCGCACCATTCAACGCACGGCCAAGCGGGCTTACCATATATTAGGTCTCAGCGGGTATGCGCGAATGGATTTTCGATTGGATGCGAATAACCGTCTCTACTTCTTGGAAGCCAATCCTAACGCGCAATTGGCCTATGGGGAAGATTTGGCCGAATCCGCTGAACGTGCAGGCCTTTCTTACGAGGCCCTCATCCAACGCATTTTGAATATTGGCTTGAGTTGGAAGCCCGACGCTCAACGGTAATCCCGTGTCTTTTCCTTCCCAATCAATCAGACATTGCGACCCAGTGCATTTTTTTCAAGCACTGGTGGCCGATAGACGGTTTCCTTGTCGTCATGCTCGCCATTTTTGTGATTGATGGGGAAAAGGATCTATGGTAGCGTGCCCTTCCCAATTTGGTGTATTCAAAGAAACACTCAATCAGGTGGCCAAGTCATCGGCCATGACATCTCCTCGGAGGCCTTGTCTTCCGCCTTTTTGAGAGGTCATATCAGAGCCCACCATGTATCCGCTTGCAAATAGGAATCCGAATGAGGGTACGTAATCTGGTATTGGCCATGGCCCTCGTGTTGCTTTGGGCTCCGTCACTGAAGGCGGAGCCCTATTCACCCTCCTGCGAAACGGCGCTGGACAAACTTCATAAAGCACGAGAGGCTCTGGTTCCGTATCGCCGCGTCATGGAATTGGCGAGAGCCCGTGAACGCGGGGCCTATGGGGAAATCGCGATTTGTACGGGTGGCGGGGTTTATAGTGCACAAAAGGCCTTACGCTGTGAGATGGCCATCTGGCAGGCTCCCGAGCAGACCAAAAAGGTTATTGATGCAGAAGATCAATACTCTCAAGGAAGATATGCATTCGAGGAACTTTTTGAACAGGCCAAACAGTCTTGTCTTCCAGAACCCTAGTCCTTCCCGCCCTCCGTTTGTGTTGAGTCTTAGAGAGTGGGCTTCCCTTCCCTTTTTTCCCCAATTGAGCAGAAGTGATATTGCCGTAAAGGCGGCAGGAACGAAAATGTTTTGCGTAAAGGGTTTTAATTGATTGAAATCCAGGAAGTGCCCGCCCTTAATTATGTGTGAGAAGATCACGAGGCAGTAAGGAATGCCCTCTTGGTCGAACCCGTCCGTTGCGATAGGGTGCTGTTGGCATCCGTAGACACAACCGAACAGTTTTCATTCTTCCTTTCCTCAAAATTATGTCTGGCAGCCCAGCATATCAAAGCCCGAATGCTGTGTGGGTTAGGCATGTGCGTAGGCCCTTACCATATTGGTCTTCTTGATTCTCTAGGAAGAGTGGAGAATACTGAGCATGATTCGGATTGCTCCTTCAAATCGAGAAGTGGGAAGAGAATAATATGAAGATTGCAGTGATTGGCGGGGGACCAGCCGGTCTGATGGCTGCCGAGGTTGCGACCGCCAGAGGTGTGAGCGTGGAAGTCTATGACGCAATGCCATCGGTGGGGAGAAAGTTTTTGTTGGCTGGGAAGGGTGGACTCAACCTGACGCATTCCGAACCGGCCGAGAAGTTTCTTGAACGGTATGGCGCGCGGCGCGCGGCCATCCAACCTCTCCTCGCCGAATTTGGACCTGATGCTTTACGAGAGTGGGCCCGTGATCTCGGTATCGAAACATTTGTCGGTACGTCAGGACGGGTGTTTCCTACCGATTTCAAATCAGCACCCCTCTTGCGTGCGTGGCTTCGCCGCTTACGTCAGAGAGGGGTAGTTTTCCATGTGCGGCATCGTTGGTGTGGTTGGGAGAAAAGCGGCGCCCTCCGTTTTTCTTCACCCCAAGGGAATCGTCTCGTATCTGCCGATGCCGTGGTTCTGGCATTGGGTGGCGGAAGTTGGCCCCGGCTCGGCTCCGATGGCGCATGGGTCGGGTTGCTCTCTCAGTATGGTGTTCCCATCCAACCTTTGAAGCCGGCCAATTGTGGATTCGATGTTCATTGGAGCCCGCATCTTCGTGAACGGTTCGCGGGCCATCCGGTAAAGCCGGTGGTGGTGTCGGGAAGCACGAGCGACGGGGTTGAGTTCCGTCAACAGGGAGAAATGGTCCTGACGGAGAATGGCCTTGAAGGAGGGGTAGTGTATGCCGTCTCAGCATGGTTGCGCGAAAAAATTTTGAAAAAAGGTGTTGTGGATATCCGCTTGGACCTGGCGCCAGACAGGGATCTGCCGCGCATCATCAAGGAGTTATCTCGCCCGCGAGGTTCGCGTTCCATGGCCAGCCATCTGAAGCGCTGTGTCGGGATTGAGGGAGTGAAGGCCGGGCTTCTGAGAGAATTTGTGTCGAAGCAGGATTATGCTGACCCTGCCTTGCTTGGGGCTGCCATTAAGTCGTTGCCGATACAGCTTGTCGCCCCACGTCCGTTAGTGGAAGCCATCAGCACGGCAGGTGGGGTGGCCTTTGAAGCCTTGGATGGCCGATTGATGATCAGCGAACGACCAGGTGTGTTTTGTGCCGGGGAAATGCTGGATTGGGAAGCCCCGACAGGCGGCTATCTCCTGACGGCCTCTTTCTCGAGTGGCTATGCAGCGGGTGCTGGCGCCGTTGCCTGGCTGCAATCTGTGCAAAAGGTGTAGAGGACAGTTGTCAGTTGAAAGCGAGGAAGCGGTCGCAGCCGTCGATGATATTGGAGAGAATGACGAGCCCGCAGAAATTGACTTCTTTGCCATAGCCCTCTGTGGAAAGGTTGTGCTGTTGGCAGCCGTAGGCGCACACAAAAAGCTTGAGGCCTTCTTTTGCCAACTCGGCAAATCGGGGATCCTTCAGGTTGAGGACTCCTTCATCAATAAAATAGAGATACGTATCGACTTTATTCGCTAAGGCCGTTTTTGAAAGCTGATAGACCGTCTCGGCATTGGGATTGTCAGGAGCCGTGGAGAGGAGTAAGCCTAATTTCTTATTAGCTAAAATGGGATTGGGTGTGGTGACGTGATCCATCCGGTTCCTTCATGTTTCTGATTGGGAGGTGATGGGACGTTTTATAGGTTGGAATATTCCCCCTGTCAAGTCCACCAAGCTCCTCTTTGGCTTGACCAGGGTTTTCATGGCTCTCTATAATTTCAAGGTTTTCAACCATTTCTGAGAGATCAGCTACGGGATTCTTTGGTGTGGCATGAGTCAATTGACCCATTTTAATGAATCAGGGCGGGCGCGCATGGTGGACGTGACCGATAAACAGGCTACCGCGCGTGTAGCCGTGGCCCAGGGGAAGGTCTGGATGCTGCCGGAAACCCTTGAAAGGATTCAAGAAGGTCGTATTGCCAAAGGGGATGTTCTGGCCGTGGCTCAAGTAGCAGGAATCATGGGCGCCAAGCGGACGCCTGATGTGATTCCGATGTGCCATCCGTTATTATTATCCGGGGTGGACGTGGATTTCTCTGAAGAGGCCCAACCGGATGCCTCTGGTCGTTGCTCCATTACGATAAAAGCGACGGTGAAGACTACTGGGAATACCGGAGTGGAGATGGAAGCGATGACGGCAGTCTCTGTTGCGGCTCTGACAATTTATGATATGTGCAAGGCGGTAGATAAGGGGATGGAGTTTGGCGAGATTTTCCTGGCCTCGAAGTCGGGAGGTAAGTCCGGTCTCTATCAACGGGATGCTGTGACGAGGAAACGCTAGGGCCAGTCACCCACTGGACATGATGAACTTCGAGATGTGACTATGGCACGGATTAAACTTTTTGGCATGCTGAAGACCTTAGTGGCGGGGGTGAATATTGTGGATCTGCCCTTGGCGGAGGGGGCGCAAGTGAAAGATCTTGTGGATGCGCTCTATCTTCAACACCCCGATTTAGGCGAGCTGTTGCGCCAGAAAAAAGTTGTGGTGTCGGTGAATCAGGAAATTGCCCATTGGGAAACGACCCTGGCCGAATCGGATGAAATTGCGTTGTTGCCGCCCTTTGCCGGTGGGGCCTAACTGTGAACGACCGTCATCCTTTGGCTGCGAACTGAGGAAGGTGCATTATGGCTGTTGAGACAGAAGCAGGCATGTTGGTTCGGGTTCAGCAAGAAAACTTTTCGATTGATCGAGAATTAGAGCGCGTTCGGGCTCGATCTTCACGGATTGGTGGGATTTCCCTGTTTTTGGGTACAGCCAGGGACCACTCCAAGGGCCATGAAGTCAGTTCCATGACCTTTGAACATTATGAGGGCATGGCCCAAAAAAAGCTGAAGGAAATTCGCGAACGAGCATTACAAGATTTTGACATTATTGAAGCGCTGGTCCTTCATCGGTATGGCCCCATCGAAATTGGCGAAAATATTGTCTTGATTATTGTGGGGGCTGAACATCGAGCCGATGCGTTCAAGGCCTGTCAATGGTGTATTGACGAACTGAAAAAAATCACGCCGATTTGGAAAATGGAGTACACACCACAGGGTGATGTCTGGGTTGAGGAACATCCCTAATGACCATACGTGAAACACAGGAGTGGCCGGAGCCCGTGAAAGATGTCTGGGGAAGGCCGTTGCGGTCCCTGCGTGTATCGGTGACCGATCGCTGTAATTTGCGCTGTCAGTATTGTATGCCCGAAGAAGAGTATGTGTGGTTGCCTCGTGAAACCCTGTTGACCTTTAAAGAGATTGTGTTCCTGACAGAGTTATTCTCGGAGCAAGGCGTGGATCGTGTCCGGATTACCGGTGGGGAACCGCTCCTCCGGAAAGATCTGGCCTCCTTGATCGGGATGCTTCAGAAGAACACCCGCATTCAGGATATTGCCATGACGACCAATGGGGTGTTGCTGGCTGAGCATGCACAGAATCTTTATGATGCAGGCCTCCATCGGATTACAGTCAGTCTGGATACCCTAAAGCCTGAACGGTTTAAGGCCCTGACCCGACGCGATACGCTGGCTCAGGTCTTTGAAGGCATTGAATCCGTGGGGCGAGTTGGATTTCGCGGATTAAAGTTGGATACCGTTGCGATGAAAGGCTACAACGACGATGAACTGATTTCATTGATCGAGTATGGCAAACGGGTGGACGGTGAAGTGCGGTTTATTGAATATATGGATGTGGGTGGGGCGAATGATTGGTCACCTGACAAGGTTTTTTCACGTAAGGAAATTCTGGCATTGCTGAGCAAGTATTATGGAGCGATTGAGCCAATACACGAAATCAGTTCCGCTCCTGCGCAGCGGTTTCTTCTCCCTGATGGAACCACGTTTGGCATTATTCCATCCACGACCATGCCGTTCTGTTCCACTTGTGATCGGAGCCGTTTGACCGCTGATGGGATGTGGTACTTGTGTTTATATGCGAAGACCGGCCTGGATTTGCGCAACCCTATTCGAGAGAGACGATCACGAGAAGATTTGCTTTCGATGATACAGTCGGTTTGGGAGACGCGTCGAGATCGTGGTGCGGAAGAGCGCAAAGAGTTGGAAACCAGCACCGGTCGTGGCCGATTTATTGATATCGATCGATTGCGCCAAGACCCGCATTTGGAGATGCATGCCAGGGGTGGATGAAGTCCTCGTTTGATGCTGTCCCGATAGGGGTGTTCCTTTTTCTGCCTCAACGCCCTCTTGAATTTCCTTGCCGGTTCTCTCACCCTATGGTAATGTTTTTCTGATCGATGACCTGAGTTAGAATCGTACATGTGCTGTGCGTGTGCCTTCGTATCCTCTCCTACATGTTTTTCATTGCCAATGCGTAGTTCAATCCATTTGGCTGTTGCCATGACAAGAAAAGGCGTGACCGTCCATGGGATGGTTTAAGAGGAGCAAACAGGAAGCTTCGGCGGGACCTTCTGTCAATATCATGGAAGGGATGTGGATCAAATGTACGGTCTGCCGAGCGACGATTTTTAAACGCGAAGTTGATCGTAACCTCAAAGTCTGTCCCAAGTGCTCGTATCATTTTCCCATGTCGATTGAAGAGCGGGTAGAGTTGCTCATTGATGATGGAACATTTCAGGAATGGGATGCTGATCTTGTGCCCAATGATCCGTTGGAGTTTGAAGATACGCTTCCCTACCAAACTCGAATTAGTAATGCGCAACGAAAAACGGGAAAACAGGAAGCCATTCTCACTGGGCGTTGCCAGATACGGGGCATTCCCGTTGCTGCGGGTATTTTTGATTTTTCGTTTATGGGTGGGAGTATGGGTTCGGTGGTGGGAGAAAAGATCTGTCGTGCCATTGATCGGGCGGTCGCGGACCATCTCCCATTTTTATTGGTGACCACGTCGGGGGGCGCGAGGATGCAGGAAGGGACGTTATCGCTGATGCAAATGGCCAAAACCGCCTCGGCTATCGCGAATCTTCAAGAAGCCCGATTGCCGTATGTCGTGTTATTAACCGATCCGACCTTTGGCGGGGTGACCGCGAGCGTGGCGATGTTAGGCGATATCATTCTTGCGGAGCCTAAGGCGCTCATCGGGTTTGCCGGCCCCCGTGTGATTGAACAAACCATCAAAGAGCGATTGCCTGATGGATTTCAGCGTGCCGAATTTTTATTGGACCATGGCATGATTGATCAAATTGTGAATCGGAAAGTTCTCAAAGATACCCTCGCCACGTTGCTCATGCATTGTGGAGCCAGTGCCATGTCTGCGTAGCCCGCTTCCTTCCTCCTTCGTTTCTTGCCGATCATTTGGCGATTCTCTTGTTAACCTATTCAGAAACCCTTGACTACCTGTTTGGGCTTCACCGTTTTGGTGTGAAGCTTGGCCTTGAAGCCATTACCGATATTCTTTGTCGTATTGGAAATCCTCAGCGCAAGTATCCGACTCTTCATATAGCAGGGACTAATGGCAAAGGGTCCTCAGCGGCGATGCTTTCGGCCATGTTACAAGCAGGTGGGTATCGTGTGGGCTTATATACCTCGCCGCATTTGGTCGATTTTCGTGAACGGATACGAGTACAAGATGACGATATTTCGGAAGAGCAGGTGTGTGCATTAACCGCACAACTGCGACGTGTCGCGGATTCCCTTGGGACTCACACCTTTTTTGAATTTACGACGGCCATGGCCTTTCAGTATTTCTTCGACCAAAAGGTCGACCTTGCGATCATCGAAGTGGGGATGGGGGGGAGGTATGATGCGACCAATGTTTTAGACCCACTAGGGCTGTTGATTACGGGGATAGGGTTTGATCATGAGATGTATCTTGGGCACACACTTCCAGCGATTGCGCGAGAAAAAGCCGGCATCATTCATCAATCTGCGCCGGTGGTGTTGGGCGAGATGTCAGCTAACGTCAATCAAATATTTGATGAGGTGGCCAAAAGGTTCAAGGCTCCTGTCTATCGATATGGGCAACATTTTTCTCTTTCCGAAACTAGCTCAACAACTTTCACCTACCAGGGTTTCCGGGAAAGGATTCCCGGCCTCCGGACAAATTTGCTTGGACGACACCAGATGCGAAATGCCGCATGTGCGTTGGCCTTACTGGAGTCGGCCACGGCCGAACGGTTTCCGCTCACAGCCGAGGCTATCACATTGGGGCTGCAGCATGTCCGTTGGAGAGGCCGCCTAGAAATCATTCGACATGACCCGATGGTCATCTTGGATGGAGCTCATAATCCATTGGGTGCCCGGATTTTGTTTGACTTTCTTCAACCACAACTTCATGATTGCCCTGGTCGAAAACTCATCGTTATCCTCGGGATGATGCAGGATAAGGATCATGCTGAGTATTTGCGGATTATCCTCCCTCTTGTTGACACCTTGATCCTCACGCAACCTCATATGAATCGGGCGTCGACGGTTGATGAATTGCGACAGGTTGTGTCGCCGGGTGATGCGAAAATCTGTGCCATTACGGATTCCTGGGAGGCCTATTGCCAGGCTCAACATCTTGCCGATTCCCGTGACCTTATTTGTGTCACCGGGTCGTTGTTTCTCGTTGGGGAAATCTTGCAGCATTTATCTTTACCTTCACCCTCGGGTATTCCCTGAACATGGTCTGGCTGGTGAAGTGGGTTCGAAGGCTGTTGGTGCTCCTGGCCAGCATGTGTCTGCTCGCCCCTTCTGCGGGTGCTGAAGTTCCCGTGGCGACACAACAGGTCAATACCGAAAATGCTCGTGGGGTTCCTGTGGACATTACAGCTGATCGTATTGAATACGATCAGGAACGGGAAGAATACCATGCCGTCGGATCCGTGGATGTGACTCGAGGTCCGGTTCGACTCACGGCGGATGAGGCGACTCTTCATAAATTAACAGGGCAGTTACTGGCTGTTGGGCATGTGCACCTTCGTGATGGCCATGCCGATGTCTGGGCGGAACAACTCGAGCTGAACATGAATACGGAAGCTGGCGTGTTGACGAAAGGAGAAATTTTTGGCAGAGAGCAAAATTCTTTTGTCACCGGACAACGGCTCCAGCGTTTTTCTGAAACCCACTATCGTGTCCAAGACGGATCGTTTACCAACTGCGATGCCAAGGACGGCCAAATTCCTGCATGGCGGTTTACGTTCGATGATATGGATTTAGACTATACAGATAGTTTATTTGGGAAAGGAGTGTGGTTCAATGTCAATGATGTGCCACTTATTCCTCTTCCACCATTTCAATATCCGCTGGGAGCTGAACGGAAAAGTGGGCTGCTCATTCCTACCGTGGGTATCGATAATGTCTTTGGATTTAAATATCGACAAGGATTTTTTTGGGTGATTGATCCCAGTCAAGATCTCACGATTGCCCCGCAAATTTTCACCAAACGGGGTTACGGGGGCGACCTGAGTTATCGGTATGTGTGGAATCGCCATGCCAAAGGCCAATGGTTTATGAATGGCTTGTATGATACCGAGCAAAATAGGAATCGTTTTCAGTTTCGTGGAGCCCATGCCCAACAGTTCTCCCCCGACCTGTCTTTTCGTATGAACTTGAATTATTCCACTGATCGCCAATTTTTGCAGGATTTGAGCAGTTCCGGCGTTCAGCGCGCATTACCGAGTCAAGAATCCAATCTTACCCTGTTGCAGCGTTTAGACCACGGGGCTTTGTACCTCTTGGGGCAATATCTGCAACCCCTGAATGCCGGGGGAGATACGACCTTTCAACGGTTGCCGGAAGTCGGTCATCGATTTATGAATCCGGGATTATTGGGGAGTCCGCTGGAATTGACCGTTGATACCACGGCTGTCAATTTTTGGCGGGAAGAAGGATTTAATGTCAGTCGGTTAGATTTCATGCCAGGCCTGTCCGTTGAAGGGCTGCATGTCGGACATACAATGGGGGTCCGTCCGCAGGTCAAATTTCGTGAAGTGGCCTATTCGCGTGGCTTGACCGATTCTTCAGCCCAATATCGGGAAACCTTTTGGGTGGGGGCCGAGGCATTTTCACATCTGACGAAACGATTTCCAATTGGAGAGTTTGGGTCTCTCCGGCATTCGATGAAACCGAATGTCATCTATGAATTTGTCCCTCAAACCAGGCAATCGAAATTGGTGCAAATCGATGCGGTTGATGACTTGATCCACAAGAGCCTGGTGACGTATTCCCTGAAGAATCGATTCAGCCATCAGGATCAGGCCAGCGCCTCTAGCACCTGGTTGGATGTTTTCTTCGCACAAAGTTATCATGTGGGAGATCCTCCTCCGTTAGCCTCAAAGTTTTCGGATATCTGGACTCGTGGAGACTTCCATCAACCATTAGGGGGGCAAGATTTTCTCTCTGATTTTAACATGAAGGTCGATGCGTTTTTTGATCATCGACAAAAAGAGTTTACCCAATTGAACACCGATGGATTTATCCAAGGCCATCGGGCATGGTATCTCACTGTGGGGCAACGATATGCGAAGGCTGGTTCACGGACACGCCGTGGCGATATTTGGAATCCCGTTTCTTTTAACGAGGTCCTCGCGCCGACGGAAAAAATTCTGTTTCTCACCGCTGGGGGTGGCGTGCGATTACCTGGTGGGGTCACGGTCGGTTCCCGTTGGTATCATGACTTCCGTACCGGGAAAACGGCGGAACTGGATGTCGTGGCGCTGTATCAGAACCCCTGCCGCTGTTTTTCGCTCGGTCTCTATTATGTGCGGCTCCCAGATCGGGAACAGTATGATTTCTTGATCAGTTTGACCGGCCTGTGGGGCTCTCAAGGAAACGGGACGCAACTGATGGAGTCTATCTTAGGGCCTATTATGAGAGGCGATCGTGGGGTCCCATGGAATTATCGATAGGGAACCAATTCACGCGGGTGACACAGTGAAGCGAGCGGCGTCCCTTGCTCTTCTTGGGTCGTTGGGAGTCTGTGGATTCTTGGGTGTGAGTCATGCTCATGACGTCGTGACCGATCGAGTCAGTATTGCCTCTGAACAAGGGCAATTGTTTGGTCTTACCTCCGGGGAGGGAATTACGAGGCTTGTCCTGGGAGCAGGGGAAGAAGTTTTGGTCAGTGAAGCCAAAGGTGTCACGGGATTCGTCCAAACAACGACGCGATTGTTGGGATTTTCAGGCGAGCTTCAACGTTGGGTCTCCATCAATTTTTCAACCGTGGAACACATTCGTCATTGGACAGTGACGCCTCGAATGATTATTGTCCAAGGCCAGGAAGCGACGTATGGGTTTCAGAGCGATCACGGGCGGTGGAAACGGGAACCCTGGGGCGCCGGAGAATCTCTGCAAACCACGGATGTTAAAGGTTCCATTGCTGTGATGGTGACCAACCGACGTGCCTTAGGGTTTTCAACCGTGACGGGGGGATTTTTTTCACAAGACCTGCCCGCAGGTAATCCGATTCTTGCTATCCAAATCAACGACCACGTCGCGATTCTTCACCTGTCTCAGGTCATGTTCGTTTTTCGGTCTGGATTGTCGAGCTGGGCTGAGTTGCCCTAAGGGGGGGGTGGGGAAAATTACAAGAGAAAAGCCGGGGAAAATCGGTAAAGCGAGAACAAAGTCCAGATGGCCTTTCTCCTCACTTTGTACTCACCACTGATATGAAATGGCGATGCTACTATTTCCCGAAAGAGAATTAATTGGAAGAGAGGCTTGAAGCTGTCTCTGATCGTTTGGTGAGGCCAGGGTAATCAACACCGATGGGTGCATGAGAACAGTATTGGCTCCACCATTGAATGACCTCCTGGAGGAACGGATCTTCCGGTCCGGTCGCAAAGAGATGGCCGTAAAGGTATCCCGTTTGCGTATCAAACAGGATGAAGATTGGCATGGATGCGGGTTCGGGAAGAGGCGGAATATCCATAAGGGCGCTATATCCTGGATTCCAATAACTGGCTTGACTGTAGATGCTTGTCGGACATTGATACAGATTCCTTGAGGCCGTTTTGTCAGGTAGGATAGCGGGCGAGGTAATCAGTTTCGATATAGTCGTGAAAGAGCGCGTGCCTGGTCGGGTGATCCATGATGGGAATTTACAAAATTTTCAGCGGAATTCGCGATCTGAGCTTGACCTGCTTTATGAAATGGGGTGCAATGGCTGGGGGCTCTCATGGAAGCATTCCACTGTTGGCAGGGTGACGGGTTGGAAAAAAGATCGGTTAGGTGAAGGTTGAGGGAGGTGTGTCATGGAAACATCAATGTCTAATGAATTACCTGTGAGTGGTCGAGTAGCCAGAATTTTGTTAGTTGAGGATGAACCGGATATTCGGGACACCATTAAACTTCAATTAGAAGATGAAGGCCATGAAGTGACCGAGACCGACTCCGGGAGCCAAGCCCTGGCGTTGGCAGAATCATCCGCCTTCGACCTGGTACTCACGGATGTGATGATTCCCGAACTCAATGGGATTGAACTCGTTCAACGGTTAAACCAATTACCCTCGTGTCCCGTCACGGTGGTGATGACTGGCTATGCCTCTGTCGAAATGGCCGTCAATGCCATCAAGGCGGGAGCCTTTGATTTCTTGTCAAAGCCCTTCTCTGTCGATGTGTTGAGTGCCACTGTGGCTAGTGCTTTACGAGTGAAATCGCTGCAAGATGAAAATACCGAGCTGAAAAAAACGGTCAAGGGGCAATTTAGTCTCGGAAAGCTGGTCAGTTCCAGCCAGGTGATGAAAGAAGTGTTCCAGCTCATCGATTGTGTGGCAGATACCGATAGTACTGTTCTGATTTTGGGAGAAAGTGGAACCGGCAAGGAACTGATCGCGCAAACGATCCACGCGAATAGCACGCGGCGTCGTGGGAACATCATTCCGGTGAATTGCGGCGCGATTCCAGAGGCTCTATTGGAAAGTGAGTTATTTGGTCATGAAAAGGGTGCGTTTACGGGAGCTGTGGCAGCTCGAGTTGGCCGATTCGAGTTAGCAACAGGCGGCACTATTTTCTTAGACGAAATCGGAGATTTGAGTCCTCCGCTTCAGGTGAAACTGCTTCGAGTTCTTCAAGAGCGAACATTCGAACGGGTAGGCGGAACCCGGACCTATAAATCCGATGCCAGGGTGGTAGCGGCGACAAATCAGGATCTTGAGAATTTAGTAGCCGCCAAACAATTCCGCGAAGATCTGTTTTACCGACTCAATGTCGTGCCGGTGCTGGTTCCACCTTTGCGACAACGAGTTGAGGATATTCCCCTCTTATTGCAGCATTTTATCGCGATGTTTAATGATCGTCGTAAAGCGGAGTTGACCGGTGTGTCCGATCATGCCATGGCCTTATTATGTGAGTATCCGTGGCCAGGGAATGTTCGGGAAATAGGGAACATTGTTGAACGGATTGCCATTTTGAAGCGACGCGGGTTAATCGAACCTGAAGATTTGCCTGAGAAAATTCGCCGTCTTCCATCAGACCTGCTCCCCTCCACACCTGCGGCCATTCCTGTTGGGGGGTTGGATCTTTCGCGAGCCGTCGAAGAATTTGAAAATCGGTTGATTCTCGAAGCCCTTGAGCGAACCAATTGGGTCAAAAGTAAAGCGGCACGACTTCTACAAATCAACCGGACAACCCTGATTGAAAAACTCAAAAAGAAATCCCTGGCCGAAGTCGTGGCCCAACGCGCTGCCCCGCCTGAAGACCTGGTTGACGCCTGACAGGGCGCAGCTTAGAGCTATACTCTTTCTGTTTGTCTTGCTCCTCCGGCAATCAGCCTGATGTTCTGACCCTTCCGTCAACGCCTTGACGCAGGCACTTTCTTCCCAACAGTTCGTCCCCCAAGAAAACTCTTCTTTTTTCAACAACAATTCGGCACGGTCTTATTGAACCCGGTAAGAAGTTCTCGGGTCCGGATTTTGCTCAATAGGGTTCCAAGGTTGGAGGACATACACACGTGAGAAGATTTCTCTGGATAGTCGGAGTGGCTGTCCTCTGGCCCAGTTCGGCGGCGGGTGGGTCCTGTTCGGAGTTTCCCTGGCAACATCCTCAAGGCATGGTTATTCCAAATTTTTTGCTTGAAGGTAAAAATTCGATGAATGCGGGTGCGTTGTTAGAGGCACGGGAATTGTTTTCTTCGTATCTCTTGGAACATGAAGAAGGTATGTTTGCGGAGGGCGCCAGGTGGGCTTTGGCTTCCCTTCCCGATGCGGCAGATGGATCTGGGCCTGGATTTTTGAAGCAGATCGATCGTCTCCAAGCCCGGAAAACCGCACAGCCGGATAGTGTGTATGCCCCATGGGCGTTGTGTTCGATGGGGCAGCTCTATTGGGATGCCGGATGGCATTCAGAAGCCAATGCCTTGTTCGAAGAATTTCTCGCGTCCTATCCCGCGCATCCATTAGCCGGGGGAGTGATGGTGGAAGCGGGGTTGGGATTTTTGGAAAACCGACAGTTTCTTGAAGCCGCGCTGGTGCTTCGTCGTGTCGTGGAAGAGCCGAAATGGGAAGCGCATCGGTCCAGGGGTGCATTAGGATTAGCTGATGCGACAGCCATGTCCAAGGCTTGGAGCCAGGCCTACTATTGGTACCGAGTGGTAGAGGCCGAACAACCTGAACTCATTCGACAATCTGAACGTTCGTCATACTATTACGGGTTGGCGGAGTTAGCCGTTGGAGACCCCAAAAACGCGATTCCTCGTTTTTTGATCACGATCAATCTTTTTCCTCAACACGAACTCGCGGGGTATGCCCTCAACCGTATTTCTGAAAAATTAGGACAAGAGGGGCATACATTTTTGTCTCTTTGGTTTGCGGAACAAGCCAAACGTCGATTTAAGGGAAAAGAAGCTGGTCGTCGAGGAGAAGCGGCACAAATCAGATGGGTCGTGGACTACTTGTCCACAAACCATACGAAAGAAGAATGGGCCAAGGTCTATCAGCGGTTGGATGACTTGGAAATCTATTTATCGGTGTCCTGGGATAATGTGGTGGAAACGTCTCGCGTGTTGAGCCAAGCTCCAGAACAAGATGTTCTCGAGGAAAGTCTGGTGTGGTTGGGACGAGGGTATTTCACGCTTGGAGATCTGCCATCTGCCATTCACTCATTGAAGCATCTGGCAATCGTAGCGACGTCCAAGACATGGAAAAATGAAGCGACACATCGTTTAAGTGCCATTC
Organism: Nitrospirales bacterium; assembly: GCA_040904705.1. GTDB lineage: Bacteria > Nitrospirota > Nitrospiria > Nitrospirales > UBA8639 > Nitrospira_E. The sequence continues at coordinate 50,162 of JBBDSY010000079.1, read as the reverse complement.
TCAGCGAGCAAATGCAACTCTTCTCGGAAAAGCAGGCCTGGGTTCAATTACTCAAGTTTCATGAAGATCACCAAGAGGCATTTCGTCTGATTCCATTGACTCGTGAGCGCGTTCGGACAGTGGCTCAGGCCTATCGACAAGTGACGCTCCCTTCCAAAGCTATGCAGTGGTACGACCAATTATTGAAGGAACATCCAAAGAGCCCTTTGCGTGAGGAAATTTTTTCACAAAAGGTATTTCTTGCTGATGATCAGGGGGATGCGCCAGTGGTTCGAAGTGCTGGTGCGATCTATCTGAGAGAGTATCCTGAGGGCAAATGGCGAGCAGAGGTGTCCACGGTGCTGGGAATAGAAGCGCTGGTTCGTAAGGACTATGTACAGGCGATTCAACACTTATCTGATGGTCTGGAACGGACGCAAGACGTGACGCTGCAACGATATGCATTCCGTCATCGGGCGCAAGCCTTTAAGGAGGCGGGAAAGCGAGATGCTGCGCTTGATGATTTACGACAGGTGGTGGCTCTGGATGCGTTGGACATGAGAAATGTGTTGCGGCTAGGAGATTTTCTATTTGATCAAGGAGATTATGCCGAGGCCGAACCACTGTATGACCAAGTGTTGACTTCCAAGGCACCAGTGGCTTTGAAGGCATGGGCGAAGTATCGGTGGGGGCTCTCCTTGGATTATCAAGGAAAGGCGAGGGAAGCAGAAAAACTCTTGTCGGAAGTGCAGCAATTAGAAACGGCATCGCCAGAGTTTGAACATACCATTCGCGCGGCGGCGGCAGCTGTTCTCGATGAATTTTCTTTGCAGGGTAAACCGCGAGCAGGGGGGGCGAATGAAGGGAGTTAAGCCAACGGCCATTTCATCGGTATTTGATCCTACACAATGCGAAAGGAATACCCTCTCCCTCGATGGGCAACTCGTTCCACCATCTTTAAATCGTGGGGTACGCATATCTCTAGAAAAAAAAGAAGCCGATCATTCTTCCTCCCGACGCGTGAACCCATCTGAAGAAGAACACCGTCGACGGTTAGTCTGTCTGGGAGAAAAGGTTGGTCGACTGGCTCACGATATTCGTCATCCCTTGTCGAGTATTGAGTGGTTTGCCACCTTGCTGGGGCGGGACCATGACAATCTGAAGGAACGCCAAGAATTGGTCGATCATTGTATTCGGGCCGTTCGTTCCTTAGATCATTTGGTCGCCAACATGCTGGTATTCAGTGCGCCTCTGCATACCGAACGAGAACCCGTGAATCTTCTGTCCTTGCTTGACGACGTGGAACTATTGGCGGTGTATCCCTTACGAAAAAAACGATTGACGATTCACCGTCATCATGAAGGACATGTATCCATCATTCATGGGCATGAGCCATTGCTCAAGCAAGCCTTGCTCAATGTTCTGATAAACGCCATTCATGCGTCAGAACCAGACACCACGATTGAGATTCATTGTCGCCGGGCATCAGGTGTCCTTGGTGAGCAAAATGTTCAGCCACCTGAAGATGGGGTTATCCTCCGTATCCGAGACCATGGTTGCGGAATGTCCGAAGAAGACCGGTCCCACATGTTTCGCCCGTTTTATTCCAATCGAAAGGGAGGAACAGGCCTTGGTCTTTCCATTGTTCAACAGATCGTTCACCTACATCACGGTTTGATAGATATTACCAGTCAACAAGGGAAAGGGACGACGGTCGATCTTTTTTTCCCTCAGTAAAGGAGAATTGCATGCTAGAGACTGTGAATGGGATGAGTCGGGGCATCCTGGTTGTCGAAGATGACGAACAGTTACAAACGGCCTTGACCAAAGTGTTGAGCCAACATGGCTATGACGTGACGGTAGCGAAAGATGGTTATGAGGGCCTCGAGCATGTGGAACGGAATGCTCCCTGGCTGGTGCTCACCGACCTCAGTTTGCCTGGAAAAGGCGGGATGGAATTTTTACGAGAAGTCCGGACGCAAGGATACCATATGCCGGTGGTCGTGATGACGGCGTATGGCGGCGTGGATGTCGCGGTCGAGGCTCTAAAGTACGGGGCCACCGAATTTCTTCAAAAACCCTTTCCGATTGATCGGCTGGAGAAGATCATTCAACAGTTGGACGATGATCGCAGCGAACCAAGCCTCATGACGAACCGGGTCCAGGAGCAGACAACGCACGGAGTGCCTCGCGAGGGGTTTTTGACTCAAGATCCCAAAGTGCTGCAAACCTTAAAAATGTTGGACATGATCGCGGGCAGCTCAGCCACAATCTTAATCCAAGGAGAAAGCGGGACGGGTAAAGAAGTTCTGGCTCGCCATATCCATCGCAAGAGTACCCGGGCTCATCAACCCTTCGTCGCCATAAATTGCGCTGCGCTGCCAGAAGGCCTGTTAGAAAGTGAATTATTTGGTTATGAGAAAGGGGCCTTTACCGGAGCTCTGACGAGACGAGCCGGAAAATTTGAACTGGCCCATCATGGCACGTTGTTATTAGACGAAATTGGCGAAATGAGCCTGGGCTTGCAGGCCAAATTATTGAGGGTTCTTCAGGAACGAGAAGTGGACCGCCTTGGATCGCGACAGCCCATTCCCGTGGACGTGCGGGTGATTGTGACCACCAACCGTAATCTTGCCCAGGAAGTTCAGGCCGGACGGTTTCGGGAAGATGTGTATTACCGGCTGAGCGTCATGCCGTTTACGATCCCTCCTTTACGGGATCGGCCAGTGGATATTCAGCTGTTAGCCGAGCATTTTTCCCACCGGTCGTTTCTCCGAAACCAGCGTTCCTGGAATGGGATTTCCGATGAGGCCATGAAGTATTTGAAAAGTCGACCATGGCGGGGCAATGTTCGTGAATTAGAAAATGTCATCGAACGGGGTGTTCTTCTGGCGGATAATGGGCCATTGCAGGTGGAACATTTTCAGTTTGACGAACCGACATTAACTTCAGGTCCAACGCATGCACCGACTGGAACGATTTGGGAAATGGAACGAGACCTCATCCTGCGAACATTAGAAGCCCATAATGCGAATCGAACACATGCGGCGAGAACGTTGGGCATCAGTATTCGAACGTTACGGAATAAATTACGGGAATATCGTGAACTGAATGGTGGACTCTCGCTGGGAGTCTAAGTCCGGTCAAGAGCCTGGGAGTTCTTGGTGTGTTTGACAGTTGGGGCGTATCCTCCTGTTTTAAGGAAGAGGCGGAAGAATTTGCCGACGGTAGGAAAAAAGTTCAAGGCAACTCATGCCTCATCGTACGAAATATGTGGAGGGGGTGATGGGAATAGTCTCAGCGGGTGTCATGCTGGTTGGCCGCGGGCGTCGGTGTTGGGGTGGGAAACCAGAAAACTCACTATTGGTATTTCACTATAGGACCGGTTACAAGGGGGCAGAAACTCGAAAGATGAAGCGATGGAGAGGTGAAGCCTAATGATGATTTCTCCATGGGATGCAGGAACCGTCTTATATGAGCGGGCATTGGATGTGCGGAGTGGAATTCATGAAACCATTGCCTCCAATATGGCGAATGAAGAAACGCCAGGCTACAAAGCCCGGCATTTGCCGTTCCCGGAGACCTTTTCCGCCGTACTTCGAGGGGACGGTCCGGTTGCTCAGAAGGTCACGAACCCTCACCATTTAGGTGGTGGTTCCGCCGACAGCAATATTTTTCAGAATACGATACATGAAGATATTGGAGCTGGAATAGACGGAAATACTGTCAATCTGGAACAAGAAATGACACTGATGGCCGAAAATACCCTTCTCTATATGGCGGTCAGTCAATTCCTGGATGGACGATTTGAAGGATGGAAACGGGCGATTGATGAAGGACGATAGAGGTCAAAAAAGGAGACACCTATGGAAATTGATCGACTTTTTGCTGTCGTGGGATCGGCGCTGGATTCTCAACGACAACGGTTAAATATCATTGCTGGAAATCTGGCCAATGCGGAGTCTACCCGGTCACCAAATGGCGGTCCCTATATTCGACGCGACGTCGTATTTCAAGCGACGTCAACGCAGGCACCTTTTCATTCCGTCTTTAACAGTGCGTTCGGGGATTCTTCCGAACCCTCGGGAGTCAGAGTGACCGATATTATTGAAGATTCACGACCGTTACGTATCGTGTACGATCCTGATCATCCGGATGCCGATGAAAAAGGGTACCTGCATTTGCCAAACGTCAATCCCATTGAGGAGATGGTGAATCTCATGTCCGCCACAAGGGCGTATGAAGCGAATATCGCAGTCATGGAAACAGGAAAAACCATGACCCTTCGAGCTTTGGAAATGGGCCGATAGTTACTGTGTGAAGCGTAAGTAGTGACGCGCCGGTCGTGCACCGTGAAAAGTGACGGGGGAAAAGGAAGAAAAGGGTTAGGATGTATATTCCGTTACTTTTCACGAGTTCGAAAAATACACGTGGCGACAATTTCGACACTTCCCCGGAAAGGAACATTCTTCATGGATCCTCTGTACATAAAAGGAATCGAATCCATTCCTGAGCCTTTTGGAGGCTCGTCAGTCACACGAGCTTCGCAGGCCGGTCAGGGATTCGGCGATGTCTTGAAAAACGCCGTGGAGTCCGTCAATGCCATGCAACATGAAGCCGGACGCTTGGAAGATGCGGTGGCGAAAGGAGAAAACATGAACATTCATCAAGCTGTGATTGCTGGAGAAAAAGCCGGACTCTCCTTTCGGCTCTTGATGCAAGTGCGAAATAAGATGGTTGATGCCTATCAGGAAGTCATGCGGATGCAGGTGTGATGGGTATCCAGCTCATAGAATTTTTCGAGCATGGTAACACGCAAGACTTTTTGTGAGGAATTGACGATTACATGGCGACATTTCCGGAAAGCCTCATCAGTAATTTTCAAGCTCTTTCCCTTGCCCAGCGATTAGGGGTCGTCGTGGTGTTGGCTTTAGCCATTGCCACGATCCCGCTGTTGATGATGCTAGGAAAGCAACCTGAATTGGTTGTCTTATTCTCTCAAATGGACTCAGAGGATACACGCGCTATTATTCAAGAACTGGGGAAGCAAGGAGTGACCTATGAGGTTGGCGAAGGTGGCAATACGATCCAGGTCCCTGCTGAACGAGTACATGAATTGCGGCTTCAGTTAGCCTCGGTCGGCCTTCCAGAATCTGCGGGGGTAGGATTCGAAATATTCGATCGCACTGGAATCGGTGTGACTCCGTTTACTCAGCAAATGAATTATCGTCGGGCGCTGCAGGGGGAATTAGCTCGTACGATAAGTCAAATTTCGCAAGTGGATCGAGTCCGCGTGCATTTAGTCATTCCCGAAAAACGATTATTTTCCTCGGAACAAAAGCCGGCTCAGTCTGCCGTGGTGCTGACATTGAAACGAGGGAAACCCTTGGCTGCCACACAGGTCCAAGGGATCGTCCACTTGGTGGCCAGCAGTGTCGAAGGATTAGATCCCAGTCAAGTCACTGTTGTTGATAATCATGGAGAAGTGCTCAGCCAAAATTCGGCCGATGAAGAAGCGCAATTGACCGCGACCCAAATCGAAACCCAACGGCGAGTTGAACATGATTTAGAGCAACGGGTTCAGACGATGTTAGACCAAGTCTTGGGGCGGGATAAATCGGTGGTGCGCGTGACAGCACCATTGGAATTCCGTCAAGTCGAAACGACGGAAGAGAGTTTCGATCCAAATAGTCAGGTGGTCCGAAGTGAGAATCGAAGTCAGGAGAAAGTTATTGAGCAGGGCTTGGGGCCTCAAACAGGAGTGCCTGGCGTGCAAAGCAATGTTCCCAGCGCCGAGAGGCCGACGGGCGGCCCAGGCCCAAAAGAAGCGAAGAGAAAAAATGAAACGCTGAATTATGAAGTCAATCGAAAGGTGAGCAAAATTATCGAACCGACTGGTGCTATTCAACGGTTAAGCGTGGCGGTGTTGGTGGATGGCACCTACGAAGCGCCAGAGGGTGAGGTCGGAAAGGCGGGTGATGGAAACAGCGACAAGAAATATGTGGCCAGATCAGAACAGGAAATTCAAAATCTTATTCTCATCGTGAAAAAAGCGGTAGGGTTTTCTGAAGAACGAGGCGATCAAATTGAAATGATCAATGTTCCATTCGACACGCCAGCTGTCCATGAAGGGGAAGAAGGAATGACGGCCGGGGTCCAGGCGTTTCTCGGAACCTGGGGAGGTTTCCTGAAGCCTGTCCTGTTTTTCTTCCTTGGTGTGATGGTTTTGTGGTTTGTCATTCGTCCCATGGCTGTGAATCTGAGTAAGCCTTCGGCTGCAGCGGTGGTGTTACCGCAATCGGGGTTGCCGGCCACGGTGGCTGAATATGAAGCGCAAATTACCGAGACACCTCAAGACAAAGCCATGAAGCTCGCCGCGGAGAATCCTGCCTCAGCGGCGCACGTCATTCGGACCTGGATTAAAGAAGAACAAGAACAAAAGGCTTAAGCTGTGGAGGATTCTTTATCGGGATATGAAAAGGCCGCAATTTTGTTGCTGGCCATTGGAGAAAACGCAGCGGTTGAAGTGTTGAAAGTGTTAGACCAAAAAGATATTCGGCAGATTGGCACCTATTTAGGGGCGCTGGTCAATGTCGGGCAAGATGAGCATCGGTATGTGTTGAAGGAATATATGGAATTGGCCGGCGCCTCGGGATTAAGCGTGGAAGGGAAAACGTATCTCTCCAAAATTTTGAATGCCGCCCTTGGCAAAGATAAAGCGCGCCGGATCCTGAGTTCCCTCAGTACCTCCGATAATGCGGGATTCGATACATTGAAGTCATTAGACGCGCCTTCGATTGCCAACTTGTTGACCTACGAGCATCCCCAAACTGGGGCCCTTATTTTAGCGAATTTAGAGTCAGATCAATCGGCCCAGATTTTGTCCCTGCTTCCTGCCCATAAACGAGATGCGATTGTCTATCGTCTGGCTACCACAGAAGAAGTGTCTCCCAATATGGTCGATGAATTGAATGGGGTGCTCCAGGAAGAATTGCGGCTCGGATCGTCAAAAAATGCCGTTCCTGTTGGAGGCACAGGGCTTGTTGCGGAAATTTTGAATTCCGTTAAAAAGAATGTGGAGGGCGAAATTCTGACCGCCTTGGAGGCCAAGGACCCAGATGTGGCCGAAGAGGTACGCGGAAAAATGTTTGTGTTCGAAGACCTGGAGTCTATTGATGATCGAGGCATGCAGGAAGTGTTGCGTGAAGTGAGCAAGGAGGAATTGCTCCTGGCTCTCAAGCCGGTCGAAGGCCCGCTTCGGGATAAATTCCTGAATAATATGTCGAGTCGTGCGGCGGAATCTTTGAAGGAGGATATGGAAACGCGCGGCCCGGTCAAGGTAAGCGATGTGGAGCTGGCTCAGCAAAATATCATTAAAACGGTGCAACGACTGGCAGGTGAAGACCGAGTGGCGCTCGGCGGAAAAGGCGAAGAGCAAATGATCTAAGGTTGGTGACCCGATGGAACATAAAGACCAAGTGCAAAAATTTGAGATGCTGGAATTGATTCCTCATGGTGCGAGGAATCAAGAAGAAGAGGAGCCAGCCCATGATTGTTCCTTACTCCAGCAGCATGCCTATAAGCAGGGTTGGCTGAAAGGTATGAAAGAAGGGCGAGCCCAATGTCAGGCCAAGGTCGATGAAGAACTCAAGCGGGCTATCCAGTTGGCCAATCAGATCGGGCGGGCCCGAGTGGTCGCGCTGGAGGAACACGATCGAGATATTATGGAAGTGGCATTAGCCATCTCCCAAAAAATCATTCTGCGAGAGATCGAGACAGACAAAGATCTCGTTGTCCGGCAAGTTCGCCAGATTCTGGGGCTTCTGCTCAATAAGGGCCTCGTGACGCTCAAAGTGCACCCTCAAGATCTTGCCGCGTTGGAGCCACTTCATGATGCGTTACGGGCGGAATTTCTTGATGGGGAGCATTTGAGTATTGAAGGGCATGACGATGTACAGCCGGGGGGATGCGTCATCGAACAGGCCGGATTGCAGTTAGATGCGCGTCTTGAGCAGCAATTCGAAACCGTGGCTGCCGAGTTTGGTTTGGAAAGGTCTCCTTCATGAGTCTGGCCTCTATTCATCAGCGCTTGGATGAACTCTCCACTGCTACGGTCACCGGCCGGGTGGTGAAAGCCGTCGGGCTGACCTTGGAAGCCACGGGGTCAGGGGCGGCCGTAGGGCAACGTTGTCATATTTTTAGTCAGCGGCGCCAGTCCATTCTTGAGGGTGAAGTCATTGGATTTAAAGAGCAACGTGTGGTGGTGATGCCCTTTGGGCCGGTCCGAGGGATTGGTGCTGGAGATTTGGTACGCTATGACCCCAGTTCCCCACGGTTGCTAGTGGGACAGAATCTGTTAGGGCGGGTGGTCGATGGGTTAGGTCAACCCCTCGATGATAAAGGGCCCCTTCCTCGAAGTCAGCGGTATGCCCTCTATGCGCCTGCTCCCGCGCCCATGAAGCGCAAACGTATTACCACACCAATGGATTTAGGGGTTCAAGCGATCAATGCGTTATTAACCTGTGGTGTGGGGCAAAAGTTAGGGATTTTTGCAGGAAGTGGTGTCGGAAAGAGTGTGCTCATGGGCATGTTGTGTCGTCATACAAAGGCCGATGTGAATGTGATTGCGTTGGTAGGAGAGCGTGGCCGAGAGGTGAAAGAATTTCTGGAACGTGATTTGGGAGCAGAAAGTCTCCGTCGATCCGTGGTAGTCGTGGCCACGTCCGATCAATCGCCGTTGGTTCGTGTTCGAGCCGTGTTTGTGGCCACGGCGATTGCAGAATATTTTCGCGATCGAGGCAACCATGTACTCCTGTTGGTTGATTCCCTCACCCGTTTAGCTCATGCCCAACGAGAAGTGGGCCTGGCCGCCGGAGAACCGCCGACGACAAAGGGTTATCCGCCTTCCGTGTTTACGCTATTTCCACAGGTCTTAGAGCGAGTGGGTCCGTTGGAAAATGGCTCAATCACCGGTCTCTATACCGTGTTAGTGGATGGTGACGATCTGAACGATCCCATCGTCGATTCGATGCGCTCCATTTTGGATGGACATATCGTGCTATCCCGGCAATTGGCGATGCAAGGACATTTTCCAGCTATTGACGTACTGCAAAGTGTCAGTCGGGTGATGTCCGATATCGTGTCGGACTCGCATACCGAGGCGACCAGAACCATTATCCAATTGATGGCCGAATATCGAAATTCAGAAGACCTGATTAATTTGGGGGCGTATCAACAGGGAACCAATGCCCGGTTGGATGCGGCCATTCAGATGAAGGAGCCCATTGACCGCTATCTCAAGCAGAGTCGTGAAGTGGCTGTCGGTATGGCAGAGAGTTGGAAAAACCTTGAGACCTTGACCGCACAAGGTCGAAGTCTCCTTATCCCAAAAGGAAAAACCAGATGAATTGGACGACCTTATTGCGATTTCGAAAGCAAGTAGAAGACTTGGCTCGTGAAGAGGTGATTCTGGCTGAATGGGAAAAAAGCCAGAAGGTAAGCGAACGTGAAGCGCTGTGGCAGGAAATGGAAACGTTGGTAGGTGAATTGGAACACCAGATTCAAATGGGGATGGAGACGCTGCTTGCGGAGGAGCGGTATCGATGGCTGGACCTGTTGGGGACAGGGATGGAAGCACGGACAGAACAGATTCAGAAGGTAGAGCAAGCCTTAGTCGGGCTGCGGGAAAAATTACACAAAGCGTATCACGCCAGACGGGTGGTCGAGCTGGTGATTGCCAAGAAGGAGGCCGAGGTGCTGAAACGGGTCGCGGCTCAGGAACAACGTATCCAAGAAGACGTATCTGCTCATGCGTTTGTCACCTGTCACCTTGAAGAAATGACCTAGTAGCATGATGTTGCCTAGTCGACGAAAGATTTCCTGGTGGTGTGGTGTGGTGATGGTCTGGGCCACTGCGGCGTGGTCTGTGCAAGCGACAACGGAGAACTACCCCACTGAATCGCCGGAAAATCAACAAGTTGAAGAAAATCTGTCCGAGGAGCCTCGCAGTGAAGAAACCACCTTGGTGGAAGATCTTCAAGCCCGATTGAAGGAAATTGAGGAGCGGGAACGTGGATTGCAACTTCGCGAAGAACAGATTGCGTCTTTGCAGAGAGATGTCGAAGCGTTAGCCGCGCGACAGGCCAAAGAAGCCAAACGGTTGGAAAAAGAAGCGGCGGCCTTAACTGAAGAGCAACGAAGGTATTTAGAGCAAGATCCGGCTCTTCTGCATTTACTGAAGATTTATGAGGCGATGGATCCTGAAGAAAGCGCGCTACGAATTGAAGAAATGCGAGAGGGGCTGGCACTAGATATTCTGGCTGGAATCAAGAATAAGAAGGCCGCAGGAATATTGGCCGAAGTCAATCCGAAGAAAGCTGCGCGGTTATCTGAAGGACTTCAGAATTATCGGGAAACGAAATTGAAGCGACCAGTCGATTCGAAAGCGCCCCAATAGATTATGAGTTCGCTGTTACCTTTATTCTTAAGTCCACAAAACGGCCTGTCCGTGCTTGGTGGCGATGGGCTCGCGACAGGACGCTTGGGGGAGGTGAGCACAGGGCAACCCACACACCCACAGGAGACGTTCGCCCAGGCATTTTCTCAAGTCCTCCATGAACAGGGCGGGGATACGCCAGCGTTTCTCAAGCAATGGCAAACGTTGCTTTCCACGCATAGGCCGCAATATGAGAATTTGCCGAATTCTTTTTTACGACATGAGGTGCGTCATCTTCAATCATTGGTGGACCCCGATATCCTTGGAAACCTTATACAGAAGGCTCAAGTCTACCAGGCGCAGGAATCGCCTCATGAGCTTCTGCCGCTCGCCGCAGAGTCAGATCTGTTGTTGGACTTTGCGAAGCGGTTCTCTCCGTCAACGCCGACCACACCTCTTGTTGTGCCGAATGAACCGGCTCCATATGAAAATCTGGGAATTTCTTTTGAGCAAATTCCCCTACCGGATATCGTACCAACGATTCCTTTTTCTCCTCTTCAAGGCATCCAACCACAGACGGGTATAGGCTTACCACGTCATGCGTTCCAACAATCTGGTGGAAACCCTGTTGTGGGCGAGGTGCGGCCAGAATTGGAAATTGATGGAAGCCCAATCAGAAACGTACTCAATTCTTTTTCCAAGATATTAGACCCAGGGACAGCAAAGCCCATTCAGGGCTCTCTTCCAAAAGAGACTGAGTCGGCATTCCTGCCTCAACAGACTTCTCAGGGTGCAACAGGCAAACAGGCATCTTCGGGGTTAAAGGTGGAGGAAGGGGTGCCGACTGCTCTTCCATCGCCGAAAGGAGTACCAGGTGGGTTGCAACAGGTTGGACGAGTCGTGGGTGATGAGGAAATATCAAGATCCCAAATCTTTCAGCGACCCCAATCTCCACTTCTCCGATCCCACACGGTGCCAGCCATTTCCATCCCTCCGGCAACCTCCCGACAGGCGGAAGGGCCTGCGGGATTTGCGGGACCCGGCCAGCCGCATCGATTGACGATTAACGCTATTCAGGGAAATTCACTGGTGTTGGGCGAGGTGTCAGGTTCAGGGACCCAACATTCCACCACGGTTCCGATTGGAGTGACAGGAGAATCGGTATTGGCTAAAGGGGAACACACGCAATCCATTTCGGAAACGTCCACTAAAAGTCTTGGTGTGGAACCCGGTAGCGGACAGGGGTTGGGAAGTGGGATGAATCATTTCTCCAACTCCCAATCCGGATTTCAACAGTCGCACCTGTCTTCAGGCCAAGGGGTCGGATTACGAGCGATGGAGGAACGTGGGGTCGAATTCCCGGCACAGGTCTTACAACGTCTCCAAATGGATGTTCAATTATCGGACAATCAGCGGGTCATGATTGATGTGGGAGTGCAGAACAAGCAAGTCTACGCCGGGTTGGTTATGGATCATTCGATCCTACGAAGCCTTGCGAATCAATTCGTTCCCCAACTGGAACATCAATTATCTCAGGTTGATTTGGATCTGCAAGAATTTTCTGCAGAAGTTCGTGAGGAACGCGACCACGAGTCTGATGCCTGGTTTGGCGATTCGAGATCTCACGAGGGGCCACAATCCGGACGACGGGCTCAGGATGAACGAATTTCAACCCAGAATTCGGTGAACCGACAGCTAGAGCGAGGATTGCATCTCTTGGCATAAGCAAACTGGGCACGTCCTGAAGCATCGTAAAAGGAGGATAGAGATATGGACCCGATAACGCCGACAGCATCAAATTCCACGGTAACCGGGCAAGGTCATGTGCAGGCGGCGGTATCGGAACTCGGTTCCGATGTCTTCCTTCGTTTGCTCGTCACGCAACTGCAAAGCCAGGATCCGACCAATCCCGTACACAACGAGGATTTCATCGCACAGTTAGCTCAATTCACCACACTGGAACAAGCCACGAATACGAATGACCTTCTTGGAGATCTGATCGCGCAAGATACCCAACGCACGCAATTGGGATTGGTGAATTTAATCGGGCGCACGGTCATTTCTCAGGGTGATTCGGTGAGTGTAGGGAAAGAGGATCAACCGATTCTAGCGTATGCCTTGAGCGGAGATGCCAGTGCGGTGACCATTGATATCCTTGGCAAAGATGGCCAGATCATCAGGAAGATTGAATCGAATGTGCTTCAGCATGCCGGAGCCAATAAAGTGCAGTGGGATGGCTTAGATGCCAAGGGGGACCGGGTTCCAGAAGGGGTCTATCAGTTTAGGGCCAAGGCCGAGGATTTGAAAAAGAATGTCGTTCCAGTTTTGACTTTCGGTCGTGAACCCGTGGCCAACATTGCGTTTGGAGCAGACACGCCCGTTGTTCTCCAAAGTGGGAAAACACTGAAAACGCAGGACATTATTTCAATTCAATAAACCTAGCAGCATGCCGAACATGGATGTCCGAAATGCTCGTAACCAAGGAGTAACTACCGATGGGCATTACATCAGCGTTTTTTGCGGCCACCAGTGGAATTAACGCCACCAGTCGGGCACTCAGTGAAATTGGAAATAATATCGCCAATGCGCAGACTGTCGGCTATAAAAGTCGATCCGTTTCCTTTGGGGATTTATTCGGAGCCACGATCGGTGGTGGGGGAACGAGTTCGTCCGTCGTCGAAGGTCGTGGGGTTCGTGTACTAGGGATCGACCCCAGTTTTACTCAGGGGTCGTTGCAAACGACCTCGAATGCCCTGGATTTGGCGATTGATGGTGACGGGTTTTTTCAAATCAACGATACGGCCGGTAACATCTTTTTTTCACGAGCGGGACAGTTCAATATTGATTCAGGCGGAAACATTGTGAATCCAGCAGGATTGCGCCTGCAAGGTTTCCAAGTTGACCCAAGCGGCAATATTCTAGGGACCATCGGCGATCTGGTTTTAAGCACCACGCAGCAAGTGGGCACAGCTACGACTCAGGTAGATATGAGTGGAAATCTGAATGCCAGTGAACCGGTAGTGACGGCCTTTACGACAGCGCAGCTTTTGGCCGATCCATCAAATACAGCGATTTCGCAGTTTAGTACCGGGATTCGTATATTTGACACGCTTGGTGTGGGCCATGATTTGACCGTCTATTTTTCAAAGACGGCCAACAATACCTGGCAATATAATGCGATTGCTTCAGCTTCTGAAGTGACCGTGACAGCAGGGAATAGTAATGCCACAACGGGTAATGCGCTCGTGGCACAAGGTAGCCTGGGTTTTACCACTGGCGGTTTATTGGATACTGAGGGTACCGTGACATATTTCAATACTGGCGGGGACGGAATCACGTTTAGTAATGGTTCGACCACGCCTCAGGCAACCGTATTTGATTTTGGAACGAGTATCACGACTGATGGTGGAGCTGGAACAGATGGCATGTTACAACAGGGGTCTTCTTCTGTTCTATTGACTTTGTCGCAAGATGGGTTTGCCAATGGTACGTTGACAGGGACCTCCATAGGGGAAGATGGAACGATTACGGGACGATTCTCTAACGGCACCACACAGAATCTTGGACAAGTGGCGTTGACCCGATTCATTAATCCCGACGGGTTACAGCCCATCGGTCGGAATTTGTTCATTCAATCGGGAGAATCCGGTACATCCTTACAAGGGGCTCCCGGGTCGGGTTCGTTTGGAAAAGTTTCGGCCAGTACGTTAGAAACTTCCAATGTGGATTTGGGTGATGAGTTGGTCAATATGATTACCATGCAGCGTGGCTTTCAGGCGAATTCTCGAATTATTACCACGACCAACGATCTTCTTGGAGAACTGGTGAATCTGGCTCGATAGTTTCCGATGGTAGAGTGGCCGGTAAAGCCCTTGGTCAGCCTATGCTGACTGGGGGCTTTTTTTTTGCGTCACAACCCTCTCTATTCACTGCCACTTTTCTCGGTACGAAACGAGGCATACGACAAACCGCCTTACCCTCCTTGGGAATGAGCAGACCTTGTGAATACATTCCGGGTTTCGGCCCGGCAACCGAAGTTGTTGCTTGACGCGTCCCGAAGGATGACGCCGTTGTTGAGGCGGATAAGGACCCCCAACCATTAACGCCCCCCCGTCCGGTCTCATTCAATGAAGTGAACGCAAACCACGGAAGGGCGGGCCAAGGAGGTTCGTTCAAATAAGGCCAGTCGATTCATAAAAACATCTCCCATAGGTCCACGCGCAGGAGTCCCCCACGTGCAAGAGGAAAATAGCTCGGATTTGGGAATTTGACATCGTGTTCCAACGAGTTTGACCATTTCAAGCGCGACTACGGTGAGGGCTCAAGAAATGTTTGGGTGTGATGTGGGATGCCTTTAGTTGAAACAAAGCGTCAAAGGATCCAGCGCAATGGCGGGAAAATGACGAAAGGTCAAAACCGTGCTGGTGTGGATCGTAAGGAAAAAACTGCCTCAAGACAAAGAACCTCCGTGTTTCTCTTGAGTTTTTTCCTGTGGCAATAAGTAGATTCACATTTAGCGTGAGTGGCATAGAGGTTGCTCACTTTGGAAGAGGAAGTGTAGGCCCAACAATATTTTTAGCATGTGAGGTTATGGTATGGCTGACGAAACTGCCACAGAAGAGGCGCCGGCAAAAGCGGGCTCAGTAAAAAAAATGATGGTATTAGGGCTGGTGGGAGTCCTACTTCTGGGAGGCGGTGGGGGGGCGGCATGGTTTTTGATGGGTGGGCAAAATGAAGAAGGCGAACAGCATGCGAAAAATGATCATGGAGATGATACGGGAGGAAAACACGTCGATGAGCCAGGACCGGTGATGGAATTGGAACCCTTTCTGCTCAATTTAGCCGATCGCGATGAACTGCGTTTCCTCAAAGTCAGTATCAAATTAGAGTTAGACCGACCGGAAGAGAAAACGGATTATCAGAATAAAGTGCCGGCCATTCGTGATGCCTTATTGGTGTTATTAAGCAGTAAAGAATCGCAATTATTGCGAACAGTCAACGGGAAACGGAGAATTCGTGAGGAGATCATGACGCGTGTCAATGGAGTCATGAGTAAAGGGAAGGTCGCGAATGTGTTTTTCACGGATTTTATCATTCAATAACTAAGAAGTGAGGAGTAAGGAGTGAGGAGTAAGGGGTAAGGCGTGAGGGATAAAGGGTAAAAAGATGGAAAAGAATAGATCAGGTATTCTGCTGTTTCTTGCTACTTACTCCTCACACCTCACTCCTTACTTTGTCCTAGCATAGGCCGATGGAAAAAATATTAAGTCAAGATGAAGTGGATGCGCTCCTTCGGGGAGTGACGGATGGCGATGTTGAGACCGAAGCGCCCGAGGTTGAGGAACCTGTCGATGGGCCGGTTCCCTATGATTTAGGGAATCAAGAATGGGTGATCCGGGGCCGCATGCCGACCCTTGATGTGATCCATCAGCAATTTTCGCGGCTTTTTCGTTTGGCCCTTAGTGACATTCTTCGAAAAACTGTTGAAGTGACCATCACCAACCAATCCGTCTTAAAGTTTGGTGAATTCACCAAACGTCTTCCTGTTCCGGCCTATCTTCAAATTATTTCTATGGAGCCTCTTCGAGGCACGGCGATGGTTGCCACCGATGCCGCTACCGTCTATCTCCTGGTCGATCATTTTTTTGGCGGAGCGGGACAAACTCATGTCAAACCCGAAGGGCAGGATTTTACCCTGATTGAACAGCGCGTGATGCGTAAGGTGATGGCCATGGGGTTGCAGGATTTACAAAAGGCCTGGGAACCGGTGCAAAAGGTGGCGATAAAAGCGTTACGGGCGGAGATGAATCCACAACTGGCTTCCATTGTGTTGCCGGCGGATGTCGTGATTGTGGTGACGTTAGGGATCGAACTCGGCAATTCGGTGGGAGATCTGCATTTGTGTCTGCCGTATGCCATGTTGGAACCGATTCGGGAACGGTTACAAGTCAGTTTCCAGAGCGATTTTTACGAAGTCGACCACGGGTGGGTCAAACGTTTTTCCAACCGAATCAAGGATGCCCCCATTAATATCTCGGTGACATTGGGGGAAGCGGAGTTATCTGTGGACGAGTTTATGCGCTTTGTTCCTGGACATGTGATCACGTTGAATCAATCCACGACGCAACCGTTAATCGCCACCGTCGAAGGGGTACCGAAATTTTCCGGTTTTCCAGGGACCACGAAGGGGATGCAATCGTTTCAAATTCAGGACATCTTAGTGATTCCTGAATAGACGGCCGGATGGATTGAAGATAGGGCCTTGGAAAACTTTGGGAACTATGGAGAAGACTTATGAGCGATGATGATGACAGCGTAGACATGGACACATTCGATGCCGAAAAGGAAATGATGGAAGCCCTTGCTCAGGAAGCCGCCGGGAAGAGCGCCGGTTCAGTGCAAACCTCAGTGCAGCCCTCCGTCCAGACCTCGGCGTCTCCTCCTACTGCGAATTCTGTTGGCTCGCAAGATTCCAATCTTGATCGAATCTTAGATATTCCTTTGGTGTTATCCGCGCAGTTGGGAAATACACGAATGTTGATCAAGGACTTATTGCAGCTAGGGCCAGGATCTATCGTGGAATTGGATAAATTAGCGGGTGAACCGTTGGAGGTACTGGTCAATGAACGCCTTGTGGCACGTGGCGAAGTGGTGATGGTCAACGAAAAATTCGGAATTCGACTCACTGATGTGATCAGTCCAACGGAACGGGTAAAAAAACTGCATTCATAAGGGAACCAGGAAGAGGAAAAAGTGAAAATGGATATGATATCTGGAGCATTGCGAATTCTTTGGCCTTCTGACTTTTCACTTCCTACATTGTACTAAGACATTATGGATCTCACCTATGAAGCGTTCAAAATGGCCGGAGCACTGGCACTGGTGGTGCTGATCCTCTTGTGCGGATTGGCATGGGTCAAACGCACGTTTGGGGAAAGTCCTGGATTGAGTGGAGAACCGGTCATGCGCGTACTGGGTGGTTTGCGGATAGGGACGGGAAAACAAATCATGTTGGTTGACGTGGCAGGGGAGGTACTCGTTCTAGGAACCACGGCGAGAGACATGACGCTTTTAACAAAGATCACGGATGAAGAGCGAACCGGTCGAATGCGAGCCCAAGCCAATCCCGTGGTCAGCCGGATCGGTGCATGGGTTGGACATTGGGCCCACCCGGCTTCGGAAAAGAAGGAATCTTCCGCTTTCTCTCAAACATCACCGGTAAGGATATCCAAATGTTGAGGAATCGTTTTGGAAAAAGCAAAAAAATCCAAGTATTCAGATGTTCCTATGGATTCGGCGTTCTGTGCTTTGCGTCTCTGAATCATGTTCTAAGCGGTCTCCATCAGGCGTTCGCCCAAGCCACACAAGACCCCATTATCAGTCTGCAAGTGTCCGGCTTAGATGCCACAGAGCCCTGGACGTTTGGTCTTCGCATTCTGTTCATGTTGACGATGCTCACGTTGGCACCGGCCTTATTAATGTTGGTGACATCCTTTACGCGAGTGGTGATCGTCTTAGGGTTGTTACGACAAGCCCTGGGGACACTCCATGCTCCGCCCAATCAGGTCATGATCGGCTTAGCGTTATTCTTGACGCTCTTCATTATGATGCCCGTATGGGAGAAGGTTCAAACCGAGGCGCTGAATCCGTTTCTTGCAAATCAGGTGACGCAGGAAGTGGCGATGCAGCGAGCCATCGATCCCATACGAGAGTTTATGCTGAAGCAGGTGCGAGAAAAGGATTTGGGACTGTTTATGAGCATGGGGAAAATTCCTGATCCACAGAGCGCGAAGGATGTGCCGCTGCACGCTCTTGTTCCGGCGTTTGTGACGAGTGAATTGCGAACGGCATTTCAAATCGGATTTTTGATTTATGTTCCGTTTTTGGTGATCGATATGATTGTGGCCAGCACGTTGATGTCGATGGGCATGATGATGTTGCCCCCGATCATGATTTCTCTACCGTTTAAGCTCATCCTGTTTGTCCTGGCCGATGGGTGGTTGTTGGTCGTGGGCTCGCTCATGAACAGTTTTCAATAGACACATACGGTGGGGCGTGAGGCTGAAGGCAGTTTACGAAGGATACAGAAAACGTCTCACGCCTTACTCTTCACGAAAGAATGCTATCTAGCAAAAGGACGAAAACTGTGACTCCCGAAAGCGTCATGCAGGTCGGTCAGGAGGCGATTAAAACCATTCTCTATGTAGCTGGGCCCATGCTGGGGTTGAGCTTGGTCGTGGGGCTGATGGTGAGTGCCTTTCAAGCCATGACTCAGATTAATGAAATGACGCTGACTTTTTTGCCAAAAATCATGACGATGTTCATCGTGCTGCTGTTCATGTTTCCGTGGATGCTTCAAATACTTGTCGGATTTATGACGGGGGTATGGGGACAAATTCCTGAGATGGCCAAGTGAGGCGTAATAGGACGTGAGGCGTAATAGGACGTGAGGCGTGAAGCGAAATAGGACGTGAGGCGTAATAGGACGTGAGGCGTGAAGCGAAAAAGGACGTGAAGCGAAATAGGACGTGAGGCGGAAGGCAAAGACAATCTTTTCGCCTCACGCTTCACGAAGGTTCGACATTTGTATGGAACAGTTCTCTCGGACATTGGTGGCCACAATTTCTCGCATTGGGAATTGACGTAAGGAATGTTGCAATGGGATATGGCCATTCAACAGGTCTGGCAATTTCTCGTGGTCTTGGTCCGGACCGCAGTGATTTTGGCGGCCTTGCCCTTGCTTGGAGGTCAAACAGTCCCCAGACGTATCAAGATTGGCTTAGCAGCCGCCATTGCAGTGATCCTGACTCCCGTGGTGACCTTTACCCTGCCTCCCAATTGGTTGGAACCCGGCCATTTGATCATGGCCTTAGCCGCCGAAATTCTGGTGGGATTAGTTCTTGGGTTTGCCATGCGATTAGTCATGGCTGCGGTCGAATTGGCCGGGAACGTATTGGGATTTCAAGTGGGGTTTGCCATGGCGAATGTGCTCGATCCCGTCTCACAAGTGCAAACACCAGTATTCGGTCAATTACTCACGGTGCTCGCCACGCTGCTGTATTTTCAGGTGGACGGGCATTTGTTGGTGTTACTGGCCTTGGGAAGTAGCTTCCAAGTGATTCCTCCGTTTGGGGCGCATCTGAGTGCGCCACTTCTCCCGGATGTCACAGGGTTAATGCAGGGGGCGTACGACACGGGGATGCGGTTGGCCTTTCCCGTGATGGCTGCCACGTTTTTGGTGCATGTGACGATGGGTGTGTTGGGACGGCTTGTGCCGCAAATGAATATCTTGCTGACCAGTTTCCCCATTACTATTTCCGTGGGCCTTATCGTCTTAGGATTGGGGCTCCCCTTCATTGCGGTCGTATTTCAACAGTCCGTCTTAGGGATGGAAGCCGTGCTGTGGGAACTTTTACAGGAATTAGGGCATGGCTGAAAATAAAGACGGCGGAGAGAAATCCGAACAACCGACTGGAAAAAAATTGGCGGATGCCCGTCGCAAAGGGCAAGTGCCTATGACGCGGGAATTACCTCCGCTATTTGTCTTATTAGGAGGTGTGGGTGCGATGTCCCTATGGGCACCCCAGGTACTGCGGCAGTTCTATGAGAATTTTCGTCACTGGTTTGAGCAAGCGGGAAGCCTACAAATGAATCCGACCTCGCTCTATATCCTGCTCCTGAATATTACCAATGACGCCTTCGTGCCCTTGATTCCGTTTGGACTGATTGTGGCGGCATTAGCCTTGTCCGCGATTGTTATGCAAACAGGACCCTTATGGATTGAAGAGGGGTTGCAGCCAAAGCCATCGAAAATGAATCCGATGAATGGTCTCAAGAGGATCTTTTCGTGGAAAGGGATTGTGGATCTTGTGAAATCTCTCCTCAAGGTCGCCATGGTGGCGGGAATTCTCTACTTCGTACTCTCTGATGGCATGGCACAGCTTGTTCAATTCCCTATGTTGGGCCTTTTCGATTCGATGTCCAAAACCTGGGAATTGATAGAAGACATCGTGTGGTTCGTGGGTGGCGCCTTATTGATATTGGCTATAGGCGACTTTGTCTATCAGCGCTGGCAGCACAACGAAGATCTCAAAATGACCAAACAGGAAGTGAAAGATGAATCAAAAGATGTCGAAGGGGATCCGCAAATACGGTCCCGCCGGATGAGCTTGCAGCGGGAGCGGTCCCGGCAACGCATGTTGCAAGCCGTTCCTCAAGCCGATGTCATTATTACCAATCCGACGCATTTGGCCGTCGCGCTCCGATATGACACCGGGAATATGGATGCCCCGGTGGTCGTGGCGAAAGGGGCGGGATTCATGGCGGAAAAAATCAAACAAATCGCGCGTCATGCCGGCGTCCCCATTCTGGAAAACCGAAGCTTGGCTCGGGGACTCTTCAAAGGCACGAAAATGGGACAGGAAATTCCGGCAGCCCTTTATCAAGCGGCAGCGGAAATTTTGGCCTATGTCTATCGTTTGCGAAACAATCATGAGCACGCTAGTTAGGGATTGCGATGGCTTTTGATAGGGAACAAATGAAGCTTGAACTGACGCCGGCCCATTATGGGGATGTGCTGTTGCCGATTGGTGTCGTGGGTCTGCTGGTGCTCATGCTGCTGCCGCTCCCGTCCTTTATGTTGGACCTCTTCTTGTCCTTTAGCATCACCTTAGCCATGTTGATATTGCTCGTCACGATGCATTCAGGACGTCCTGCCGAATTTTCGGTGTTTCCGACAGTGGTCCTCCTCACCACATTATTCCGCTTAGCATTAAATATTGCCTCGACACGAGCTATTTTGTTGCATGGGAATGAAGGTCCGGCGGCGGCGGGGGAAGTGATTCGGATCTTTGGCGAATTTGTGGTCGGTGGAAATTTCGCAGTGGGGCTTGTCGTGTTTTCCATTCTGGTCATCATTAATTTTGTGGTGATTACGAAGGGTGCCACCCGCATCGCAGAAGTGGCGGCCCGGTTTACCTTGGATGCCATGCCGGGACGGCAGATGAGTATCGATGCCGATTTAAATGCCGGGATGATTGACGAAGGCGAAGCAAGAAAACGTCGAGAGATGATTTCGCAAGAAGCGGATTTTTATGGCTCGATGGATGGTGCGAGTAAATTTGTGCGAGGGGATGCCATTGCGGCTCTGCTCATCATTTTCATCAATGTGATCGGTGGCCTCACGATTGGGGTGCTAGATCATGGCATGTCGATTGAGGCCGCGGCTAAACGGTTTACGTTGTTGACCGTGGGGGATGCCATTATCGCGCAAATTCCGGCACTCATTATGTCAACAGCAGCCGGGATCATTATCACCCGAGTGTCTACAGCGACCAGCTTGGGCCGGGATTTAACCGAACAAATATTTTTTAATCCGCAGCTCGTCGCCGCAGTGGCCGGCATATTGATCTTTTTAGGACTGTTGCCGGGATTGCCCCACGTGGCCTTCTTGCTTCTGGGATCGATGGCGGCAGGGTTGGCGTATCTGTTGTTTCAACGGAAGCAGGAAGCGGCTGAGGCCGCGTTACGTCCTCAACAAAACATCGGGGCCAAAGGCGAAAAATCCGAAGCGCCGGCAACCGAATCGGTGGATACGGTGACCCCACCAGATCTGTTGGAGCTTCATGTGGGATACGGGCTCGTGCCGTTTGTGGATCATTCGCAAGGGGGAGAACTCCTTGAGCGGATACGGGCTATACGAAAACAGACGGCGTTGGATATGGGCTTTGTCGTGCCTGCCGTCCATATTCGGGATAATCTTCAACTCAAACCCCACGAATACAGTATTTTGCTCAAAGGGATTCAAGTGGCCAAAGGCGAACTCGTTCCCCGTCATTTATTAGCCATCAATCCCGGTCATGCCAGAAAGGGTTTGGAGGGCAAACCCGGCCAAGATCCCTGTTTTGGGTTGCCGGCGGTTTGGATTGCGCCCACTGAAAAAGAACGCGCGCAAATGGAAGGGTACACGGTTGTGGACGGCCCGGCTATTATTGCCACGCATTTAACGGAATTGATTAAAACCAATGGGCATGAATTGCTTGGTCGACAAGAGGCCCAGAATTTGCTGGATAACCTGGCGAAGACCTATCCCAAGGTGGTGGATGAGCTCATTCCCACTCAACTCTCTTTAGGAGTCGTTGTGCGAATCTTACGGAATCTTCTACGTGAACGGGTGTCGATTCGGGATCTACGGACGATTCTTGAAACTGTGGCCGATTACACCACGATGAGTAAGGATCCTGACACCCTGACGGAATATGCCCGGCAAAATTTATCCAGGACCATTTCCATGCAATATGCCAATGCTGACGGGTTAGTCCACGTTGTGAGTTTAGACCCCATGTTAGATCGACGACTGACAGAAGTGATGAAGCCCAGCGGGGGTAATCTAGAAGGTCTGTCCCCGGGGCTCTTTAATCAAGTGATTGGGGCCGTGCGGCAAGCGATTGAACGAGTGGTCGGTCAAGGGTACCAACCGATTGTGCTCTGTTCGCAATCGATCCGGTCGCAACTGTATCGGTTGGTATCGCCAGGGGTGCATGCCCTGGCAGTTCTTTCCCCCAATGAGTTGGATCCAAAAACTAAAATTCAAGCTATTGAAGTTGTGAGGTTACCACATGAAGCTGAAACGATTTGAAGCTCTCTCATTACACGAAGCACTCCAGGCGGTCAAAGCCGAGCTAGGGCCGGAGGCTGTGATTGTCTCCTCCCGCCGTATACAAAAAGCAGGGGGACTGTTTGGGTTACTCAGTCAATCGGTCATTGAAGTCACGGCAGCGGTTGATCGATCCACGCAAAAAGAAGACGCCCAACCGGCGGTCACAATCGATCGTTCCCTGCAAGCCTTGATCGAAAAAAAATTGCCGGCGGCGCGCAAGTCTGGTGAACAAGCAAAAGTCAAAAAAGAACCCACGTTTTCTGAACAGTTACAGGTCGCATCGGTGTTAGATCCCGTCACCCAACATTTGCATGACATGAAGGAAGAGATCCAGCGGTTGCGGGAATCTCAGAAAGATCCGGAGCAGACCCTGGGGCCCTTGAGGCAAGAATTAGAAGGGTTGCGGATTGTCGTGGGTGAGGTGCTGGAGAGCCAGTTGCATAAACGGGTCCAAGGGTTGCCGGGCGATGTATTGGGGGACTATCAAAAGCTTGTGGGCCATGGCGTGAATCCGCAACTCGCCCATACCGTCCTGCGCTCGGTCGTGGAGACGTTAGGGACGGTCGGGTTGGGAAATCGCGAGGCGGTGGATGAACTCATACGAGAGCGAATGGAGGAAGCCGTGGTGGTCTCGAATCCCTCGGTCTCCCGACAATATGGACAAAAAATCATGATGTTGGTGGGACCAACGGGAGTCGGCAAGACCACGACGATTGCGAAATTGGCCGGATTAGCCCGGCAACACGACGAACATCAGAAAACGGTGTTGATTACGTTAGATACCTATCGGGTTGCGGCAGTCGAACAACTTCGGGTCTTCGCCAAAATTTTGAAAATTCCTCTGGAAGTGGCGGTTTCGCAACCAGACTTTTTGGCCTGCCTAGGGCGGCATCAGGAAGCCGACTTCATTCTCATCGACACGGCGGGCCGGAGCCCAAAGGATCGGGCCGGACATGAAGAATTGGTGGCGATGACTCGCGGGTCGTTTAAAATTGAAACCCATTTGGTGCTTGCCGCGCCGGTGTCTGGATCAGTGCAGATGGACACGATTCGCCGTTATCAATCACTCCCTATTCATAAAATTATCATGACCAAACTTGATGAAACTTCGAGATTCGGGAGCATGTTTACGCTGTTGGCACAGGCGGGAATTCCCGTCTCCTATTTATCGGCGGGGCAACGGGTGCCAGAAGATTTAGAAATCGCCACGCGTCAACGACTGGTGGACTTAGTGATGGGGGGGCACCCGGCTTTCGTGGGCCGAGAACCATCATTATTGGCAGAGGTGGCGCGCTAATGGCTCTTTCCACGTCGACAGCAGCGTTGCGATCGGGACTTCCCCGGCCCAAGCGCCTGGATCAGGCCAGTGGATTACGGGAAGCCATGAACCCGACTCCATTCCTCAAGCCAAAGGTCCAGGTGATTGCGGTGAGTTCTGGAAAAGGCGGAGTGGGGAAAACAAATGTGGTCGCCAATTTGGCGGTCGCGTCGGCGCGGCAGGGCCGGAAGGTCATGGTCATGGATGCGGATTTGGCCCTTGGGAATGTGGATATTCTTTTAGGGCTGACCCCCCAATATACCATTGAAGACGTGCTCTCAGGTCAACGTCGATTGGAGGATGTGCTGGTTGCGGGCCCTCAAGGCATTCAAGTCCTTCCGGCGACATCTGGTGGTCAGGCTTTCACGCAACTCACATATGAGCAGCAACTGATGCTGCAAACGGCGTTTCTCGAATTGCCGAGGATCCCAGATCTTTTGTTGATCGATTGTGCTGCAGGAATCTCACCGAACGTGCTGTACTTTAGTCTCGTGGCGCATGAAACCATCGTGCTGGTTTCGCCAGATCCAACGTCGCTGACGGATGCCTATGCGCTCATCAAAATTCTATCGACACGCTATCACCTGCGTAAATTCCGGTTGTTGGTCAACAAAGTGAAAAATGCGCCAGAAGGCAAAGAGGTGTTTCGGAAATTCAGCTTGGTCACGGATCGGTTTTTATCGGTGTCATTGGATTATGTGGGGTGTATTCCGACAGATGAGTACGTCACGATGTCGGTGGCCCAACAACGAGCGGTCTGTGATCTCTATCCTCGGGCGCCGGCAAGCCGAGCGTTGACTTCGTTGGTCTCCACCTTACAGGGCTGGAGTGACGATCAATCCTGGCAAGGAGGATTTCAGTTATTTGGACCTTCGGCGTTAACCGCGACTCGAACTATGACGGAAGGATAACCAATGAAACGTGGCGCTGTCACAACTGATCCTGAGAATCCCAAGACGGTGTTGCCGACGACACTCTCGTTGAATACACAAGAACGGGAAAATTTGATCAAAGAGTTTTTGCCGGTCATCAAATATATGGCTATGCGTTTGGCAATGCGGGTCTCAAGTGGACTCAATGTTGAAGATCTCATGAGTGCGGGGATGGTAGGGTTATTGGATGCCTTAACAAAATTCGATCCGTCTCGAGAAATTAAATTTCGCACCTATGCGGAGTTTCGCATTCGGGGGGCCATGCTCGATGAAATTCGGGCCATGGATTGGGTCCCGCGATCCCTACGGGAACGGATCGGTAAAATCCATCATGCCGCCAACGAGTGGACGAAACGAAAAGGCCGTCCCCCGACGGAGGCTGAATTGGCCGAGGCGTTAGGGATGGACACGCAGGAAGTCGATGAAACCCTCCTGCAAGCCAAAGGCGCAGTCGTGTTGAGTTTGGATGACCTCGGGAGTAACGAAGAAGATGCCCATCCGATCTTAGATGCTTTAGCCGATCGCGATCAACCGAATCCGTTAGAATCATTGGTCTCAGAAGATGCCCGCCGGGCTTTAGTCGATGCCATTGAACGACTGCCCGAACGCCAGCGTCTGGTTCTGACCCTGTATTATTTCGAAGAACTCACGATGAAAGAAATTGGCGTCATTCTTCACGTCACGGAATCCCGTATTTGCCAACTTCATGCGCAATCCATGGTCAAGCTTAAGGCGTCGCTTCATACCCGTCTGTCCAGATGAGAAAAGAAGTGAATAGTGAAAAGTGAGGGGTAAGGAGTCAAGTAACTATGAAAAAAAACGGGCTAATTTTCCCTAGTGTTGCCTCGTCAGGTTCGACTCCTTTCTTTTCCTGATTGCTTCTGACATTCCCCTGTTCCTTATTCCTCACTATTGAGTTTTGAGTGAGGGAGACCGAAAGAAACGGGAGGCCTCTCCTATTTTTTAAATCGTTCTATGATGAGCATCTTGGCATCCCATACACCCAGTGCAGTGATGGCTACCGAACTCTCCACGAGTGACAGGGTCTATACCATACTCCTGGTCGATGATGAGAAATTGGTTCGACTCGTCGCCAACCGTCGGCTCAGCAAGCTGAATCATCGGATCCTGGAGTCGGAGAACGGCCGGGAAGCTCTTGAGATCCTGAAACGGGAATCCGTAGATTTGGTGCTGTCCGATTGGATGATGCCGGAATTGGACGGTCCCGGTCTTTGTGAGGCGATCAAGCAAGATGAACGCTTGCGATCAGTCCATTTTATCCTTATGACCGCTTTAGACCAGCCCGAGCAAATTGCCGAAGGGTTGAAGCGAGGCGCGGACGATTTTTTAACCAAATCGGCGTCTGACCAAGAAGTTCTCGCTCGAATAGGAGCTGGACTTCGCGCGCGTCAATTACGGTTGGATCTTGAAAACTCATATCGGGTCATTTCCGAAAAACAGGCGCAGCTTGATGCCGAATTGCATTCGGCCTCGGAATTTGTGAGGTCCCTGCTTCCCGTGCCTGGCGAAGTGGTTTCGGGACTGCGCTTGGCTTGGGAGTTTCTCCCGTCCTCTCAGTTGGGTGGTGATTTGTTTCAAGTGGCGCGGTGGGGTGAGGATTATGTGGGTATCATGGTCCTGGATATGTCGGGGCATGGCACCGGCCCCGCCTTGGGGGCGGTCTCTTTGGCCATGTGGTTTAAGGGACCCCATATTGCGCTCTCCTTTCCTGATTTTGACCCCGGCAAAATCGTGACTCGGCTGAATACGGAAAATCCGATGACGGATCAAGGGGACTATTTTACTATTTGGGTCGGAGTGCTCCAGTTGTCTACACGTATTCTGCGATTTGCCACTGCAGGACATCCTGGCGCCATTTTAGTCAGAAAAGATGCGCCAACAGTCGTGCTGGGAGAGAAAACCTGGCCGACGGGATTTTCTGCTGATGCAATCTATTCCACCCACTCGATCAGTCTGGTCAATCATGATCGCCTGTATGTCTTTAGCGATGGCATTTATGAGGGGATCAATGGAGACAACGAAATTTGGGGAAGGCAACGGTTGCAGGCGTCTTTGGAGAGCGTCTCGACCCGTCCCATGAATTTGGGTCTGAAAAGTCTTATCCAATCCAGCCGGTCATGGCAAACCGATGAGCTTTTTGGTGACGACGTGGCCTTGATCGGGTTGGAATTGACCGAGACATCCCAACACCACCATCCATTATGAAATATCAACACCCGCGTATTCTTATCGTCGATGACGATGATCTCAATCTGGAGGTCTTAGTTGAGTGTCTCAAGGATGAACCCTATGAATTGGTGCAGGCCCGCGATGGCGCACAGGCATTAAATCTCTTACGTCATGATGGAAAAGGATTTGAGGCCATAGTGCTGGATCGCATGATGCCCGGCATGAATGGTCTCGAAGTGATGAACGCATTGAAGGCTGATGAGCATTTTCAATGGCTACCGGTTGTGATGCAAACTTCTGCCGC
Organism: Nitrospirales bacterium; assembly: GCA_040904705.1. Taxonomy (GTDB): domain Bacteria; phylum Nitrospirota; class Nitrospiria; order Nitrospirales; family UBA8639; genus Nitrospira_E. The sequence continues at coordinate 22,346 of JBBDSY010000079.1, read as the reverse complement.
TTCCCCTCGCGAAATATGCGAAGGAATGGAAGCGGGTGTCTTTTTTTACCTGACAAAGCCCTTTGAGCCGCAGGTTTTACGACGACTCGTTGGCGCAGCGGTAGAGGAATGCCGAAAATGGCAGAACGTTACCAGAAATTTGCGAGTGCAGGTCAGGACCATCGGCTTTTTGCGCCAAGGGCGCTTTCGCGTTCAAACCATGGACGAGGCATATGAACTGGCTTTGTTAATCGGCCAAGCTTGTCCCAATTCAGAAAAGGTCGCATTTGGGCTAAATGAATTGATTATGAATGGCGTCGAGCATGGCAATTTGCAAATTGGCTACGATGAAAAAACACAGCTTCAAGAAACCAATCAATGGGAAGAGGAAATTGCCCGTCGACAAATGATGGAAGAACATATCCACAAATTCGTCGAAGTGATATTTGAACGGGATGCCAATCAGATTCGATTAACGGTCATCGATCAAGGTGAGGGATTTGACTGGGGTGAGTATCAAGAGATACGAGCGGATCGAATTATGGAAAGTCATGGCCGGGGGATCGCCATGGCCAAGGCTTTGAGTTTTGATCATGTGAATTATCAGGGGAACGGCAATCAAGTGGTGTGCCTCATCAACCTAGAAGAGTCCGAGCCTTCCCGACGAGATTTGGGTCTGGAGTTGATGGGAAAAATTACCTAAGATGTCCGGCTCTCTCTTGAGTTGGGGGACTACTCCGAGAAAGGCTTGACATGAGGTGATGGATGGCCTGTCACTAAGCAAGCTGGAGGTTCAAGTTCAAATCGATTCCCTGTTCATCTAGTAGGCGAAACACCTTTATCCACCGCCTGCTGTTCCGCCACGTATTTGGTCTCCATGATTGTGCGTGGAGGTACCCCAGGCTGGGGAAACAGGCCCACTGGGTTTCAAGTGACAGCCTTTTTGATTGAGCGACGATCCTTCGCAATGAATAAAAAAAGATTCAAGGCCTTAAGTCGGAAAATTTTTGATCCGATAGTTCTGGGTATCGTAACGCACCTATGAATGAGTCCCTAAAGGAACTAAATAATCATGGGCTTGGCTCTAAACACAGAAGGAGGCAGGGGGAAATGAAGGGTAAAAAGAGCCAGAAAACGTTCGAGGGGGAGATGGAAGAGGATCAAGGGGTGGAGGAGCTCACGCCAGATTCCATTTTAAAACCCGTTGGAGATTTAACAATTTTTGAAGCCGGTCAGTTTCATCAGGATCTCTGTTCTCTGCATCAGCAGGCGGGACCTTTGGCGCTTGATTTATCGGAAGTTGAACGTATGGATTCTTCTTGTGTGCAGTTAATTGTTGCCGCGACCCGTTCCGGCCGGCTGACGTTAAAAGGGTATTCCTCTCACACTCGCGATCGATTCGAACATATTGGATTTTCACAATTTCTGCCAACCGGACATGACGTATCCTAACAGGAATGGTTTGGGACACAAACGCTGTTCCCAAGGGGTGCGACATTTATTACAAGAGGTGATGTGTGGTGATTGATTGGATGATGTGGGGAGTTTTCCTGGTTGTGGGTGGTGGTGTGGGATATGTTCTGGGGAGTCGAACCAGGCAATCACACATTGCCGGTCTGGAGCAGCAGCTGAAGGAGGCAGGCGCGCTGCAGGCAAAGGTCCAACAGAATTGGAAAGATATTTGTGCATGCCTTGCCCCCACCTTGCCCGTGTTCGTCGGGCAGTTAAAAGCCGTGATTCAAGAAACTGAGCAAGCGGCGTCAGGATTGATTCAGCGATTTCAAAAAATCTCGCAACAAGCCCGTGAATCAGCCTATGAGACTGAATGCATCCTGAATATGAATGAAACGGGGCAGGACAATGAGCTGAGTGTAGAACGAATCCTGAATGACACGAAAGACACCATGCAAATGTTCGTGAATCAGGTGACGCAAACGGCCACGGTCACCGTTTCGACGGTAAGCGTCATGGAAGAAGCTCTGGATACGACGTCTCGAATTTCTGAAGTCGTGGAAGAGGTCGAATTTATCGCCGATCAAACCCGGTTGCTCGCGTTGAATGCCGCGATTGAAGCGGCGCGAGCCGGAGAGCATGGACGGGGATTTGCGGTTGTCGCCGATGAAGTCACCAAACTCGCCAATCGTTCAGGGCAAGCCGCGGAACAAATTCGCGCTTTAGCGACAGCAGTAAAGGGCACGACCGAATCGGCGATGTCCGAACTACAAGTCTTAGCAGGGTTGGATTTGACCTCAACCTTACAAGCACAACAAAGTATTATGGCCATGACCGAAGTGATGGTATCCAAGAATGCCGCGTTAAAGGAAAGTGTGGGACAAAACTCAGGACGAGCCCGAGAATTAGGCGAAGATATTGGGCAGATTGTCATGTCCATGCAGTTTCAGGACATTACCAGACAAAAAATAGAACATGTCTATCAACCGCTGGAACACATTTATGCGCCATTGCAGGCGGTCGTGAAAGAAACTGGCGGAGCAGATACCATGAGAGATGTGATCGAAGTACTCCGGAATCTAAAACATATTTATACGATGGAATCGGAACGACTGACTATCGAGGCGGCTCATGCAGGGCAAGAGGCTGTCGTGGTGGGAACAACGGGTAAGGAAGAGGGGCATACGGTCACCTTGTTCTGAAAGACGTAAGGTATGAAATGAAAAAGACGTGAAGCGAGGAAAAGCTAAAGCGAGTTATTTGAAATCGGGCACATGAATCAAGTTGTGCGATAGACAAGCAACCCGACAACAGAGAGGGACAATCATGGGCAAGACCGTACTTGTAGTTGATGACTCCGTTTCCATGCGGCAAATGGTGAGTTTCACCTTGACCGGGGCAGGGTATGACGTGGTTGAGGCCGGCGATGGAAAGGAAGCTGTCGATAAATTAAATGGTGGGGCAAAGCCTCATTTGGTCATTACGGATTTGAATATGCCCAATATGGACGGCATTTCCCTGATTAAAGCGATTCGGGGAATGGGCGCACATAAATTCACCCCCATCTTGATGCTCACCACCGAATCCTCGGATGACAAAAAGAAAGAAGGGCAAGGGGCTGGGGCAACCGGATGGGTCGTCAAGCCCTTCAACCCCGAGCAAATGCTCGCCACCATTAAAAAGGTGATGCCCGGGTAGAAGACGTGAGGCGTGGAGGACGTGAGGCGTGGAGGACGTGAGGCGTGGAGGACGTGAGGCGTGGAGGACGTGAGGCGTGGAGCGGAAAAAAGGTTCAATAGAACTTGGAAAAACCACACAAGAAATTAGATTTATGGATTCTTGGAATGCAACTTGTGACTGACGTGTACAAGATAACAAAGACTTTTCCCGATCAGGAAAGATTCGGTCTTACCAATCAAATGCGAAGAGCTGCAGTCAGTATTCCCAGCAATGTGGCGGAAGGGGCAGCTCGGCAAACGTCAAAAGAGTTTATTCAGTATTTGTATATCTCGCAGGGTTCGTTAAGTGAACTCGATACCCATGTGGAAATCGCTAATCAACTTGGGTGGTTGACAGAAGAAGATGAGAGAGGGCTTGAGAATACGATGAATCGATTAGACAAAATGCTGAGCGGATTAATCAAGCATCAAAAATCCCCTCACGCTTTACGCCTCACCCCTCACGAAAAGACAAAAAATCAGTCCACCCACAAAGGAGTTGAGTAATGCCTGTTGATCTTTCACAATTCCAAGAATCATTTTTCACGGAATCTGCCGAGCATGTCGAAACAATGGAGTCAGGGTTGTTGGAGTTGGAACAACGTCCCCAGGATTTAGATTTACTTAATCGAATCTTTCGGGCGGCTCACTCTATTAAAGGGAATGCCGGAATGTTCAACTTCACGGCTATTGCGGGTCTCACTCATAAAATGGAAAACGTGCTGGATCTGATGCGGAACGAAAAAATACCCGTGACCCCGCATGTCGTGGATGTGCTGTTGCGGGCCCTCGACGGACTCAAGAGTTTGTTAGATGTCGCACAAGGCGGAGGTGTGGCCGATGAAGAGGTTATTCAAGGCCTTGAACAGGAGCTTCAGGCGTGCCAGGACGGTGACGAGGGGAATGACGAACCGTCCAAACGGTCTGCCGTCACGGCAGCAATCACACCGTCAGTCAATATCTGGCGTTTGATAAAAATTGCGTGGGTACCGTTGCCGGAATTGTTCCAACGTGGGTTGGACCCCGCTCAAATTTTTAAAGAATTGCATGAATTGGGCATGACTAAAGTCCTTCAGGTGCAGGCGGATAAGTTACCTTCCCTAGAAACCATGGATCCTGAACGATGTTATCTAAGTTGGGTTGTAGAATTGGAAACAGATGTCCCGCTCGCCAAGGTCGAAACCGTGTTTGATTTTGTGAGGGATGGGAGCGAATTGACCATTACCGACTGTGCGCCGAAGCAGGCTGAACCGTATAAACGGGTTGGAGAAATTTTGGTAGAAGAAGGTGTTGTCAGCCAGGGAGAAATATCCGATAGCCTGGCGAAGCAAAAGCCGTTGGGAGAAATTCTTGTTGATGAAAAAAAGGTCACGTCCCAACAAGTCGATAAGGCCCTTCAAAAACAGCAGCAACTCAAAAAAGGGGAAGCGGCCTCGATTCGGGTGGATACCGAAAAAATCGATAAACTGATCAATTTGGTCGGGGAGTTGGTCATTACCCAATCGATGATTACCGATCTAGGTGAAAAATTTACGATGAGCCAATTGCCGGTGTTGCAAGAACGAATTGTGCAATTAGAACGAAATACGCGAGAACTTCAAGAACGCGTCATGTCCATTCGGATGATGCCGATCGGATCGGCTTTCCATCGATTTCCACGATTAGTGCGGGACTTGGCTGGAAAGAGTGGGAAGCAGATTCAACTCGTCATGTCCGGGGAAGAAACCGAATTGGATAAAACATTGATCGAAGCAATTGGCGATCCACTGACCCATTTGGTGCGCAATTCGGCCGACCACGGATTGGAAGGCCCAGAGGAACGTATTGCGGCTGGCAAGCCGGAGCGTGGAACCGTTCGCCTTCATGCGTTTCATGATGGCGGCAATATTTGCATTGCGGTAGAGGACGATGGCCGAGGACTCAATCGGGAAAAAATCGTGAAAAAGGCTATTGAGCGCGGAATGATTGCCGATGGCGCCACAATAAGTGACCAAGATGTCTATCAACTCATTTTCCGTGCAGGATTTTCCACTGCCGATACGATTACCGATGTATCGGGTCGTGGCGTTGGAATGGATGTGGTGAAACGAAATATTGAGAGCCTGGGAGGTTCGGTTGACATAGAAAGTACGGCAGGAAAAGGGTCAAAACTTACGCTCAAATTACCACTGACCTTGGCCATCATCGACGGGATGACGGTTCGAGTGGGAGAAGACAATTATATTATTCCTCTCATCACCGTCACGGAGTCCATTCGACCTAAACCTCAGGATTTGCAGCGAATTGTGGGGAAGGGTGAGGTCGTGAATTTGCGAGGAGAATGGGTTCCTCTCGTCCGACTCTATGAAGTATTCAATATCACGCCGGAGTATACCGACCCGGTACAAGCGTTATTAGTGATTGTTGAAACGGAAAATCGGCGAGTGGCGGTGTTGGTTGACGAACTGACGGGCCAACAACAGGTGGTGATTAAAACGTTGGAGCAAAACTATCGAAAGGTCGAAGCCATATCTGGCGCAACAATTTTAGGAGATGGACAAGTGGCCTTGATCTTAGATGTGCCCGGATTGGCCAAATTAGCTCGAGTCGGCCATACGGCGGCAGCGTGAAAAACGGTGAGGCGAAGCAGACGTGAGGCGTGAAGAAGAAAATAGCTTTCCCCCTCACGCCTTACGCTTCACGCTTTACGAGGGAAAAGGATGATAAATATTGAGCCATAAGGATGAAGTTCTTAACCAAGGAGCCCAAGCATGTCCACAGCAACGATTGAACCGGCTGAACGACAAGACATTCGGACGAGTTTTTCCAGCGATGACCAACAGTTCCTGACCTTTAATTTGGCCGAGGAATATTATGGGGTGGACATTCTGAAAGTCCAGGAAATCAAAGGGTATACCAATGTCACCAAAATCCCCAATACTCCAGACTATTTGAAAGGTGTCTTGAATTTGCGTGGAACGATTGTTCCGATCGTCGATTTACGGATGAAGTTTGGCATGGGGGTGACTGAACCGACATCCTTTACCGTGGTGGTCGTGGTGAATGTCCGCAATCGAGTCATGGGATTTTTGGTGGATGCCGTCTCCGATGTGTTGGATTTGAATGCCAAGAATATTCAGCCTCCACCGGACATGGGAACCACGGTTGATATTTCATTTGTGGCCGGAATCGGGAATGCCAATGATCGTTTGGTGACCCTCCTGGATATTGATCGGGTGCTTACGGAAAATGAAGTGGCCGCAGTGGAAGAAGTGGCAGAAGTGGCAACAGTGACGGCTGAATAATAAAAGACATGAGGCGGCACCCCTCAGGGCCGACACATTTTCCACCCCCTAGGCGCTGTCTGCTTCAGAAGAAACACGAGTCGGGTTCGGGTTGGAGAATACAAAGACACGCATGAGGAAGGGGCATGAACCGAGACAAACAAAGGCCTGAGGGCCAACAGATTCGGACCCTGTTGTATCAAATGGAGCAACGCAAGGACCGACGGGCGCATGACCAGGATCCTAAGTGGGAGAAAACATGGGGAATCATGATAGGTGGCCTGATGGCTACGGCGAGGCAATGGTGGAACACTCGGGATTGGAGCGAACAAGGGAAATGGCTGTCCTCCTTAGCCTTCCACAAGACCTCGGCATCGGAATCTTTCCACATGTTACACGACCCAACCTCCCGCGGGATGGTAGGGGACGATAGCGTACAGGGAACGAAAAACTCATCGAGTAATCTTCATCAATGGAGTAGGCATCCACAATCAGAAGGCGAGGGCATTATGAACAGCATTCTCAGTAAAAATTTCAGTTGGGGAATTGCAACAAAATTGGTGGTGTTGTTTGCCATCTTCGGCATCGTGCCTATGGCGGCGGTGGGCTATTTAGGATCGTCGGCGACAGGGGAAATGGAAAAGGCCTCCGGACAGCGCGTTCAAAACGTGGCGACAAATATCGCGGACAAAATCGATCGAAATTTGTTCGAACGCTATGGCGATCCACAGTCCTTTGGTCTCAATAGGATCGTGGGTGAACGATACCATTGGTACTCCAAGGAGAATAATGCGATTGCCAATGCCATGAACCAATACGTGACAACCTCAGGAATTTATTATTTGACGATTATGGTGGACCCGGTCGGGGATGTGATGGCGGTCAATTCGAAGGATGCCAAGGGAAATCCTGTCGATACGACTCCTCTGTATTCCAAAAAATATGCCGATGCTCCGTGGTTTAAGGCCCTGCAGGCCAAGGAATATACGACGAAACAACCATTTACGGCTCCCGGAAACGATGTTGTCACGGGGACGTTTATCGAAGATCTTCATGTGGATGAAGATGTGAAATCTATCTATCCGGGTGATGACGGGTTGACCTTGGGATTTTCCGCACCGGTATATATCGATGGAGATTTGATCGGCTATTGGAGTAATCGAGTGAAATTTTCCTTAGTGGAGGAAATTGTTCAAACCGCATATCAAGAACTGAAGTCTTCTGGGTATCCCGGAACCGAAATCACGGTATTGGGAGGTAACGGGCAAGTCATTGTTGATTACGATCCCTCCAGTCAGGGCAAGGAAGACATCACGCATGACCTGGAAAATACTTTATTGACACTTAATTTGGCAGAAAAAGGGGTGGAAGCCGCGAAATTCGCTGTTGCTGGTAAAACGGGGTATTTATTCGGCGCACACGTACGAAAGGGCATCGACCAGCTAGCTGGCTATACCCATTTAAAAGGGGCCCTGGGCTATCCGGGCATGAATTGGTCGGTGTTGGTTCGAATTCCCAAAGATCAAGCGGCGGCGACAGCGATTGCGTTTAACCGCAATTTGACCATGACGGCCATTATTTGTGTGGCGCTGATTTTGGTTGTGGGTTTGTGGGTCGGTCGTCGGGGTGCCGCCAGCATCATTCAAGTGAGTCAAGTGGCCCAGCGAGCCGCAGAGGGCGATTTGACCGCTCGCGTGACCGTGTCGTCCAAGGATGAATTAGGGATGTTGGGGTCCGCGATGAATGTGATGTTGGATAATATTGCCAATGTCGTGGGAGAGGTGCGCCAAGCGGCCGATCATGTCTCGACCGCCTCCAGTGAAATCACGCAAGGCAATGAGGATTTATCCCAACGCACGTCGGCGCAAGCCGGGGCCTTAGAAGAAACGAGCGCCTCGATGGAAGAGATGACCTCCACCATCAAGCAAAACGCCGATAACGCCAAGCAGGCGAATCAATTGGCCGTCACGGCACGAGAAGTGGCCGAAAAGGGTGGCGCGGTCACGGATAAAGCCGTCAATGCCATGGATGAAATCAACAAGAGTAGTAAAAAGATCGCGGATATTATTAACGTGATCGATGAGATCGCCTTCCAAACGAATCTCCTGGCCTTAAATGCGGCGGTGGAAGCGGCTCGGGCCGGCGAACAGGGGCGAGGGTTTGCGGTGGTGGCGTCGGAAGTGCGCAATTTGGCGCAACGCTCGGCCACAGCAGCCAAAGAAATTAAGACCCTCATTAATGAGTCCGTGCAAAAGGTTGGCGATGGCAGTGACTTGGTGAATCAATCGGGGCAAACCCTCTCTGAGATCGTCAACTCGGTGAAGCGGGTGACGGACATTATTGCCGAAATCAGCGCGGCCTCGCAGGAACAGGCCAGCGGCATAGATCAAGTGAATAAAGCCGTGATGCAAATGGATCAGGGCACGCAACAAAATGCGGCCCTCGTGGAGGAGGCGACATCCGCCTCCCAATCCATGAAGCAACAAGCCGGGGCACTTTTGGAGCAAGTGGCGTTCTTCAAGATTCCTGAAGCCAGTTCGGGCCTGGTCTCGCGTGCGGCCATGCGTCCAACCAGCGGAAGCCGGCCGACCGCAACGCCCAAGGTGAAGGCCTCAAGCTCCGCCAAGGAGCCGGTCAAAGCTGCGCCACAACCGGTAGGCGTCGGAAGCGGCAATGGGAAGAGTGCCTCGAAAGGGGACGATGCTTTTTTTGAGGAATTTTAAGGAACCGTGAAAGGTCACGCGTGAGGCGAGGGATTCTGATTCTTCTTCACGTTCACGCTTTATGATGTAATCTCATTTTTTAAACGGTCAGAGGAGGACCAGGATTTATGGACGTGGGTACAAAGGTTAAATGGAATGAATTAGGCATTGGCCCAAAAGTAATCGTAAGCACCATGATTGTTTTCGGTGGACTGTTAGCCAGTGGAGCCTATTTTCTGGGGCAGCAATTACAAGCTGACCTCAATCGTGTATTAGCCAGTCAAGCCTCGATCATTGAAAAACAAATTCAAGTCACCCGTGCCTATGTGACCAAAGAATTCGTGGTCAAGGCTAAGGGTGCCGGTATGAAGGTCAGTATGGAACATGACGCCCCTGATACGATTCCGTTTCCCGCCACCTTTACTCGTGAAACCTCTGAAGCTCTGGCGAAAGAAGGGGTCTACAATGCTCGTGTGATTAGTGCAACCCCATTGAATGTGGCGAATGGTCCGCAAGATAGCTTTGAACAACAAGCCTTAGAAGCCCTGACGGCCGGTCAACCAGAATTCACCAGTATCGAATCCGTGAATGGAGCGATGATGTATCGGCGCGCGACGACGGATTTTGCCAGCGTGAAAGCCTGTGTCACTTGTCATGAGGGGAAGCAGGTAGGCGATATGTTGGGTGCTGTATCTGTACAAATTCCCATGGATGCGCCTATGGCGCACCTCAATAGTAATCTGAATAACATGTATGCGGGAATTATAGCGGTTGGTTTGGTCACGATGGTCATGTTGTTTTTACTGCTGTCAAAATTTGTGGTCAAGCCCATGAAGGAATTAGAAGCGATGGCCGGAAAAGCCAAGGAAGGAGATCTCACGGCACGGACTATAGTGGTTAGCCGAGATGAAATTGGACGAACCGGGGAATCCTTTAATGCGATGTTCGATCGAGTCGGTGAAGTGGTTCAGTCCGTGAAATCGGCCGTATCGGCAATTACCACAGGCACCAGGGAAATTTCACAGGGCAATGAGGATCTGTCTCAACGCACGTCGGCCCAAGCCGGAGCGTTAGAAGAGACCAGTGCCTCGATGGAAGAGATGACCTCCACCATCAAGCAAAACGCCGATAATGCTAAGCAGGCGAATCAATTGGCCGTCACAGCACGGGAAGTGGCCGAAAAGGGTGGCGCGGTCACCGATAAAGCCGTCAACGCCATGGATGAAATCAACAAAAGCAGTAAGAAGATTGCGGATATTATCAACGTGATCGATGAGATCGCGTTCCAAACAAATCTTCTGGCCCTGAATGCGGCGGTCGAAGCGGCTCGGGCCGGTGAGCAAGGCAGAGGGTTTGCGGTGGTCGCCTCGGAAGTGCGCAATTTGGCGCAACGTTCCGCCACAGCGGCTAAAGAAATCAAAACTCTCATCAATGAATCGGTGGAGAAAGTGGGTGATGGTAGTGCCCTCGTGAATCAATCGGGGCAAACCCTCTCTGAGATCGTCAACTCGGTGAAGCGGGTGACGGACATTATTGCCGAAATCAGCGCGGCCTCGCAGGAACAGGCCAGCGGCATAGATCAAGTGAATAAAGCCGTGATGCAAATGGATCAGGGCACGCAACAAAATGCGGCCCTCGTGGAGGAGGCGACATCCGCCTCCCAATCCATGAAGCAACAAGCCGAAGCCTTGTTGGAACAGGTCACCTTTTTTAAGACGAATGAAGAAGAAGGATCTCCGGATCCTCAGAGGGCTCCCACCATCGAAAATGTTTCGACTCGTTCGGCGAATAAAGCAGCCTCGGTAAGAAAATCTTCAAAGGCTGCAAGCCGGGGTCAAACGGGATCCGCACGTTCAATCCCGCAACCAGTGAGTGTCGGCAGCAGCAATGGGCACGGGCAGCGGAAAAGTGACGACGATTTCTTTGAGGAATTTTAGGCGACTGCTCATAAATTGGAGCTAGGCAAAGAGGGAGATCGTGACTTCCACTTCAACCACTGTGAATTTTTCACCTAAAGTTGGAGCCAAATGTTTCCGAAAATCTTAGGAGAATTCCATGAGAGCGTTTATTAACATTGTGTTTGGACTTGGTTGTGGCGGGAATGTTGAATCTCCCATAACCGTGTCGGATTCATTTGCATGATGTTTCCCTACACTTTAAGAGGAGGATGGTTATGAGGAAATGGGCAGCATTTTCACTCATGTTTGTCATGTTAGGTCTTGGCTTCGCTTTGGAAGCGCCGATCGGTCTAGCCGCAGACGCGGCCAAGGAAATGGCGGCCAAGTACATCCTGGCCACTTCTAAGGCTGCCAGGACGGTGTATGTCAAAGGTGTGATTGCTAATGCCGGAAAAGCGGGAGTGACCCCCAAGGAAAATTGGGTGAAAGAGGATCATTCCATTATGCTTCCAGCTCAATTCATTAAGGAGTTAGGCAAGGAAATTAAAGAATTTGAACTCTCGCTGGTAGGGACCGAACCACTTTTTGCATCGAATGTTCCAAAAAGTGGCAAGGAAAAGGAGATGTTGGCTGAATTGGCCAAAGGCAAGGTCAATATGATTACCGCCGAAGATGGCGGGGTCACCATTGGGATGTCGGCCGATTATGCTATCGTGGAAAGCTGTGCCGATTGTCATAACAAGCACCCCAAAACCACCAAAAAAGATTGGAAGAAGGGTGATTTAATGGGAGCCATTGTGGTGCGACTGAGATAATAAAGTTTTACGAACAGTTTCTTGAGGAGAGGCTGGGATGGCTTAAATGCTTTCCTCGCCTTTCTCCTCTTCTGCCTTCCCTTCTATCCTGAAAAATCTCCGGCTGAAACTCCCCGGGTATGGGTCTGCCTAGTGGGTAAAGGATTGAACCTATGGTCTTTTGTTTAATCCCTCAATTTTCTTCCTTGACCTAAGATATAATCTGTCCGATAATTTCATGAATGATTGGCAGCGAATCCCTTACCCCACAACAAAAACCCCAAGACGTTCCATAATTTAAAAAAAGGAGAGAAGTTTATGCGCGCATTCGTATCCCTGGTGTTCTTCGCGGTAGTGCAGTGTGGTTTGTCTGGCATGTCCTGGGCGGCCGATGGTCCGACTTATGGCACCTTTGCTCTGTTTGAGCTGGATGAAGACTGGGGAAATTTGTCGGTGGAAGAAAGGCAAAAAGGAGGGGAGGAGGCGAAATCCTTATTGGAATCAACCAAAAATCAGGTCACCGTGGATGGCTATTGGACCTATGGGTTGACGACGGACTCTCATTTTATGCTTCGCCTGCATTCCGCCGACCTCAAAGCCAATCAGCAATTACTGACTCAACTCTGGAGTACCCGCCTCGGCCGGCATTTAGATTTGGAATACACCATCAGTGGAGTGACCAAGAAGCTGAATTATGCCCCGGATTTTCCGGAATTATTGGAAAAACTGAAAGGGGCGAAATACGAAGGAGATCCGTCTACCTATGCGATTATGATCCCCATACGGAAAAATGCCGAATGGTGGAACCTGTCCAAAGAAGAACGTGTGGCGCTGATGAAAGAGCATACAATTCCCACGGTGGCGTATTTAGAAAAAGTCAAACGGAAATTGTACCATTCCACCGGGATTTCAGACGTGGATTTCTTGACCATATTTGAAACTAATAACTTGATTGATTTTAATAATTTAGTTATTGAGTTGAGAAAGGTTCGGGAGGATAAATTCAATGTTCAGCTCGGAGAGCCGACGATCATTGGCACACTGAAAAACTGGAATGAGATTGTCGATCTCCTTGTGAAATAATGGGTCCCAGTCTGATCAGATGGGTTCATCGTGGTGAAGAAACGGTTGCGTCATTATATGGTCTGGGGTTGATAGCGGCGCCGACTACCGTAACACACCCCAAAACCACGAAAAAAGATTGGAAGAAGGGTGACTTTATGGGAGCCATTGTTGTCAGACTGAAATAATTCGATCCCTTAGGACGAAGTCCTTCAGGTGGCGTGGGTGGTGTATAAGCTGCTCACGCCATTTTTTTGTCCCTCGTTCCTTCCTCGCCTCCCACGTCTTTTTCCCTTCAGATTCCTTCCAAGAAATAAAATTTGTGTTCGCGTCTTATTTCCCCTAGAGCATCTGCCGATAGGTATCGAGTATGGAGGCTTGTGCGCGAGATGGCTGTCTGACCTCCTGGTATATGCGCTCCTGAAGCATGTTTCTGTGAAGGGTGCGCGCGACTTGCCTTCCTGGTGGACCTCATATATGCGAATAACGGATCTGTTATGGGGAGTGGTATTGGTTGGGATGACGGTGGCCTATGGAATGACCTTCCTGGGAGTGCAAGCCGCGAAGCGGCACGATGTCGCGTCCCATAGAAAATGGATGACGATTGCCTGCACGATGGTCGGTATTTGGCTGATCGCGTATGTGACCAAACAACTGATGTTCGGTCGTGATCATTTTGGGGGTTCACCTGAACAGTATTGGTCGCTCTATCTTCCGTTGCTTCTTGTGCATACAGGGTTGGCCATCACGACCCTAGGTCTGGGTGGGACTAATATGGTGATGGGAATCCGTCGCTTGCGACATGGCATTGGCGCGGGGGCGATGGTGGCTGGTGTGACAATCCATCGCAAACTTGGTCATCTTTTACAGTGGACGTTTGGCGGTACTCTCCTGACCGCCTATGGCGTGTATCTCATGTTGTTTTATTGGTTTCCAGTTAGAGGAAGGTAACGCGTAAGGAGTAAGGCGAAAAGGAGGGAACCCAAGGGTCTTTACTGCCGGACGATTGACGATTCACACCTTACGAGGAGAGTTCTCTAGTTGCAAGGAAGCTCATTTCAGATTTCGCACTTTTTATCAATCATTTTCATAGGACATCACAATGAGTGCGACCCTCACCGATAAAGAATTTGAGCAATTTCAATCCCTGATTTATCAACAAGTGGGGATTAAACTTGATGCCCCCAAAAAATCTTTGCTGACGTCCCGTCTGGGAAAGCGATTGCGGGAGTTACAGCTCCCTTCCTATCAGGCTTATTATGATCGGGTGAGCGGGGAAGGTGGGGAAGAAGAACTCACTCAGCTTGTCGACCTGATATCGACAAATAAAACCGATTTTTTCCGTGAGCCGGTTCATTTTGATTTTCTTCTAGAGCAGGTGCTTCCCCAATTCCAGGCTACTCGCACGCTACGTATTTGGTCCTCGGCTTCTTCTTCAGGAGAAGAGCCGTATACGATCGCCATGACGTTGAAAGATGGAATTCCCGATTTTACCCGATGGGACATCAAAATTTTGGCATCGGATATATCTACGCGGGTCCTTGCCAAAGCGGCATCAGGAATTTATGACAATGAGCGAGTGGCTCAATTACCGCCGGATGTCGTGCGTCGCCATTTTCTTCGTGGTAAAGGCGAACAGGTGGGGAAATTAAAAGTGCGACATCATCTGGCCGAGATGATTGCCTTTCGTCGCATCAATTTAATGGCGCCGGCGTTTCCCATTAAAACCCCATTAGATGTCATCTTTTGCCGTAATGTCATGATCTATTTCGATCGACCTACCCAGGCTACGCTCATGGGGAAATTTTTTCGGTACCTTCGTCCGGGAGGATATCTTTTTATTGGGCATTCGGAAAGCCTGCAGTGGATTGACCATCAGTTTACGTATGTGAAGCCAACGATCTACCGAAAACCGGAAGCGTAAGGCGTCAGGCGTGAAGCGAAAAGATCGGCAAAAGGAAAGTTTTTCTCGCCTGACCCCTTCCGCTTTACGCCTTACGAAAGATATTAGGGAAATACTGAAGAAAAGATATTGGTAATGTCGTCAGCAACGAGTCTCATGGAATTTGGACATATTCGCCGGATGCAGGATACGCGTTTTCCGTATGAAGTGGCCGTAATATTGCCTGGGGAATATTTCGTGAGTGAGGAGCCCAAGGTCGTGTATACCGTCTTGGGTTCATGTATTTCCGTGTGTCTGCGTGATCCTTTTGTCAACGTTGGCGGCATGAATCATTTTATGCTGGCGGCCCCCTCGAACAATGAGGGACATGATAATTGGGCTGACTCCGGGCGTTATGGCAGTTTCGCGATGGAGATGTTGATCAACGAAATTTTGAATCGTGGAGGAAAAAAAAATCGCCTTGAAGCCAAGGTGTTTGGTGGAGGAAAAATTTATGATGGAACCATCGACATTGGCGCAAAAAACGCGGCTTGGGCCCTCGATTATTTGGAAAGGGAGGGTGTTCCTCTCCTGAAGGCCAATGTGGGCGATGTTTGCCCTCGAAAAGTGTATTTTTTTACCGACTCCGGGAAAGTGTTATTGAAGAAATTAGACCGGGTTGTGGCGCAATCCATTGCAGTGGAGGAGGGGCAGTATCAAGCGAAATTGCAACAAGCTCCGGTGCAGTCAGAGGTGACACTCTTTTGAATTACCGTGAGGCGTAAGGAGTGAGGAGTAAGGAGAAGGCTACGAATGTTTTTACTCCTCACTCCTTACTACTTACTCCTAACTTTATGAGGAGATGGCGATGAATGGAAAAAAAATTCGAGTATTAATCGTCGATGATTCAGCGTTGATTCGTGGGGTCATGACCAAAATTTTGTCTGAGGATCCGGAAATCGAAGTTGTTGGGGCTGCACCCGATCCCTATGTGGCGCGTGATAAAATTAAGACCTTGAATCCGGATGTTCTGACTCTTGATGTGGAAATGCCGAAGATGGATGGGCTGACATTTTTACAAAAACTCATGGCGGGACGTCCAATGCCTGTGGTGATGGTGAGTTCTTTGACCGAACAAGGTGCCGCGACCACGATGCAGGCTTTGGAGTCCGGGGCTGTGGACTTTGTGACTAAGCCGACCGTCGATATCCAACATGGTCTCGCAGAACTTTCCAGTCAGATAATAAGTAAAGTCAAAATTGCCGCTCAATCCACTGTGAAAAAGCGTACGCCTCCAGCCGATTGCTCCGAGCGTATCAAAGCCTTAGCGGCACAATCAGCGATGATAAAAACGACGGATTCGATCATAGCCATTGGCTCTTCAACTGGTGGCACGGAAGCTCTTCGAGAACTGTTGGAAGTGTTGCCCCCCAATACTCCACCAATTCTGATGACACAGCATATGCCCGAACATTTTACCAAAACCTTTGCGAATCGGTTGGATGAGCTCTGCCCCATTCACGTCAAGGAAGCGCAAGAAGGGGATAGTGTGATTTCCGGGCAGGCGCTCTTAGCTCCAGGAAATTATCATATGGAACTGCGGCGGAGTGGAGCAAAATATTATGTCACTCTGAACCAAGAGCCTCCGGTGAATCGACACCGGCCGGCGGTGGATCCGATGTTTCACTCTGTGGCCAAATATGCCGGAGGAAACAGTGTCGGGGTGATTCTCACTGGCATGGGTAACGATGGCGCGGCTGGTATGTTGGAGATGAAAAAGGCGGGCGCGTTTAATATTGCGCAAGACGAGAAATCTTGCGTCGTGTTCGGGATGCCGAAGGAGGCGATTAAGGCGGGAGGGGTCGATAAAATTCTTCCCCTGACGGATATTCCCTCGGCAATTCTTGCCCACTTAAAAATGGTTTCATTTCATTAGCATCTGGTGATTATCAGAAAAGGAAGGAAGCTATGAGCTTCATTGGCAAATCTTCCTAATCTCTTCGAATTGATTTGGTGGAAATGAGAACCTCACTGCCAAAAGTTGGAACGACCGCAGTCCAATCATGAAGGAGTTTATGTTAATTGAGGCGGGGTGAGTGGAAATTGCAGTGTAATGCCGATTTCGATCGGATGGACTCCGATTTTTTGAAGTCAATAATACGGATATGAACAGGATGCCAGAATCTGCTTTGAGTCCAAATGACTTGGACTATATCCGCGCTTTGGTACGGACACACTCGGCTATTGTGTTGGAACCGGAAAAGGCCTATCTGGTGGAATCCAGGTTGGAGCCTCTTGCTAAAAGCGAGGGGTTGGCGTCTGTAACTGACCTTGCACGGAAATTGCGACCGGCTCCATTTGGAGTTTTGCATAACCAGGTGGTCGAAGCCATGACCACGAATGAAACGAGTTTTTTTCGAGACCTGACTCCCTTTCAAGCCCTGCGGGATCAACTCCTTCCTAAGATTATCGATCGGAAAGGCACATCAAAGCGTTTAAACATGTGGTGTGGAGCCAGTTCGAGTGGGCAAGAGGTCTATTCCGTTCTGTTCACGATATTGGAGCATTTCCCTGAACTGATGAATTGGGAGCTTCAATTTATAGCCACGGATATTTCTGAAGCGATGCTCGCCAAATGTCGAGAAGGTAAATACAGTCAGCTGGAAGTTCATCGAGGTCTTTCTTCGTCGTTGCTCAGCAAATATTTTACAAAAAACGGGGTGGAGTGGCAGGTTCTAGAGGATCTTCGTCGACGGATTCGTTTTCAACGTATGAACCTGGCCGGGCCATGGTTGCCATTTCCCACTATGGATATCGTGTTTCTCCGCAACGTCATGATTTATTTCGATATGGGTACGAAAAAAAATATTTTACAGAACATTCGTAAAATTTTAGATCCTCAGGGATATCTGTTCTTAGGAGGATCAGAAACCACGCTGAATATCGATGATCAGTATGAACGAGTCGAGGTGAGTGAGACATCATGTTATCGGGTAAAGAATACATAGGGAAAATGCACAGGCAATTTCATCAGGAGGAACATTTAGAAATTACTGATTTAACCCGGCTGACGATGTTGAACTTGGATAATCATGCTCGCGCTCTGCCGGCCTCCATTGGGCCTGGCGAGGGGCCTTTCACGGGAAAGTGGAAATATCTGGAGTATGGACGGGCACGAGTTCCTGTGCGGGTCTCGTCAATTTTCTCAAGCCGTCGCAACTGTGATCGTTCCCGTGAACCGGTTGGTGGGCCGGAACAGGGCTATTTGGATGTCACCTATGAATTGACGAATAGCATTGGTGGGAACTTCAGCTCGGTGGTTTCTGGTCTTGCCAGCATTCTTTTCCCACGGTGGTGGCCCTGATCCACAGCCAGTTTCGGATTCTGGGGATGCGGCGAAGGAGTGAGCTTGTATTTCCTTGCCAAAATCGGCCGGTCCTTTTCTCCAGCGATAACGGCTTTGAAGAGGTGAGAAGACGGGAAGCATGAAACGAAAGTGATGAAAGGCAAATCGTCAAGAATAAAAAATTTTGTGGGAAGCCTAATATTAAAATCGTGAAGGCCGGCTTTGTTCTTTTCTTTCTTGGGATTCATTGATCCTCCACGCCTTACACTTCACGCCTAACGATTTAATGGCTTTTTGCTACAAAAAGGAAGGTGCTCCATGCATATTGAAGAGAATCATCGAGAGTTTACGCGGGTACAGGTAGCCGTACATGTCGAATTGCGCACAGAAGAGAATGTGGTGATCCAATGCAAATTGGATAATGTCAGCTTTAATGGTCTGTCGCTGCGTTGTGACGCGGCCTTGCCTGAGCGCACACCCTGTTTGGTGTTTCTATACCTCGATGGAGGGCAGGGTGGTCCCACCATTGAGGCTCAGGGTGTGGTGATACGGACCGAATCCCATCGATTAGGTATCCAGCTCACGAAATTGATCGGTGCTGAAAGTGCCCAACATCTTCGGAATCTCGTGTTGTATAACAGCTCCACGCAAGCCAATCGCATTGAAGCAGAGTTTGAATCTCATGTGGGGTTGCAGGCGAAATCTTAATAGATCAATGCAAGGGGTGAGGAGCCAAACAGGATACGAAAGCAGTGAAATGTGAATGTATGGAGTTGGGAGAAAAGGGACAAGCTAGGATTCAATGGCGAGATAACAGGTAAACCTCGCATATTACATTCTACCCTCTTTATGTCTTTTTTCACCTGAGTGTTCTCAACTTTTGTGGATGTGAAACCGATACGAATAACAGGTTATAGAGAATTACTAATTTTTGAGTCATAGCGAGGCCTAAAGTATTCTGCTATGAAAGTCTAAAAGGGGAGGGGCATGAACATCACACTAGATGCGGTTAATGGCCGTAACATTCTTCGCTTGGATGGACGGTTTGATTTTGGCGCAAGAAAGACGTTTAAGGACGCGATCGATTCAGCCGTTGAAACGGGAAATCCTGTTGTCCTGGATCTGGGAAAGGTGACATTTGTGGACAGCTCTGCCTTGGGGCTTTTAGTCATCTCCCATCAAAATCTTAAGAATAAAAAAATTTCCTTTTATCTGATGAACCCGCAAACGTATGTGAAGCAGGTCTTAGATTTGGCCAATATTGGGAAAATGATTCCCACATATCAAACCATTGAGGAAATTCCCAAGAGCAATCCGGTTTCCAGTTGTGCGCCAGCATAAATTTCTTTTCTTGGTCCCTGGCTGTCTGCGGGCTTATGGAAGCAAAATGTTGTGTGCCGCATTCAGCCATCATCCCTTTCTTCCCAGAGGTGTTCAGCAAGGGTAAGGTGTTCTGCCCTCGGTTATGAACGCTGAAGCGGTGATGTGCAATGTCTAGTGTGTCCCAGCCAACTCCTACTGTCTCTACCAATACTCTGCAACGAATCCAAACCACTCAATTACGCCCAGGAATGTTTCTGGTTCGTATTCTCGATTCGTGGTGGAAATCGCCATTTTTTGTCCACCGTCGTTTGCTGAAGTCCCCAGGTGAGGTCCAACAACTTATGAGTTCCGGTATTCGAGAGGTGGAAATAGATACGGTCCTGGGTGTGGGAGTTTCTACAGGAGAGGAATCAGGACTTGATGAAGCCGGAACAGCGGATGCACTAACGGACAAGCCCATTACTCCAAATGAGAAGGATGGTTCGACAACTTATGAACGAGCGTCGGTTTCCCTTACCTCAGAATCGTCTTCCGATCCAGAAGCCTATCCAGATGAGGTAGGGGAACGAGAGGAAGTGGTACAGCTGCGGGAGGCGGCCGTGGTTGCGGTGGAAGGAGCCTTTGAGGGTGTGAAGACCGGGCAACCCATTTCTCAGCCCGTGGCTCGTACAACAGCCCAAGCGCTTGTTCAGAAGACGCTCGCCAATCCTGCATTGGTGGCGGAAATATTACTCATCGATTCTCTGAAAAAAATCGATAAAACTTTATACGCGCATGTGGTGGATACGGCAGTGTACTCGATTCTGGTTGGGTTCCAATTAGGATGGGATGAAGGAGTCCTGGAAAATCTTGGAGTTGCCGGATTGTTGCATGACGTTGGATATATGCGTTTACCGGAGAATGTTGTGAAAGCCCATTGGGAGGGAAGATGCGATGCGGTGTTGCTGCAGAAGCATGTCATGATGGGTGTAGCTTTGCTGAAGCGGCATGCGCAATTTTCTTCAGACATTGTGCGGATGGTGAGTGAGCATCATGCCTATCAAGATGGCTCCGGGTATCCCGAGGGAGTCGGTGGGGACCTGCTTTCGGAATCTGGACAACTCTTAGGCATCGTGGATTACTTTGACGAGTTGATCACGCGTGGTGGACCTTCAGGAGCGTTGCCTGCAGCGTTGGCGATTCGCCGATTGTATCAAAACGCGCAGAAGGGGAAGCTCTCTACTCCCTATATTGAGGCCATGATTCGAGTCTTTGGTGTCTTTCCAGTTGGGACAGTGGTGCAACTTTCTACCGGTGAGCAGGCCGTGGTCATGAAGCAACATCCGGAAATCGGCCTGAAACCGCAGGTGAAAATCTTTCGCGGTTCTGATGCAACGACGCTTAAGGTGCCGCAGTTGTGCGATTTATCTCAAGATGCCAATCTGGGGCAGGATATCAGTATTGTCAAGGTGTTGAACCCGACCGAGTATTCTCTCGATCTCCAGGAGTTGGTGACCTCATGACCTGGAATCCTCCAAGTCTTTTTCAATATTTATGGGATGGGTTGATGGTAGGCGTGTGTTTAGTCAATCAGGATGGGGCGGTCACGCATATGAATGTGGCCGGTTCCCGGTTGTTGGGTTGGGGTGTGGTCTGTCCGAGTCCTATGGCTTTTGAAGAAATCTTCGATGGAGCAGAATTTGACGGGGAGGAATTGACGAGCGGACAGGTACTCCTACAGGGACTTAAGGAAAAAAAAATGCTCTGGCTTCCTCGTGCCCGTTTGCACTGTCGTCAAGGAACCCGGTGTTGGGTGGAACTAAAGGGGATGGCCGTAGAAGATAGTGGAGCCACAGAATTCCTCTTGATGTTTCGTGATTTAAGCACGGAAATACAATTGGCAGAAGAATTTCGTCGTTTAGCCACTTTCCCCGAAGAAAATCCTTTCCCTGTTATTGAGGTCGATGGGGCGGGCCATCTGCTGTATGCGAACCCTTCCATGGTGCGCTTAATGGAAGAATCCTCAATCGACCAAGATGGGTTTACGAGGGCCTTGCCGGAAAGGTTTCCAGACCTGGTGGCCCGTTGTTTGGGCCATGGTGATCTTGTGACCAATATCGAGGTACAAGTTGGAGAGAAGCACTTTTCTTGGACCTTTTCTCCCCATCCTGAGTTGGGATGCCTTCATGGCTACGGGGTGGATATCACTGAGCGAAAATGCGCGACAGAAGAACTGTCAGCGTTCGCCGACATGTTGGAAACGAAAAATACTGAATTAGATCAAGCATTAGTTAAAGCCGAAGCAGCTACCCGAGCGAAGGCGGCGTTCCTTGCCACGATGAGTCATGAAATTCGAACCCCACTGAATGGTGTGATTGGGATGGCGGAATTGTTGCTGGATTCGTCATTGGATGTCGAGCAGCAGGAATGTACCACCATTATTCGGAAATCCGGGGAAGGGTTGCTTGCTATTATTGATGACATTTTAGATTTTTCGAAAATTGAGTCCGGCCATATGGCCTTGGAACATATCGGGTTCAATCCATTGGTCTTAGTCGAAGAGGTCGTGGAGTTGTTTTTTGAGCGAGCCTTTCAAAAGGGGGTGGATTTGGCGGCGTATGTTGCCACTGATATTCCTCGCCATCTGTTTGGTGATCCGCACCGGTTGCGACAAATTTTGTGCAATTATATTTCGAATGCCCTCAAATTTACGAACGAGGGATCTATCGTGGTCGAGGTCGCATGGCTGACTGCGGTTGGTCCAGCCGTGTCCGGCAGATTGGGAAAGGAATCAGCAAGTTTCAATCTGAGTCCTCAAGCTCCTGTGGGAACTGTTCGGTTTGCCGTGAGAGATACGGGCATCGGGATGACTCAGCCCGTGCAACAAAAAATCTTTGGCTCCTCTGAAGAATTTGTGGGTAATGATTAGAGGGCTTGAGGCTGTGATT